>JAFWGJ010000148.1 GCA_017512405.1 bacterium | reverse complement strand
TCAACCATCATGGAAACAACGGGATTTAGAAATTAAAATAAGGTCGTTAATAAAAATAAGAGATATTTTAGAAAGATATATATAAATGGCAGGCATAAGCAAAAAACGGATTAAAACAAAAACAGGCGAAAAGGTTAAATACACAATAACCTACACTGATATATTCGGCAAACGGCACACATCGGGATATTATGACACCTTGAAAGAAGCCAAAAGGGATTTATGGAAATTTGAAGAAGTAAAGACCGACAAAAACATAACTTTTGGGCAGATTTTCAAGCTCTTTTTAGATAAGGCAAAAATAAAATATGCTATGTCAACTTATGATACCTACAATATTTATTACAATAAATATTTAAAACAATTAGACGGCATAAAATACGATAGTGTCAATTCTATTGCCATTCAAGGTTTTTTCTATGACCTTGAGAAAAACTCAACTCCGCACGTTGCAATGCATTGCTTAAAACTTACAAGAGCTTCAACGAATTACGCAATCAAGCATAAACTGATTGAAAAAAATATTTTTAATGAGGTTGAAAAACCGAAACCGCCAAAGGCGGATATAAACCACTTAACGATAGAGGAGCTAAAAAATGTTCTTGAATGTTGTAAAAAATGCTATCGGGAATATTACCCTTTATTGTTTACTTTTATCGGAACAGGTGCAAGAGAGGGCGAAATATTGGCTCTTGAAAAGACGGATTTCGACTATGAACAAGGTTATATTGAAATTACAAAGCAATTCACCCAAGCGAGACTGGTTTATAAAACCAAAACGGAATCGTCAAACCGTAAAATTTTTTTATTTGACGAATTAAAAGAGGTTTTAAAAGAGCATATAAAGACATTAAAACCCGATAACCCATTATTGTTTCCAAGCAAAGCGGGGACTTATTTAAGAGGGGAAAATTTCCGCAAACGGTGTTTTTATAAAATCTTGAAATTATGCGGAATAAATAAACGGGTAAGGCTTCACGATTTAAGAGGTTCATATATTGATATGGTTTTATCAAGCGGTTTAAGTGTTAAATTTGCACAGAACCAAGTAGGACATGCAAGAACGGAAACAACATTAAATGTTTATGCTCAAAATAATTCTGATATGATAACCGCCGCAACCAGTCAGCTCAATACTTATTTTCAAAAAAATCAGCAAAAAATCAGCAAAATAAAAAATGAGGGAAATAATAAAATAATTCCATTCCGCAAAAAGCAGTCTGGAATTATCTTTTAAGATTTCGGAACGACAGGATTTGAACCTGCGACCCCTACCACCCCAATACATTTTGGCTATTTTTGATACTTTTGATAATATTGACAAAATCCTTTAAAATTAGGGTTCTTGAACGAATTTTAACTTTAGCGGATTTTGATATTTTTGATAGTTTTGACAGAAAAAATCAGCAAAAAATCAGCAAAATTTTTTGTCAATTCTTATGAATTTTTTATTAGAAATGAGGGGAATAATGGAACTAGACAGAGATTTAATTGCAAAAGAGCAAGTTTATCTTATTAACGACAGTTTTCAAAACAGGAAACAATATAATATACCAAAAGCACAATTAGTAATTGCGGATATACCGTACAATGTAGGTAATAATGCTTATGCTTCGCAAGCTTGTTGGTATAAAGGAAATGACATAAAAAACGGGCAAAGCGATAAAGCAAATAAACAATTTTTTGATACTGATAAAAATTTTAATTTAAACGAATTTTTCCATTTTTGTTCAAAACTTTTGAAACCAGAGCCTAAAGAAACAAACAAGGCAGGTTGTATTATAGTTTTTTGTGCATGGGAACAACAATTTGAGCTTGTTGAAATTGCAAAAAACTTTGGTTTTAAAAATTATATTCCGATTCAATTTTATAAAAATTATTCTCCGCAAGTTTTAAAAGCGAATATGAGAATTGTTGGTAATACTGAATATGCAGTTATTCTTTATCGTGATAAATTACCTAAATTCAACAACAACGGTCAAATGATATTTAATAATCGCCCGTTCGTGAAAGACACAACAACGCCTAAAATACACCCTACCCAAAAATCAATATTTGTTTTGAAAGATTTAATAGAACTATTTACTGATGTGGGTGATGTTGTAATAGACCCTTGTGCTGGAAGCGGGAGCACACTTTTAGCATGCAAACAATTAAATCGCAGGGGATATGGTTTTGAAATAAAAAAAGAATTCGTCAAAGGATTTTATGACAAGTTAAATACTAACGTAGAGTTAAATATATTTTCATATTCAGCAACGCAGAAAAACTGTAAAAGCGAGCAATTAAAGATAATTTAAGTGCGGCATTTGAGCATGGTTAAGAGGCTTTGCCGCCACTGGTGATGTTATTATAACAGGTTTTTGTAATATTTTCTACAAAAACCGTTTATTTTGGAATAGAAATCCACATTTTTTAACGACTTTTAGCATTATTATTGCATTTTAGCGAACGACTTATTAACAAAAAACTACGGAAATGTGAATAAGAAACTACGTTGTTTTTAATTCTCTCGAAATCGAGAGAATAAGCAACAAAAAACCCCTCTAAAATTAATTAGAGGGGTTATCATCCAGTTAAGTTATAAAAAGAGGAGCGGGGATATGAGACCCCGTAATGAAAAAATTAGCCTATTTTAACCGGTGGTTGTTTGCGGTTTTTGCCTTTGTTGAACGAGATATGAACCCATTTATTGTATTCGTTGATTAACTGGTCATATTCGATTCCGCTTTTAACGATAAAATCAATTATTTGGCTTGGAAACATACCCTTAACGATAAAATCCGCTGCTTTGCCTTCGAGGTGTTGAGAATTTGCTTTGCCACCTGCTAAAAAATTAACTTTAAGATTACGAAACCCGGATGTTATTATCATCGGTTTTTTTAGCTTATCTCTTATAGGTTGCAGGCAGTAAAATATAAGGTTCAAAAGATTGTCAACCTGTTCAATGTTCGGTGTATTATCTATGCCGGATTTAATCGCATTGTCGCTATGTACCAACTCTGTAATTGAAAAATTTAACTGCATTTTGTCTCCTTTTTAAGTACAAAGCTGTCAAGGATTACTTGACAGCTCATTTTTATTGCAAAAAATAAAGGAAAGAGTTATTTTATATCGTCAATTCTTTTATGAGCGGATTTAACGCTATCTTCAACCCGCACCATTCGTTCAATTAGGTTATTGTGTCTATCCTGTTTCTTTTCAAGGGTTACAAGCTTTTCTTCAAATTTACCCAATTTAAAAGCGACATAAAGCCCTTGGATAATAACCGTTAAAAGGATTCCTGCTAATTCTAAGCTCATCTATTTCCCCTCTTTCAATAACCCAAAAGCATTTTCAATTATGCCCCTTACGTATTCAAGCCCGTCAAAGTTCTTCAATTTTACCTGTGCGACCTCATCACAATATTGCATAAAACTTTTAACATCAAAAAACCAACTAAATGGCTTGTTGCCTTTTAATTGGTTATAATCAGCCGTTTCAAGGGTTAAATTCTTTAATGTTGTTGCCCCGCCTTTGGATTTTGCAAGCATGTGTCCGTTGGTTGCGTTTTCAGGGGTTAAAAGGTTTCCGCCTATATCATGTTTAACAGAGGGCATATTGCCCTTTAACCATTCTTTTTTAAGAGTATTTTTATAATGCGTAAAAACAATAGGGCAAATTGGGTTTATTTTCATTTCCACCCCTTTTGCAGCTTTTGAAAATTATCTACACTATGAAACATCGCCCAGCGTTTAACAGCATTAAATCTTCCAAAGTATTCACAAAGTGTTTCAAAAATTAATGTTGAAAGATAGCGATTGTAATTAATAACTTCTTTGTGTTCGCATAAATAATCATGCACACAGCTTGCAAGCTTGAAGCGGGGTTCTTTTTGCTGTCCGATAGTTAGCCAAGCAAAAAAAGGTACATTCGCCCCGTTCCAATCGTATCCCTCGGGGATTATAAAAGAGTAGCTTTCGCCTTCAAATTCTATCCCGATAAGTAAATCCTTGGATAAATAAAAAGGTTTCTTCAAAGCTTCTTTTAATTCACCATTTGTTAATCCAACAAGCGATTTATCGAGCAATAAATCTTCGGGAATTTGCTCATTAAACCTGATTAATAAATCGTTTCTGCCTGTTACGACACAAGAATTATCAAGTTTTGATTTGAAATTAAAAAACTTCTTTGACAATTTCCATAACCTCTTTGTATATCGGCTTAAACTGTGGTAATAGTTGTAGTATTTCTTCAATATCCGTTTTTAAATAAAAAAGCCTGTTCTTTACGCTCACAGCCAAACCTTGGTTATTATCTATCATAGTTTTTGCTTTTTTGAAAGCTTTTTCGATTTTATTTACTAAAATGATTTTTTTAGTTATTTTTTTAAAGATGTTCATAAACTACTCCTTATTTAATTCTTGCCAATCATTTGTTTCAAAAAACTTTGTCATTTGATAAGAACTAATCCCTAATTGCTTTCCGATTTTATCAATAAGCGGGTTTTGACGATAAAAATAAAGAGCTTCGTCAAAATCTATTGAAGCAAGTTCTTTTGCAATTTTTTCTTCTTCTGTTGTTTCTGCCATAGCCTGAATTAAGGCTCTTATTTGTTCCCTTTTAATGCCTTTTGCTTGAAAAATACCTCTGAATACATCACCTCTTGTTAATTTAAGAGCATTTTCTTCATCCATTGGAATCTTCTCCTCTGTTTCAATATAAGTATAATCACTATCTATGACATCATAAGCTTCTGCGTATTTTTCTTCCGTATCTTCTTTTTGGATATAAAAACCGCTATCTGAATATGTATGTTTAAATTTTTTGTCATTAATTGTTACTGTTTCTGTAATTATCATAATTTATACTCCTACGATATAATTTGCGTATGTTGACCAGTTTGTTGCAGCTTTCCATCTTGCTTCCAACCTTGCAGGTACTTTAATTTTGCAAATTCCGTTGATATTATTAAAAGCATTAGTGCTTGAAAGTGTTGGAACTGATGTGTGGCTACTAAAATCGTATTCAATAATGGAATGACAACTGTTAAACGCACTACTTTCTATACTTGTAACACTGCTTGGGATTATTATTAAAGTTAGGGAATAACAATTTTGAAACGCAGAATATCCTATGCTTGTAACACTGCTTGGGATAATTATTAAAGGTAGGGGAAAACAATAGGTAAACATAGCATTCCCTATACTTGTAACACCACTCGGTATTGTTATTGAAGCTAGGGAATAACAACCTTGAAACGTAGCATTTCCTATACTTGTAACACTGCTTGGGATTATTATTAAAGTTAGGGAACAACAATATGCAAACGCATAACCCCCTATACTTGTAACACCACTCGGTATTGTTATTGAAGCTAGGGAATAACAATATGCAAACGCATAACCCCCTATACTTGTAACATTTGCCATTCTTGCGGAAGTTAAAATGTATCTTGCATTATTGCTTGAACTTTGCCCCATAATTCCGCTTGATGAACTTGTTGTCATGGTTGTACCATCACAAGTTATTGTATAATTCCCTTCGCTTGCATAAGTATGGGTTGTTGAAGTATCGCTTGTGCCATCGCCCCAATTTTTAGTTCCATCCATATTAAGAGTAACAGATAAACCCGTTACAGCGGTTAAAGTAATATCAAATTCGCTTAATCCGCTTGCGGTTGTATAAGTTGCACCTATTGTTATATCGCTATCAGTAACGGTAACTGTATTATTTGTAATTGTTACCGGTGAACTCCAGCTTTGAAAAACTAAACCGCTATGCGAAGGGTTTGATGGTAGAGTAAAAGTATTGCCGGTATCAAGTTTTTCTGATTTTAAGACCGTTCCGTCATAATCTATAACCCGAACAAGATATCGACCTTCACCACCCCCACCACCACCTGAAACATTAACATTTGCAGTTGCATAATTAGCAACATCAAATTGTCCGTTTTCTGTGATTGAAATTATTCCTGTTGGGGTTATCCCTTCTTCAAGAGTTCCTGTTACTCCGAGTATATTAACATTCTTTTTAATATTAGCAGGCTGAATATCGCTATCTATCGCAGCCGTTACTGCATTAATGGTAACACTTGTTAAACCATTCTTTGGACTATCTGGAGTAATTGTTTGTTGAGATGTTGTCGGATTTACAGTTTTAGTTTGTCCATTAAGTTCAACAACAGAACCGTTGACCCCTAAAATATTTACTCCGCTTTTTATATTACTTGCTTTAATATCGCTATCAATAGCAGATGTAACGGCTGCTACTTTAACAGGATTAAAACCGTCAACCCCTGCTGATGGTGTTATAGTTTGAGCGGAAGTTGTCGGAGTTATATTTAATTCTTCAACTGTGCCTGCTGTTGAAATCGAATTTATTGCTGTTGGTAAATTACTTAGATTCTGTGTTGCAGGCATTGTTCCGCCTTTATTCTGTACGGCGGTGTAAGCATTTTCTACTTTTTGTTGAGCGTTTTCAATAGCTGTTTGAATTGACATTTATATTTATCCTTTTTTATAAAGCGTTTATAAGTGTTTCAATATCTCCGCAAGTGTCGTAAAAGAGCTTTGCAGATGGATATTGGCTATCGGTTGAAGAACTTGAAACCGAAGTTACAAGATTGGCGGTAGTTTGTTTTCCGTTTAATTGCGTTTGAATAGAACTTGTAACACCATCAACATAATTCAACTCCGTTATGGTAGCTGTTAAACCTGTTAAAGTTTCAGCTTTGTCGATAGGATTTGTTGCGGTGTCGTCCGCTAAATCGCTTATTTTGGTTGGTGTAACAAGATTAATTATTTTATTTGTTGTAGAATTAGCGTTAAAAGTATCAACATCAACCCCGTTATTTTGAATTGTTAAAATACCATTTCCGATTGTGGTTGATGATGGTAACGCTCCAACGTCTGCTGCGGTTAAAGTTATATTATTTGATAATGGTTTATCGTTTATGGTTGTAGTTTTTTTAACAAATAAGCTATCGGATTCTGATTTTGTATAATATGCTCCCTCTGTTCCAATATAGCTCCAAGATTTTACTCCTGCCGTTTCAATGCAACGGTAATATGTCGCTGCATTATTGTGCGTACTATCAACCAAAACTTTAATTATATCGTTAACAGGAACGGTTGAAATTTCATAAGCTTGTAATTCTGCGTAAGTTCCTACAATATCAAAAACATCAGATGATGATACAATGGCATCAATTTGGCTTTGTAAATTATTATCTGCATTTTGGCGGTTTGTCGCCTCTGTTCCTATTGCAGTATTTAGCGTTGAAACTTCGCTTGTAATCCTACCGTCGAGGGTATTATAATTGTTTGTTACGGTAGTTGATAAGCTGTTTAGATTCGATGTATTTGTTCCGATTTTTTCATTTAAAGCATTATAATTGTTGCTAACTGTGTTTGAAATATCATTAAGTGCGGTTTGAGTTGCTGTTGATATAGGTTTATTTAAATCGCTTGTATTATCAACGTTGCCTAAGCCGACTTGGGTTTTTGTAACTTCATGGGGGTTGGTTTTATCTGCAATATGCGTATCTATTTTATTATCTAAAGTATCAATATTGTCTTGTAAAGTATTATCGGCTTCAATTCTTGCACTTTGCTCTTCATCAATTTTTCCGTTTAAATCGGTTTCAAAAGCTGATATTTCATCCTCTAAAACAGATTGAACCGAATCAATTTTGCTATCTAAAGTGGCAATTTGAGTTTCAATATCCCCGCCCAAAGCTGAAATTTCAGTGTCAACAAAATCAACTAAGTCTTTTTGATTTTCTATATTGCCTCCAATTCCACCCCAAATGGAATTTCCCGAAACTATTTTAAAAGTTGCTTTTAACATTGGCAGATTACTCCGTTTTTGTACTTAAATGTGATTGAACCTTCGGCGGTTTCTCTCCGCCCTTTGTCGTCGTATGTTATTAAATAACCTACGTTTATATAGTTGAGTTTTGCACTTTCAGATTCGCTAAAATCTACATAAATCGGAAATTGAGGATTAACAAATGGTTTAACGATACATCCTGTTACAAATTCAACCTTCGAGGGCGGTTTTGCCCCCTCGTCAAGTTCTAAATCTATTTCTAAAAAATGTTTATTGTATGCTTGCGAATTGTCGCCTTTGTATGGAATAGTGTTAGTTGACATAATTAATTACTATCCTTTCAACTTCCGCTACTGTTTGGGCTTTATCGATTGCCGTTTTATATGCGTAATATTGGTTATTCCAAACCTCATTTTGGATTGCACCAATACCGAAAGAAACCGTTAAACATTCTTCTGCATTTAACTGCCGTTTATTATCTTCTTTTGAAGTCCACTCTTGATAAGGTATTATTCCTCTTTCAATTCCGTTTGCGGCGGTTGCAAAAGTGTTAATATGTTCTTGAGTTGTTTCAATATGAAAATCGGGATAAAGTTCAAACAATGCTTCGTGGTCTAAAAAATAGTTTGCTTTATTGTTTGCTTCTTTGTATTTTTCTTCTTTTGCAATAGCAAGTTTTTCTTCATCCGTATAGTGCGGACATTTTTCAGCTAAATACCATTGAAAATCAACCTCGGATTGTTCAACATCTCTTTGTTTCATTCCAATTTCTTTATAGTATTCATCCGAGCAACCGACACCAAGCTGGACTGTTCCTGTTTCTTCATCTGTTATAAAACAATATTTAATCATACTATGCTGTTCTCCTCCAAACATTAACTACATAAGCCGAGGGTTGAACCGTGGTTGTATTATCAGAATAAATTGAGTTTAAATTTGCAGAAACATCCAGAGTAAATTTTGAACCTTGTCCTGATAATCTAGCACCGTTATTACCATAACCTCCTTTTGAAACTTTTATTGCTCCTGAAGCGGTAGATTTATGGTCATCATAATAACCACCATTTCCTAAATACCAACCACCTTTTACATTTGGTAAACTTGCCGGTATTGTAGTATTAGGTTGGTGATTTTCACTAGAACCTTGTAAACATCTATCTTCTGCAACTAATTCCCAAGTTCCAAATATCGCAGCCATAGGGCAGGATGAAGTTGTTCCTATAAAAATTGCTCCGATAGGGTAAACCTGTTCTAAAACTGATATTACGGTTGGTTTCCCTGAAACAAATTTCCAATAAGTGTTGTTAATATAACTTGGAGTTGTTACAAAATTATATTGATTGTTATCAATTAAAGATTGAACTTGGCTAAAATTACCGCTTGAATCAAGATAATTTAAAATTGCCCCCTGCGGATATCCGCCTATTGCAGTTGCAACTTCTACGTTATAGGTTATATAACCTCCGTTTTGTAAATATGTTCTCTGGTCCGTTGATAAATAAAACATCCCGTTAAAATCAATTCTTTCGGGTGCAATGCCGCCGTCGTCCAATGGTTCTGACGTTATAGGTAAAAACCCTAAACTAATTGAGGATGTATCTGTTCCTTGTGCGTTTTGTTTTGGGATATTTTTATCACCGTTTATTGCAATAGGTGTCTGAATCGCTAAAGGTGCGACTAATTCTGTGCTTTGCATTTAAAAAACTCCTAATATGTGTACCTCAAAATCAAAGCTCAACGCTTCGGTTTTTGCGGCACTATCTGTTATACGTTATGGATATAAGTTGCAAATGGTGCGTTATCAAAAGGCTGAGCACTTGAACCGTTAAAGCCGAATACAACATTATCGCTTGCAACAATAACCGCTTGAACTCCTGCCGGACGGGGTAATAGTGTTACATTTTGTAAAACTGCTAATTGCAGAGCAGATAAATTAAAATTAAATCTATAAGTTATTGTCATATCAAAATTATCAACAACATAGGCTTTTCCGTATTGTCCGAATAAAAATTTCAACAACTTATTTATTTCGGGTACGGTTGCTCTGGTATGTAACAGTTTTAGTCTTGCTAAAAGTACTGTTCTATATTGATTAGTCGTAAGTGTTATATCATCACCTTCAACGTTGTAAACTCTTGGCACTTGAAGCAATGCTCCCCAAATTGATAAACCGTAATCATTTGCGGTAGTAATATTTAAAACATTTTTAACCCAGTCGTTCCAAAATTCGGTTTGGTTTTTATTAAACCAATTTTGTTTAGTGTTAATTAAACTATTAATTGCAGGAGCGTTATTATACTGCCAAAAAATATGTTTAGTTAAATCAACGCTTGGGTCATAATTTAAAATTGTATTAGGCATTTATTGTTACCGTTATATTTTCTGCTGAAACTTTTGCAACTTGATTTACATGTATTGTTATATTTGCGGCAGATTGCGAACCGGAGGATGTGCCAATTGCGATAGAATTAAGAGCAATTCCCGGTATCGCTGAATTTATTGCTTGTGCCAGTTGTAAAATCGAAACATCTTCCCCGATTTTATGAATATTTATGTATTTTGTAATTGCAGTTTTAATATCGTCCGATAAATCGGAAGATGTTGCCGTTCCTGAATTTGCGGTTACGCTTGCATAAATTTGAATTTCATTTGGGCGGTTAAATATAACCTGATATATATCGCCATAAGTTGGCTCAACTACATCAACAGTTACTGTTTGCCCTGTTAATCCTGTCCAGTTTGAACCTGCTGATTTTCGATAAAATAAAGCATTTGCAACATCCGTATTGTTTCCACCATCTACACAAGCATAAACGCTATGAGGTAATAAGGTTATATTATCAACAACTTTACTTGTAGATAGTCCGTTTTCGATTACTCTTGCTGAAATTACGTTATCCACACGCATTAAAGCGTTATCATAATCTTCAATTAATGACATTCCGTTAAATAAGCCGTTATCATAAAATTCTTGCTTATAGCTTGCATCCGATTGTTGTAAAGTTCCTAAAGTTGCAGGGGCTAAATTTGTTATCGTTTCCCAACCTAAAGTTCCATCTATAATTTTTGTTAGACTTCCAACAGGACAAGCGATTTCCCCTTTTTCAACGGATAAAAACGTTGCTGTAATACTACCCGATTGGGGAATTGTAATATTGTTTTCAGCATAGAATAAATCGCCGTTTTGAGTTTGAGCAGTTGAACCTGATGATATTACTGTTCCTGCCACTCCCGTTACGGTTGCAATAACACTCGAGCTTGTTGCGGGGTCTCTTTCTAAATCAAAATTTGCTCCCCAAGCATCGAGCGTAATTCCTGACGCTAAATTAAAATTGATACTGTTTGCAATAGCAACATTATTATTAATGACTGCCGTTCTGCAATTTGTTTCAATATCGATTAATCTTCCTTGCGGTGTTGAATCTTCAAGCGATAAATCCGAACCTAAAGCCGCCAAAAATTCGTTTTGTACAGTTTCTTTAATATCGGCTGTGTCAGCTACTACTATGCCGTTATTATCTAAAAATATGTAATTACTAGCCATTTAATTGAATGTCCCCAAAATCTGTATTAATTATTAATGAATACGATAAGACCCCGTTATTTTGGTCATAATCAAAGTTTGTAACCCGATTAACATTATCGGTTTGTTCTATTGTTTCTATTACTGCGGTTTGAAATAAATCGATTTTCGGAGTGTCGCAAAATACCGTTTCAAAATATGGTATGCCCGCCGTCTGATTATATTCGGGTTCTCCTAATGTGGTTAAAACTTTGTTTTTGCAAATGTCCGATAAAGCGTATTTGTCTTTGCCCATTGCAATATTTCCGCTTGTATCAACGTAAATATCGTTGTTTTGATTTATTGAAATTGTTTGCATTAATTAATTCCTGTTATAATACCGTTTGTTACGGTGATGGTTTTACTGTCTGCACTTGTAAATACTCCCGTCGCTCCGGTTGAAACGGTTAAATTCCCAACAACGGATGTATCGCCTGTTATTGTGGTTGCTCCTGTTAAATTTATCGCAGTTGCGATAAGAGTTAATAAATTTTCCTTTAAACTGATTGATGTAGTGCCGTCAATGGTTTGGATTATAAAACTATCATTATCTAAAATATTTAAGTCGTTAATTTTATCGGGAATAAAAAAACTATCTTCAAAACAATGTTTTCTATAATCATTCGGAGCGGATTCAACTAAATTTTGTTTGAATATTGAAATATTGCGGTCTGCTGCGATTAACCACCCCGTATCGCCTTGTTTAATCGGAAATGATAAAACAATTCCGCCCCCCGATAAATTTAAAACGGGGATATTAACAAGATTATCTTTTGGAACTTTTTGCCCCTGACTTGCAATTCCTGTTATAGCAGGTTTTATAACAGCTCTATTTGTTTGACGATTGTAGCTTTGGACAATTCCGGGGCATACTTTTTTTAAATTCAAAAAAATTTTATCGATTAAAGTATTATTTAACCCGTCAAGCGTGTTGCAATCCGCAGGGTTATTAGACGGTATGGTTTTAGTTATTTCCATAGTTAAACTTGCTCCTGTGAAATCAAAGATTTCTACGTCGCTTAAAATGTGTACCTCAAAACCAAAATTCAACATTTTGGTTTTTGCGGCACTTTATATTCTTTTATTTTTACCGTAAATTTCAATATAATATTGTGGTTCTCGGGTTGCAAAATCGTATGTCATTTCATAAACCTGATAAAAACCGTTTACAATAGGCAAACGTTTGCTTTCTAATTTGAACCAATCCCCTAATTGAACCGCAGGGTCTAATAAAACTTTGACCTTAACTCCAAATTCATCGGGTTGTGGTATTCCGATTAAACCGCTATCAGGAGTAACATATTTTATATATCCCTTTTTCTTTGTTGCAGAATTATCGGAGGTTTGATTTTCGTTATCGGTTGGCGGTTCTTCATCCTTATCAACGATATACAAATTGCCGTTATCTATAAATGCTCTAAAATTATCAACTAAATTTAATTTATATAATAATTTAGCCTTTGCACCTGCAAAATTAAAAGCATCAATTAATTTTTGACTTTTTGACCGCCAAACAAGATTAACCCCTAATTGGTTTGCAACGCTCGTGGCTAAAGTTTTTGTGTTTGTGTTTGAGGTTGAAAAAGTTATAATATTCTGCTGATTAAAATACTCGGTTTTAGCTTCAATATTTAACCAAGTATCGGGCATACCATCAGGCAGTGCCGAATATATATCACCGCCGAATATTTGAGCAACCCCCGTTGATTCATAACCTGCAAAAATATTTATTCTTTTTCTTTTGGACTGGTCCACATAAGGGCTAACATAAGTTGTTAAATATTCAACATCATCACGAGATAAGTTTGCAATGGATATTTTTGCGGTTGAGCCTGTTTCTGACATTTTGCGGGTTATTCTTCCACGCATTGAAATATTATGTATTTCTTTGTCGCCCGACGGTGTTTGTATTTGTACATAACAAATGCGTTTATCCATTGTTTAGCTCGTCTATTGTTATAAAACTTAAATTTTGCGTATCGCCGAATTTTGTATAATCTGGGTATTCGTCGTTCTCGGTTTCAATAAAGAATTGTCCGCCAAGTTCCTGAATCATATAGTTATATGGTAATAAGCCCTGATTAGCGAATATCGGAATATATGGGCATAAGTAACCGTTATTTGTTTCTATTGCAAATAACAAATGCGGATAGTTTTCATCCGCAAGTTTTAAAGTGATTTCCATATCAATATTGTTAATTGTGGCTGTAAATGATTGATTTGGGATATTTTGTAAATTGAAATCTATTTGCATTATTTACGCCCCGTGATTTTATTTGTCCATGTTCTTAAAATTGAGGGTTTGGCTTTGGTTTTTATACCTTGTTTTTGTCCTGTTTTTATCTTACTTGCGTTGGTTTTATTTTTAACCTGTGGAACGCTCATTTTGACATATACAGTCTTTGCAACCATAACTTCTTTAAAAGATAAGTCGTAAACGGTTTTGTCATAGTGTTCAACATCTGCTTTTAGGGGTTTAGCCGAAATTATAAAATTTGAATAGATTTCGTTTTTAATTTTGATTGTTAGCGGTGTTCTATCTTTATAATAATTTAGAATTTCGTTTAAACTTTCAACATCGTCATCAGCTATAATTAATCTTATTACGGCAGTTTTCGGGTCATCAACAACATGGTCTACTATTGTAGCACCATCTTCTTTAGGATGTTCCATAACCTTTAAATCGTCCGAAACAGAACCGTCCAAATATTTTACATTTTGAAAAACCTCGTTATTATTTTTTTGCTCATAAATAGCAATATTTTTAAAATCGGATTTTTGTTTAATATGTAAAACTATATTCGTAAATGTTGATAAAATTGACATATTTTTCCTATTTATGCAAGCATGCCATCATCAAGGCTGATAAATGCTTGTTTAATATACCCCGCTAAATCGTTTGCGATTCCTTGTGCATCTGTTGCAGCCGTGTTTATTGTTATTCCCGATATATTTATATTTTGGTTATTTGCGTTGGATGAATTGTTATAAGCGTTTGAAACCGCTCCGTTTGGAATTGCATTTAGAGGATAATTTGCCGTAAAATTAACCGCTTTTTTTGCTGCCATAAGATTAGCCCGCCAGTCGCTTGCTTCACGAGCGGTCTGTACTCTTTCGCCTTTATGAAGTTCAGCTATGTAACCGTCAAAAGGTACATAGTCTAATCCCGAAGCGTGAGAGCCATCGGGGGTTTTACTTGCAGTCATTTTTTGAACAAGCGGAATTTTTGAAATAATATTATTCCATAAATTTGTCCAACTGCTTTTAAAGAAATCTAATAAATTGTTCCAAATTGTTTTTAAACCTTCTGCAAAAGAAACTTTAAAAGCATCTTTAATTTGCTGAAAACCGTTTTTAAAATTTTCTACAAATGTTTTAAAATCGCCAAAAATTAATTCGGCAAGCGAGGGTTCGCCATGAATCCATTTATAAATATCTTCTGCTATTAAGCTAAATGCTACAATAGCGGCGGTTACTGCTAAAATTATCGGTAAAACAGGAGCAAGAGCTGTCCATAAAGCAACACCCATTTTAATTATTGAAGGAATGGCTATTGCCGTTAATACTGCTCCTATTCCTATAATTGCCGCTTTTATAAATGCTCCGTGGTCTACAAAGAAATCAACAACGTTTCTTACGACTTTAGCAACATTAATCATAACAGGCAATAGTAATTGTGCTAAATTCGCTCCGATTGCAGCCGTTCCCATGCGAATATCCCGCATAGTTTGTTCGTAAATTTTAGCGTTATTTACATCTTCCTTTGTAAATATTGTATATCTGCCATTTTTCTTTTGAAATTCATCAATGGTTAAACCTGCCTTTTTAGCAGCTTCTTCCATTTCTAAGGCTTGTTCAGCGAAATCAGAAGAAAAATCAACAGCTTTTTTAAAAGCGATAAAAGAAGCTCCGACTTTTGCCGCAACTCCTGCAATGTTTTTTAATTGCAGTAAAACTCCACCCGTTGAATTTTTAGCTTTGTTTAATTTATCGGTAGTTTCCGATAATTCTTTTTTAACTTTAGCAAGTTCAACTCTTGCTTTTGTGGTATCGTCTTTACCTTCTTCTATTGTTTTGTTTAATTGTTTTTCTTTTTTTTCAAGTTCATCGACTTTTTGCTCGGTATCTGTAATTTCTTTTGCGATTTCGCCCAAGCCCTCTGTTCCAAAACTCATTATAAACGTATCTAATAATGTCATTTAGTTTTTACCTTTTTTGCGTAATATTCATTTATTTTGTATTCATTGAATTTTGGAATAATATCAGATTCCCAAATAATCATTGCATCTTCTAAACTGTAAACTGTTTTTAGTTCTTGGAGGGTTGCTTTTTCGCTTGCGATAATTGACCCGATAAAGCCGTCAACATTTCTATAATCTTCGGTTCGGCAAGGGACATCGATTTCTTCAAGAAATCTAAGGCCTTGCCATTCCTGAAAAAAGTACAATTATAATTTATTGTTTCTACTTCAATTCTTGCTAAAACTTCCCAACTTGGGATGTGGTTATCAACCAATGCTTTGTTAATGAGCGGTTGAACTCTATCCGGATAGACACGCTCAACATAGCTCATTAATTTTAGCATTGTTTCTTCGCTTGCTGCATAATCGCCAATTTTTGGCATATTTGCAACAGGATATTTTGTTATAATTTCACGTCCTACGGTGGCGGGGAATTTTCCTATATTAAATTTTAACTCCTCGCCCTCATAGTCAATCGTGATTTCTTTTGGGTCTATTAACATAAAAAAGTCCTTTCATTGCGTAACCGCCGTTTGAAATCTCTGATTTCACAGGCGTAAAGCTCCTGAGCGAATTAAAATTCGCACGTCGCCTAAGAGCAGTACCTCAGCCAAAGCTCAACGCTTCGGCTTGCGGCTGTCTATACCTTATTTTCAAAAACAAAGCCATAGGTTGGAGTTTTTGTTCTTCCGCCCGAAGCAATGCCTTTGCCTGTTTGACCTGATACGATTCGACCGGGTCTTAAAGTTTTAATTGTGCCGTCAGGGTAATTTACAACTATTGTAATTTCATCTTTTGCACTTTTCTTTCCTTTTGCTACACGGTTAGCTTCAAAAAGAAATGCCATTGCAATTTCTTCTTCCGTTCCAGGAATTAAAGACAAGCTAAACGGTAAAGGTTGAGGGCTTGTCCAGGTGATTAAGTCGCCGTTTAACCCCATACCGTATTCGGTTATTGTAACTTCGGGAAAGTCTAACGGGTCTGTATCATCCGGAAAAGATGTGCATAAAATCCCTTGCGGAAATGTGTTAGATGCTTTAACAATAATTGATAACCCTGTTCCTGATATATCTTTCATTTATTGTTGCTCCTAAATTAAAATGTGTCTGCCTTCAACTTTTCTGATTACATCGCCTTTAGAATAAATCAGAGTGTAGTTAGCAATATATTTTGTTGCTCCGTTAATTATTTGTTGAGTTAATTCTAAAGTTAAAATGTAGCCATTAAGTTCTACTGTTTGCCAAGCGGTATTGTCGCCTGTTAATTGCGTAATATACGCTTTTTGGGTATTGGTTAAGGCTTTACCGATAGAGATTGTTCCATTGTTTTTAGCTTCACCGATAACCGCTTCTAAAACTGCCTGAATCAATCCTAATCCGTCATAGTTTGCAGGGATTTTATCAAGCGCAATTTCGAGGTTAATTATTTCGGTTATCATTGCATCTTTTAACCAGATTTCATTTGCATAAACTGCAATATCTGTGCCGTCTGCTAAATATCCGTCTTGATAGAATGTGATATTTGTTCCTGCTTTTTGTGTTTGTCCGTTATAATTGATATGTAAGGGGTCTAATGTTTGAGCTAATGTGTTAGTGTTTACTGCAACTGCTTGATAAGGGAATTGTTGATACATATAGTTTACAGTTCCATTTACGTTATTATAATTTGTTGCAGCTAAAATTGTTGCAGGCATTAACCATGCGGGAAGATTTCCGCTAATAGCTTGATATGGATTATAATTAATTGCCATACCTTGATATTTAGCAGCTTCCGTAATTATATCTTCGTAGTTATCAGCGTTAACATCACCTACGAACATAAATTTATAATTTTGAGCTGTGTTCCAAGCTCCGATTTCATCAATAACATTTACATCTAAATCAAGATTTAAGAAACCGTATGATGCAAAATTGTCTGATAATTCAACCGATTTATTTAATGTGTCGGTTAATGTTGTTGCTACTGTTCCATCCGAAATAACAGGGTTAGAATTTTCATCCCAACCGATAACGGCTGATACATCAACTCCGCTTGCAGCAGCTTCAGCGTAAGAGATTTGATAATCCCCCGTTGCTCCGCCTGTTAATATAAATGAGGATGTTTCCGCATTATATTCAACGGTTGCTGCGGTATAACTATCACCGCCTGCGGTATTTTCATTTATAGCGGTTTCTATTGCGGTTGCAATATCAGCGTAAGATGTAGCAGTTGAAAAATTAAGACCGCTCAATGTATAGCTTGTATTTGCAAGATTAATCACCATTGAGCCGCTTGTAATTGCTTGATAAGTTGCTAAGGACGCAAGTTCAATTGTAGACCTTAAAACAGGAGCAGTCGCTTCGTTTAGCGAATAACGCATAAACGATATTAAAGATGGAGTGTTAATTGTTTTTGACACCCAACCAAAATAAGCGGTTGCAATTTGTGCTTCAAGGGAGTTAGAACCTGCAAAATTAGCAACGTCTGTGTCGCTAGGATATTCAAGAATTGTATTTGCGGGAAATAACGGATTTGTTGTAAAAACTCTTAAAATAAGGTTTTTACGACTTGCCGCACTAGCTCCGCCAATTCCGGAGGTTATACTAGCATACTTTGATTGTGCTATGGGCATACTTATAACCTTTCTATTTTTAATGTGGTATCATCTATTGCCGTTTGGGCGCTGATTAATGTTTGTTCTAAGATGAACGAAACATTAAAAAACGGCATAAATTCAAAATTATCGCTATCGTCTATAAAATCAGGCGACTGAATAGACGAGGGTTGAAAAATTAAATAACCTAATTGCCTTAATTTAACAATGTTATTTGGATTTAAAAAATAAGTTTTTAAGTTTTCCAATATATCAGTTGAGCCGATTGTATTAACTGTATCGGATAAATTACGTCTGCGTAGGGCTGATATTTGGCAATCAAGTTCAACCTTAAATTTTTCTTTAATTTTTAAATCATCATCAATAATCGGATAATATCTGCTTTGCCAGCCTAATCGGTTTTTATTTGCGATTGTAATGTATATTGTCGGTTTAATTTCTGTTAATTTAACAGGCTGTTTTAGCTGCATAACTTGCCAATTTGAAATTTGTAAATCAGATAAAGCCTGATTAATAAAACCTATAATATCGGCATATATTTGATTTTCAGATTTAAGTAGGTTCATTTTCTCTTGTTTCTTTCAGTTCAACCGCTAAAACTCCGCTCCAGCCGTCATAATTAAACCAGTTTGTATTTTTAACGGTTTCAAATAATCTGCCGTCATATAAAAATCTGTCGGGTTGGTTTTGAGTTTCATTTCCGTTAATTGAAATTGCACCGTAAAATATTTTATAATTCTTATCTAAACTAAGCCCTAATTGGTTATACATAGAGTTTTCAGGCGATTGTACCGAACCCGTTATTGTTATCGGGTCAGCGTAGGTCGGAACGCTAATTCCTATTTCATTAACCGATTCGCCCTGATATTGATAATACAAATAACTTTCGGGAGGTATTAATTTAAGTGCTTTTTTTAATAAATTGCTTCTTAAAAGTGTCATAATTTAGTTACCTGATGAGAAACGCTATCAAGCATTATTGCTGTATTTATTAATCTTTTGTCTAAGTTGCCTACAGTTTTTTTGTCTTTGTATTTGCTTAATTTTGCCTGAACAGTTGATGGTTTATCCGGCGGGTAGTTGCCGTCTGCTATTTCGTTTGCAATATCCCGTTCTATTATCATTCCTATTTGCTCCATTGCTTTATCGGCTGAAATATTGCCTAAAAAAATCATTGCAGAAAGATTTTTTATTAAATTTTTCCACTTGTCTTTATTTTTATTTTGGCAATTTTCCATAAAATGCGTAGGCGGAATAACAATAGTCAAATTATCAGTTTCTTTTTTTAAGTGAATACCCAAATAATGAAGTAAAGCTCTTTGTTTTGGGGTTACTGCTTGATTTATGGTTGCTCCATAATTCTGAACGGCTGCAATTCCACCTATTGGAGTATTATCATTATATTTGCTTTCTTCAAACCAGCCTGCCTTAATCAAATAATCGGACATTTTTTGAGTTAAAGCGTTATAGATTTTATCGTTTCTTTTTCTTTTCATAACCCATAAGTAGGATATTCAACCAACATAATTTCATCAACCGGAGCTTTTATTGTTATTCCTTTGCCTTTTGCAAAGAATATAAGCTCACGGACATTTTGAAATTCTCTTTTTCTTCTTTCACCATCGTCAAAAAATCTCATTCCGTATAAATAGATTTCCTTATATCCTTTTAAAATTGCATAGGCGATTAAGTAAGATACAGTATTGTTAAAATAGTTTCCGCCCAATAAATTAACGCATTTAGTAAACGGAAAATTTTTACGTGTAATATTGGCGATAGGATTGGGATTATTAGAATGCAAATCAAACCATAATGTATAGCGAGGGGGCATTATTTTATGATAATTAAAGCCCCAAATGTCAAAATCGGGATTATCAAACGGGGCTTTAAATTTTGTTTCCAGCTTCCCCAATATTGCTAATTTTTTCATAAAACCCTAACAAATGAACCGCCAACGTATTGAGGAGTTACAACTTTCATATTTAAATATGCCAATAACTCTTGCCCATATACGGATTGGTTTAGCCAATAATCAAAATTATCACTATATGGAGCAGGGGCATTTGATACGCTTATTTTATCAATTGATGCCGATTGTTGAACACCGCCTGTCGTATCACCGTTATTGATATTATTTTGCTGATTTAACAAATGAGCGGTTAATAAAAACACTAAATATTGTTTATCTTTTCCACAAAAACATGTATGTTTTTCAAAGTAATTAACTGCCCTTGATAGCATTAAATCAATATTTTCATTTTGGCTAAATTCGGGGAATTGCCCGATAAATATTTCAGCGTTTAAATTAGGATGATTCATTTATTAATCCTTTTTAGATTTTGGGCTTTTTTTACCTTTTTTAGTGTAATCTTTTGGTGTTAATTGTTTTGATTTATCCTCTTGAAGCTCAGTTTCAACTTTTTTAGCTTCCTTTTCAGTTGAAACAATAGTAATATATCCGCCTTCTAAATGTTGTTTAAATACGGGATGTGATTTTAATTTATCAATTTGTTCATCCGTTAATTCAGTTACTACACCTTGCGGGGTTTCCAATGATTTTTTATTAATTACATCTGCTCCGCCTTTTACTGTTATTGTGTCTGTAACAACGTTAATATTATTCGCACCTTTTGTGTAAAAAGTATAATTAACTGATGTTGCTAATCTGCTTGTTATAAAACTCATTATAAAAGTCCTTTCTATAAAAATTAATCAAAAAGCCCCTCCCCTGCAAAAAGCAAGGGGAAAGGACTTTTCTTTCATTCGTAATACATTATATCGAGGAAAAAATTATATTCCTGAATATCTTACGATACCAACAGGTTGAGAAACTAAAATACCCGCTGAAGCGTTTGAGTAATCTTCAACAAATACTTTTGCTCTCTTTTCAGCACCAACCAAATGGAATACATCTTGAACATATTGATTTAATACAGGGTTTCCGTTGATTGATTCGGCAAATAGATAGAATACATTCGCTCCGCCATTTGCACCGTCTAATTGAACTGCTGATTCGATGGTTACATTCGGATAGTTTTGTTTTAAGAAATCATAAACAGATTTACCGAAATCGTTTTCAACGTTCAAATATTCCATACAAGCAACGGGAATAACCAATTTTGCAGCGTCTCTTTCAGGTTTAAATAAATTACCTGATTGAACTCTTAAAGCTGCAAACGCTGTTCTTAAATCGTTTACGATTTGAGCGTAGGTTTTGTCTTTCCATTGTGTTGAAGGTGTGCCTGCACCGTTTGTTGCAACGGTTGTATAAGCTGGAAGATTAGGGTCATTCAGGAAGCCATAAGTTTTATTGTTTCCTTCGTTATATCCAAAGAAACCGATATTATTCAATTCGATTGCTAAAGATTCAGCAGCAGCTTCTCTTTTTCTTGTTTGTGAAGAAATATTCATCGCTCCTGCTCTCATTTCTTCAAGCACACCAACTTGTATTCCTTCTTCAAAACGAACAATATCACGAGTTTCGTAGTTTAAGTTCCAGCTTGATAGAGGAATGTTTGTATGGTCGCCATAAGGAACAGCTTGCCCTGTTCTTTCAAGAACTTGCATAACGATTTCTTCATCGTACCAATTACCTGCCATTGTACGGCCTGCAATAGCATCAATTTCTTTAGCTGCGGTTACAACTTCAACAACGTTTGGCAACCAATGTTGTAAAAATTGAATCGGAGTTGTAACAGTCGGAGTTGTAATTCCTGTAACTGCCGCATCCATACCATAAAATGATTGCATTTCTTTTAATGCTGATTTTTCGTAACCGATACCTAATTTGTCTAAGGTGCTTTCGGTTGTTTTAGAATCCCATGCAAAAGAGTGTACTTTAGAAGCAGGGATGTGGCTTCTAATCTCTGTAACTTTTTTATTCATTTATATTGTCTCCTATAATTACTATGTTGAAGCCGGGGTTACTGTGAATGAGCCAAGTTCTAAAATTGCAACTTGATTAGCAGCTGCTGATACCTTTATAAACTTGCCGGGAATTTGTGTTGAAGTTTCAGGAATTGAAGCTGCGGTTGCATAAGCTGAAATTGCTCCGGTAGCGTTTGCAAATGCTGCAACATAACCGGGTTTAACTTCGGTTGCTGATTTAACGTAAATATGACCCATATCGCATATTTCGCCGTTTGTTCCTGCTTTAACTACTAAACTAGCGTTTAAGTTTGCATAGTTAGCATATTGTTTCGGTTCAACTAAAACTCCTAAAAATGCTCCTGTTCCGCCAACAACTGCTTCGTTGTCTGCTGTTCCTTGCGTAAAAGCATATCCAACCGTTGGTTGAGCGGTTTCATTTGCTAAACAAGAAAAAGGTGTAACTCTGCTTGGGGAATCATCTGCAAATTCACCCGGTACACCTAAAACCTGATATTTATTAACTGTTGTTTGTACTGTCATAATTAACCTCCTATGTATCTTTCAAATGCTTCATCTTTTTTAGGTGCTGATGAAATTGCATTATCGATAGAGTATGTAACATTTGATTTTTTATGTCCTGCAATATATCCGCGAATAACAGAAACTTCCTGACCTTTTGAAACTTTTAAATCCAATTTATCGCAAGCGTATTTTGCAACTTGTGATGTGGTCATTGTTTTATAGTTTTTGTTATCGCCTATGATTGGCTTAATTGCATCAACTAAAGCATCTCTTTGACCGATTTGTTTAACCATTTCGTCTAAAGATACCGTAACTTCTGCTTCACCGTTTGAAACCGTAACTTCTGCTGCGGGTTCTTCGTCTTTCTTTTCTTCGGTTACTGCCAAAGGTTCTTCAATAATTTCTTCATCTTTAGCTTCTTCTTTTGGCTCATCTTCTTTAACATCTTCATCGTCTGCTGATTCGGTTGAATCGTTGTAAGCCAATTCTTCAGCTTTTTTTAAGATTGTTCTTAAAAGTTCTTCATCGACTTTATCTTTTAAGATGCCGCCGATTTCGTCGATAAGAGCTCTCTTATCAACAACTTCATCTTGGGTATTGCACTCGTCTTTTACGATTTCTTCAATGTCTTCATCGAGTGCTGATTTGCCAAGAGATTTTGTTTGTTTCTTTTGCATTTCTTTAATCTCCTTAATTGTGTCAAACGTAATGCTCTTGTCCATAACTCGAACGTCAGCTCCCATGCGTCCTTCGTCGACAAGTGCTATATGATTAAATCTTATATTTCTCTGTATTGCCTGATAGGGTTCGCCGTTATATTCCCCTTCGGTAAGTTCATAATCGCAAAAATAGCCCATTGAAAGCTCTTTTTTGCCGTTTTCAATGTCGTTTTTCATACTTTCAGCAAATATTTTTAAATCGTCAAATATTGTGCCGTCTTTAAAATAAACTTCTTCCCCTGAAATGCCGTCAATTCCTTTTTCTTCGGGTTTCATCATTCCGGGCTTTGTACCGAGCATAACGTGGTCGTTTATAATCGGGATTAGTTTACAGCTGTTTAAAGTTTCTTCGTTATTTAGTTCTTCTTCCGGTCTTAAAACCTGATATATTTTATCGGGTTCAAGTTCAGGCGATATTTGTCTGCCTAAATACGGAAAAACCCCCACTTTTGATAGGGGATTGTTTTTTATATACCAAAATTCGTTATGGTCGATTTCTTTTTTATCTGTTGCGTACATTTTATATCCTTTAAATTGCAGGGGGCTATATTAAATAGTCGCAAACTCGCACCCCCCAATTGCGATTTAACTTAAATCAAATTCTATAACTGCTGCCATCCTGCAATGGCAATATGGCTCTTGACCGGGGTAAATATAACCGTCGCCTTTTTCGTTCGGAGCACCCTTATCTAAATCAAAAATCCCATGGTTTAATCCTTTCGGGTAATTTTCCATGTGATATTTACGGGGCTTTTGGCTTCCGCCTGAATGAATCCACTCAAACTTTTTAACCCCTGCATCTTGCATATTTCTCATATTAATTGAGTTATATGCTTTTCGGGTTTGGTCAAGGGCTACATTTCTTGCCCTGCGTTTTGTCATTCCCTTGTATTTTAAAAGCTCCTTTTCAACGTAGCTAACACCTTCACCCGATTGAATTGAACGCATAACAGCACCTGTTATTTGTTCAAAATAATGCGTTTGCAGATTTGTTATTAAATTAACATTTTCATATACGAGAGCTTTTATAACTTCTTCTTTTTCGGGGGTTATAATCGAGCCTTTTAACAAATAACCGCCCTCTTTTTTGAGTTCGGTTTTGTCCTTAAACATTTCTTTCATCATTCGCCAAAAAGTCTGCTGGCTATATCGGTTAGTTTTTCTAACCATATTTTCAGCGAATTTTTTGCCCCTGTCTTTAAATTTCTTTTCAAAGAGTTCTCTTAGGGAGTTTAATTTAATTCTTGCTTGCGATGATATGCTTGCGTCGAGTGATATTTGATATTGATATTCTTTATACAACGGTTTAATTTCTTCAAAAACTTCCGTTGTTAAATCGTCAACAAGTTTTGTTAATTCTCTAGCATACCACCTTTGCAAGCCGACGTTAAAGTTTAAAGGCTTTGTGGATAAATAATTTCTTTTCATAATAAAACTCCCAAGCCCTTGTGGGGCATGGGTTTAAAGTGTTATAATTCCATTAACTTGATATTGATTGCTGCTGTTTGTACGTCATACAACGTGCGAAGGAGGCAACAATGAGAATTATAATATTATTGTTATTATCAATCTTAGCTTTGGTAATTGCGATTAAATTGTAATTTATAAGGGGAAGTTTACGCTTCCTCTTTTCAAACCTCTAAGCCGTCAGCAATATCGCTTGCCATATACATTATTATTTTAATATCTTTTAATCCGTTTTGGATTTCATCAATTAAAATCTGTTTTTGTTTATCATCGGTTAATAGGGTTGATATGCCTTCAAGAAAATTGTTATCGTCCCAAATTTCTTTTAACAGGCTATATAATTTTTTATCCGTTTCGGTTTTTAAATATTTCATCATATTAAGTATTTTTCCACCTTTGGATAACAGTATAACTTAAATCGTCCGCATTATCAATCTTAACCATATATTTATAATCGCTTGTAAACCTAATTGCAACTCCTGATTCTTTTTCTTTATCGTTAAATTGATTTTCAAATATTGCGGTTTCTAATCTTTTATGTTCATTATACGGCAAGCGTATAGATTTACGGGGTCTGTTTTTTACCCTATTATGACGTTCAGAGGGTTTGTAATTTTCGCTTGATGATTCGCCACTTCCTTCGCCAAACTGTCCGTTTGCTCTACGTGGGTCGCCTTCTTCCCATTTATCTTGTGATTTGAAAGGGCTTTGCGAGGTTTCGCTACCTCCCTGTTCTTCTTCGGGATATTCCTCATCTATATCATTTGATATATCCGCATAATCGCTATTCGGGCTTTTGATTAGATTATCTCTTACTTCGTCCTGCGTTAAAATTCCTGCGTCAATATATGTAGCGTCGGTTCTGGCTTTAATTTCGTTTATTTCTGCTCTTTCTTTTTCGGTTGGAGTATCGATTTCTTTAAAGTTAATCGTATAATCTCTTTTAATACCGTATTTTGACATCGATAATAAACGATAATGAAAATCAAGTATCGGGATATAATCTTCTTTTTGAATAGAAACGCAAGTTAGCTTATAATTCTTATCCTCATAGTCGCCAGTTGAATTAAAGCCTTTGGGTTGAGTTTCTAATAATTTTGTTGCTGTAATTCCTGCGGCTGCTGCGGTTAATTGGAATTGCGTCATTATAACTTCATCTAAATCGGTTAATGACGTATCTATTTGTTGAACACTTTCACCCGGTCTTTTTGTCATAACCCCGAAATTATCTCTAAAATTACAAAGAACTTTTAATTGCTCCTCTGTTTCTCTTTGATTAACAAAATAATTCTTAGGGTTAATATCCGTAATTAACAAGCGTTTTGATTGTGCTAACATCGGAGCTTCGTTTGCAGTTTTTTCGGCTGCGTAAGCACGTTTATAAATTAATTGCGGGATAGGATAGCCGCCCCAGCGATATGTCGGTTTTAAAATATCGGGAACGTCGCCGTTTGTATTAAATATGCACCAGCTATGATGAACCTTAACCCCGTTTGGCATTTGAAAATATGTAGGTTTCATATAGCGTAATGACGTCGGGTCTGATATAGCTTCATCATCTAATATCGCTTGATACCAAACAGGGTCGATAACGGTCATTCCCTTGTAACTATCGGGTTTAATTGAATCGATATTAAAGGGGTTAGAATAATCCGCACCTTCTACAATAGGATAGGCCAAGCATTGCCCGAATTGTCTTTTCTTTTCGGCGAAGGTTCTAGCCACTTCTTTAATATTAAATTTTTTAGCATCGTTGGATAAGTCGGTTATTTTTGTTAAAAAGTCCTTATCTATAACTTCTGTTTCATCCGTTGTAACGTATGACAATTCATAATCAGGGCGGATAGCGTCTTTTGTCGGCAATAAACACGCTTTATTGATAAGCCAGTTTTGAGTTAATATAGCACATGCCTGAAAACCGATAAAGCATTGTGTTGCAAAATGAGTATAGATAATATCATCAACAGGGTTTGAGATATTATAATAATCGTTAAATTTATCAGTATTGCAGCAAGCGTCCATTGCAACACCAACCGGAACACTGGCAACTAAATCTTTATGAGTTTTTTGAATAGACTTTGCCAATAAATTGTTACGGTCAATTTCAGGGAGAGCATAATTTCCGCTAAATTCGTCGGTTGTTGCTTGCTTTTCATTTAAAACTTCACGAGCAATATTTTTTATGTAGTTATTAAATTTATCTTTTAAATTCATATTATTTAATTCCGTAAGGCATTGCTCTTTCGAGTGCATAGCGTGTCGCATCTATTCCGTCGTCATTTATTTTCGGATAATCGTTAATGTAATTGCCGTCTTTATCCTTTAAATACTCCATTGTTAAAAATTCTTTTAAAGTATTCGGACATCTAATCGGGTCAATTACGATTTTGTTTAAAGATTGCAAATATCTATATCCAAAATCCCTGCTACCCGGTGATTTGTGAGCAGGGTAAATATCAAAACCATTATCCCAAAAATCGCCTATTGATTGAGGGTTTGCACTATCTGCTATGATTTCTGAATAAGGGTTTAATTTTGGGCGAACCAGCTCCATTGATTTTGCTAACGATAAATGCTTTTCATAAATTTCATCGAAAACATATAAAATTTTTCTGTCGTTATCAAGGTAGCATTTTATAAACACAAAGGGGTGAATATATCCCCAGTCAATTCCTTGATAAACAACATCAAACCGTTCTATTTCTTCATCTAAAATATTTCGGCTTTCAACGTTTTCAAAAACAAGCCCTTCCGCTATACCTAATTCGCCTAAGCCATAAACCCGCCAAAAATTATTATTGCCGTCGCCTTTATGACTTTCAATTTCTGCTATTTCAATTTCATTTAAAAATTGGTTGTCTAAATAAGTGGATTTGATTAAAAGCGAATTGTTTGGATTTTGCGGGATTGTATCAGTATGAACCCAAAAGGCTTTAGTTGGGTTATAGTCTATAAAAATTGTTTTTCGGGTACGGATAAATAATTGTTGTACCGTTTCATAGGGGATTAAATTTGCTTCATTAACAAATAAAATATCTCTTCGGCTACCTCTTGCTTTTCCGGGGTTATCAAGAGCAATAAAATTTATTTTTGCACCGCTATTAAATTTTAAAAAATAGTCCGAGCGGTTAAGCATAGCTTCAAAATTAAGCCCGAATTGTTCAAAAACAATAGGTAAATCACGGAGAACACCACGCTTTAAATGCGGCATAGATTCTGAAACAATATCAATTGTTAATTTGTTGTTGAGTGCGATTGTGGTTAATAATTGGAGTAGTGAAAACGTTTTAGAACTTGACGAGCCGCCCTGATTAATTATATAGCGATATTTTTGGCTGATATACGCATCAGCATTTTTATAAAATGTTTTAGTCAGTTTTAACATTTTGGATTTTATTTAACAGTTCTTTATCACTCTCACTTGCAACGATGATTTGAGGGTTGGAAGCCGATAAATTAATCTCTTGTTTTTCCGGTTCTTTTGCAATCTTTAAAAGTTCAATGGCGTTTTTATATTTGCCCTCTTGAACTTCTTCAACTACACCGGACACAATATCATCAATTAAATTATGCTCATCAATTCGGCTTCTTAAAGTTTCAAGCAAGTTTCTTTTAATTGAAGCTTCAATTTTACCCCTGCTTTTCGCTTGGTTAATTGCTTCATCTGAATTGTCAATCGGTCTTAAATTTTCTATTTTGCCGTGTTTGTTCATAAAACTTAATAACTTAAATTGATATACTCTTTATATACAAATCTCTTAATTTTTTGTCTAACCTCGGGAATTTTTGATACCAAAACCAAAAACCGATATACTTTTTATATAAAAATAAAACCCCCAAAAAAAATTGAGGGTTGATTATAACCATTACTATTATATTTTTTCAATCAAAGTTTTTTGTTTTGATATTAATTCTTTTTCATTATTAAAATTAGTTCTAAACGTTTTCCATACGTTTTTATGTTTTTGATAAGTCCCATAATAAAAAGATTGGTTGGTTTGTGTACCGTATCGGGGAGTATTAATTCTTTTTTGCCATTTTTTATATTGCATTTCTGCCGTTTTATCAAAGTAATATTTGATTTTATCCGAACCGTCCTCATTTTGTCTTAAAACTTCAAACCACCTGTTGGAACAAATCGGACATTCGTAATAAGCAAGGTAGATATAATCAGGCTTTAAGACCCTATGTTTAAAAAGTACAATCGGCTCTTGATTATGACATTTTCTCAAAAATGTAAACCCCTCTTAACCTTATTTTGAGTGCAAGAACTTAGCACCCGATTCGGCAAATCTCAAAATGTTAGGCTATTCGCTAGACTGACAAACAAATTCCCACTTGCCTAGGCCACTTTTATTATACCAACCTTCAAAGCCTTTGGCTATCGTAAAAAACAACTAATAAAAAACTATGATATTATTCAAAATCAATAAAAAAGAGCAATTCTTTAAAGATTTTGCTCCCTTTGTTTTTGCCTTTGCAAATTAACAACGCTTTAAACACTTCAAATAATACTTTTTCAAGCTTTTTCATATTGTATCCTTTAGTCCATGGGGTGATTGCAATAAAAAAGGGGCTTAAATGCCCCTGTTTTTTATATCTTTATTAAGTTTTTACACTTTTTCTTTTTCATTAAGAAACATGTAACCATGGTATTTTATTTCATGCAATAACATGTTAAAAGATTGTTACAGTTTAAAATATAATTTTTTCTTCCTTTTCGTCCACTAACAAAACAAATTCAGCCTGCGGGTTTTCAAATTCTTTTGTTGAGCTTGCTAAAATTCTTATTTTTTCGCCCGCTTTAATTGTTTTATTTTCCGGAAAATCTCTAATAAAACTGTTTTTTTCTAAATCGCATTTTACGCTAAAATACAGCCCGTATAGCGGTATGTATGTTTCCCCTGATGTGTATGCTGCTTTTGCTAAATTCTTTAAAGGTTTGTTGCTTTCGTTTGATAAATCTTCATTATAAAATTCATTTGAATTAATTCCTTTTAAAATAATATCTTTATCGGTATTATTTGTTAGAATGTACTCATAACCATAGCCCATTTTTTGAATATAATTAAATTCAAACTTATTTTTTTCGATTTCAATCAAATCATTTTTAAAATTTTTAGTATCAATTTTGTTCAAATTGATTTCTTTATTGTTTTCTTTATAGGGTAAGTTTGTAATGTACGGTATATCTTTTGCCATAGCACCCGCATTGGCTAATAAAAACAATGCCAAACTAATTATTAATTTTTTCATCTCCTTTAACTCCTTTCATCAATAATTCCGCTGTGGGTATTTTATCTTCTTTTTTAATATTTTCGATAACCTTTTCTTTGTTTTCTTTTGGTTTAAAATTATCCGCTATTATGCAAATTTTAGGCAATATTAAACCCGAAAAGAAGATTATAAACCCCGTTAAATTTAAAGATTGTGCATAAATTTGGTGTATCGCTGAACCTGTTGAAATTGTTAAACCGTTTATTATAATTAAAATTCCTAAAATCATAAAAAACCACGATAAAAATTTCATCATAACCCCCTTTTCTTAAATTCTTCTCTTACCATTTCATTAAACCACTTTTTCATTTCTTTTTCTTTAGTGTCTTCCATAGGTTCATTGAACATTGTGCCTTTGCCACACAAAAGCCAACTAATATTTACATTAAAGTTTTCGCATAGTGATACTAATTTTTCATTATTCAACAAAATTCTATCAGCTTCGAGGTTTGAAACGACTTGTTTAGATACGTTAAAAAAATCTCCTAACCCGTCTTGTGTTAGTTTCAACTCTCTTCTTAAGTCTTTTAACCTTTCGCCTTGTGTTACCAATGAATACTCCATTTATATTAATTTTTGTAAATAGTTTCAATATCTATTGACAAAGTATTAGTATATTGATACTATGTATACAGTAAAGAGATTATTCGAAGGACAGATATGAATAACCCTGTACATACAAGAATAGATGATGAATTACTTAAACTGCTTCAAGGTTTCTGTAAAGAACATAAATGGAAACCCTCACAAGCAATTAGAGAAATCATTGCTCAATTCTTTAATTATGAACTTTCCGACAATGCCGGATAGTTTTATGGTTATAACTATAACTAATTTTAATATAAAAGCCCCATATATTCAATAGGGCTTAGTAACAATACTTAAAATTGAACTTTGAAAATTGAATAAAGCGTAAATCGTTATGGGAAAAAATAACGTAGCATACAATTTAACGGGTAAATCAGCGTTAGTATAGCGAGCCTGACTGGTAGAGAATCGTTCAAACCCTATTGTAAGTCCGTTTCAAGGGGTCTGCTAGAGCTGTTCCAGAGAACATAAAAGGTAAACAACAATTCTAAGTTTTTGACACCCCGGAAAGACGGGGAACCCACGGGCAACGTCAAAAATGTTGTTAGAACGTCAAAATTGTTCGTCGTGGGTTTTTAGAACCTAAGTTCTAAAACGGGGTATTGGTATAGTAATTATTTCTCTTTTACAATGCCCCGCCATTAGGATTTTGTATTCATCAAGCGGTTGAACTTTATCTTTAAAACGGTGTTTAGTCATTTTTCAACCGCTTTTTATTCAAGTTTAATACTCAACCAAGTTAAATAGTGCCGTCGTACTCCGATTATTCTGTCATAACGGCACTTTTTTTTAAGTTTAATACTCTATATTCTAAATTTATACTAATTCTATCCATGCAGGTAGGCTACAAGCTTGCCTGTTTTTATTAAAAAGTTTTCTTCCCGTAATCTTCGAATTACGGTATCGACATTCTTCTTGGCAGGAACCGACCCCTGCCTTTTTTTTAACAAACGAAAGGAGTTTATATATGAAGTACATGTTAACAGCAGGAAAATTCTGCAAAAAAAGAGAAAAACTAAACTTTTCTCAGCAAGATGACAAAACAATAGCTGAAGATTTGCAAAAGGCTATCACATTTAAAAGAAATTCAAATATGCAAAAAACTTTAGCAACATTAACAAATTACATTATAAGCGATGAACTTAGAACGACAGGTTTATTGCAAAAGAAAAATGACACAAGGATTTTAGCAAAAGTCCAGCATCTTTTTTGGGAATGGAAAAAAGAAGGAATTATAAATGAATTTAATGACTTTGAAGATACAACAAAGTGCTGGATTATGGCTTATGCTGCATAATGGAAGGAAGCAATATGTCGATTGAAAAACCAAATTGGGGCGATAGAGCCGATAGGGAACTTTATTTTAAATTATTTTATTCTAAACAAGATAAACCTTTAACCGATGTCGAAAAGGAATTTTGCAAAACAATGTATCATTTGGAAGAATATGCCTGCGGACTGGACGGTTAATATGGATGAAGATTTTGAAAATGTAGAAGAAATTGAAGAAATTCTAATTGAAATTTTAGAAAATGAAATTGAAAGCTACTGTTGGGGGTGATTATGGAAGAAATAATGAAATTAGTTAAAGAATTTGACGAATATACAAAAAAATTAGTTGGACAGCTTTATTATGAGGGGAATTTGAAAAATGGAAAAACTACTAAAAAAATACGTAAAGTGCGAGCTAATAGCAATACTTTTAAAGCTTAGCGAAAACAAAAAGACTTATGACCGCATAAAATCAATATTGAGGATGGGTTTAGATGAGATATAAAAAAAGAGCTTTTAAAAAGCTCCACCTATTTTTTGATAACGAAAGGATAACATAAAAAAATGGAAAATGCAATTGTAGAAAAAGCGAACAATTTGCCTATTGAAAATACATCTCAAACGCAAATTGAGATTTCAAGGGCAGTTCAAGAGGTTCAAGCGGCTGTCTTAGTTGCTCAAAAAATGCCAAGAAATGAAATTAAAGCCTATGAAAAAATAATGCAGGCAGCACGTCGAGAAACTCTAGCTAAACAATCAACTTACGCATACCCTAGAGGCGGGCAGATTGTAAAAGGTGCTTCAATTAGAACCGCTGAAACTTTGGCTAAATACTGGGGCAATATTTCTTTTGGAATTAAAGAATTATCGCAAGACAATAGAAACCATACATCTGAAGTTATGGCTTATGCTTGGGATTTAGAAACTAATGTTAGAGAAGAAAAAGTATTCCAAGTTACCCATACAAGAGTTGCTAAAGGCAATAAAATAACCCTGACTGACCCAAGAGATATTTATGAAAAAGTGGCTAATGACGGGGCAAGAAGATTAAGAGCTTGCATTTTAGGTGTACTTCCAAGCGATATTGTTGAAGATTTTTTAGCGGAATGTGAAAAAACATTACTGGGCGATAACAAAGAGCCGTTAATTGAAAAAATAAGAAGAACAATTAAAACTTTTGAATCAATCGGAGTTACACAAGATATGATTGAAAAACGTGTCGGATGTAAAGCAGAAGCTATGATTCCAAAGCAGCTATTAGATTTAGGGGCAATTTATAAATCAATTACTGATAATTTTAAATCGGTTGATGATTTTTTTGGAACAGATAAAAAAGAAGTAATTGAAGCTGAAAATGTTTTGCAGCTAAAACAAGAGGATTCAACCAATGACAAAAACACTTCTAAAACTAAGTAGCGATAATTACTATTCTAAAGAAGCTAATTTTGAATATTTGAGTGTTTCTCAATATAAAGATTTTTGCGGAACCATGGCAAAAAAGGGGTGCGAATATTCGGCTCTTGCAAAATTAAGAGGGGAATACACCCCCGAACCCTCAAAAGATATGCTTATGGGGTCATATATTGATTCAGCTTATGAAGGAACTCTTGAAGAATTTAAAAACAATCGTCCTGAAATGTTTTTAACATCAGGCAAAAACGCAGGGCAATTAAAAGCCGATTTTATAAAAGCTCAAAACGCTTACGATAGAACCCAAAGAGATGAGCTATTTAAGTTGTATATGTCAGGTGAAAAACAAAAAATTATGACGGCTGAATTATTCGGGGCTAACTGGAAAATTAAAATGGATAGCTACCATGCTGACAAATGCATAGTTGACTTGAAATACATCAAAGATATTCACGACAGAACTTGGATAAAAGATTTAGGCTATTTTGTTAATTTTATAGAAGCTTGGGGATATGATTTACAACTTGCAATTTATCAGCTTGCAGTTGAGAAAAACACGGGGCAAAAATTACCTTGCTATATTGCAGCAGTTGATAAAAAAACAACTCCTGAAATTGAGCTTATTCAAATTAATCAAATACAACTGGACGCTTCTTTAATCGGAATTGAATCAAACGTTAAAAGGATTCTTGAATTAAAAAAAGGTAATCTTGAACCGGATAAATGCGGAGTTTGTGAATATTGTTTAGAAAATAAAATTTTAACAAGCCCTATTGATAGTTCAAGATTAATAGAAATATGAGAACATAAAGGTTAAAAATGAAAGATAGTTTTATATTTTATCGCAGTTTTTTTGAAGCAATTAAAGATTTAGACGATAAAAAACGATTAAAAATGTTTGATTCGATTGCAAAATTAGCTTTGGAAAATGAAGAAACTGACGATTTGAATGGAGTTTGTAAACAACTTTTTATATTAATTAAGCCTCAAATTTTAGCCAATGAACAAAAAAGAGAACAATATTTGAAAGATGTTGAAAACGGTAAAAAGGGTGCTGTGTTTGGTTCTTTAGGCGGTCGCCCCAAAAAAAATAAAGAAGACTTTAAAACCCCCCCAAAAACCCCCGGGGGGTTTTTAAAAATAACCCCCCCGCAAAACCCCATAAATGTAAATGAAAATGTAAATGAAAATGTAAATGTTAAATGTGAAGCTACTAATACGCACACACAAGATGAAGTTTTTTCAAATTTAGACGAGTGGTTTGGAGAATACAAAAACGTTCATTTGACTAAACGGCAATATGGTTTGCTTTTAAATGAAATCTTAGACAAAAATAAACTTAACGAGGTTATAGGCGAACTGTCTGAAAATATAGCTTGCAATACCGGAAAAGCCCCGCCTTATGACGATAAAAGCCCCGATATGCACTTTGCAATTTTAAGAAAATACTGGCGTTATCGGAAATTAAACGGCGGAACAAGACCGCAAACACAAAGCGACAAAGCAAAAGCGTTTAAAGATGAACTTGATAAACTAACGGAGCAATATCGCTTGAAGGAGGCTAATAGTGGATAAATTCGATTTTATAAACCGTATAATTGCACTATATCCGCACGCTATAAAGGATAACAACGCTCAATATGACCTCTATAACAGGGTTTTACCCAAAAGCACTGATTTTGAAAAACTGATGGATGTTTTCGCAAACGAATACACTGAAAGTTTTCCTCCCCCCGGTGCTGTTTTAAAAAAAATGGCTTTAAATTGCAAAAAGCCCGAAAGTGTTAATGCCGATGTCGGCAAATGGATGCACGTTAAAATCTATAACCCCATAAAAAAAGCGGTTATAAATTCCGATTGTTTCCCCGCAGGAACAAGCGAACAAGCAATTTTAAACACCTATAAAAAACGCTTCGGGGGCGAAGGATGGCAATTAGTCGAGGTTTACAATGTTTAAAAAAGTAAAAGTTTTGGGTTTTAACGAATTAGGCAATTATGCACCGTCCAACATCCGCTATTGGACGAAAGGGGCGATTGAGTGCTATAAATCAAAATTCGACTGCCTTCATTGTAAAACGTACTACATAATGGAAAGCGGCGTTTGTCAAATGAAAGCAACGGTTTTGGAGCTTTATAAAAAATTCGGAGAACCAAAAGAAGATGTAGAGGATAAACAAAATGGTACAGCTTACAAATCGAGAAAAGGAAGTATTAAGCCTTCTATCAGAGGGTTTAAGCAACTCTGAAATTAGAGAAAAAATGGGGATAAAACAGCCGACGCTTTCAAGCCATTTCAAAAACATTTATTTAAAACTTGGGCTTGACGGTGAAAATAAAAAAACCAAAGCGGCGGTGTGGTTTTTAAAGAATCGAGGTTGAAAATGGGATACATTGTTAAAAACTGCCCTGCAAAGTTTTACTCTGAAATTGACGATAAACAAAAGTGTTGGCAAAAATGGGAAGAAAAAAGCGAATATTGTCAAGACTGTTCTGATTGCGTTATAAAGCGGATTACAGAATTATGCAATGACGTGCTAGAACAAGAAACAGACCCGTTAAATTCATCTGGGATGTCTCTTGCACAAAAGATTTTGCAAGTTTTAGAAATCGAGGAAGTAAATGAATAACTTTGTGAAAATAAAGGGAACAATAAATTGGATTTTGATTATACCAGTTGTAATTTTTATAGATATTTTGCTTTATTTTTTAGGTATTTTTTGGTCTGACTTTAGAAGTTTTTATGTCGATTCTAAAAGTTTAAACTGCACTTATGGTTTTCTTAAAAAAATAGGAGTAATAAAATGACAACCGAACTTGAAGAACAATTTTTTAAGACGTTTAAGATTTGCAAAAAATGTTCAGATAAAAAATATGAAAAATGTATGGGTATTTGTTATGATTGCAAATATTTTAAATACCCTGAAATCACAGATAGGGTTTTATTGGAGTTAGTGTGTATATTATCAAGATACAATATGGGAATGTTTAACCATGTAGGTACTATTACTATAAAACCTTATGAAATCTATGTTTGCAATATAAAAGAACTTAAAGAAAAAGTTTTGCAAGATGTAATAATAAAAATGCAAGAATTAAAAAATGTTGAATGGCAAAGTTTGTTTAAACACCAAATCCAACAACTATTTAAGGAGGGGGAATGATAAGTATATCAAGAATGCGAGAATTGGCAGAAGAAGAATTAGAATTAAGCAACAAAATAATAAAAAAACGAATAATAAGTAATGATACCGATTTACCAATTACTGTTAATGCAAATAAAAAGGGTAACAGATATAAAAAGAACGGACACTTTTATTGCAAGTATATGTCTTGTAGCCAATGCAAAAATGCAAGTTGGTATGATGACGATTATTGCAATAACCAACATATACATTTTATTGATAAAGACGGGATAAAAACAACTTCAGTATATTGTGAGAATTATGAAAAGGAGAATTAATGGACAATAACAAAATAAACGGCATAGATGTAGCGAATGCGAGTTTTATAATGACTGTGAATGTGATGCTTATAGACACGAGTATTGGGAGCCACAGGATAATACAAAGGATATGTGCAAAGAGCATGAAGATTGTTATTTCAAACAACTCAAACGCTTGCAGGAAGAAAATGAGAAGTCGAAAAAATGCTGTGAAAAATGGTTTTTAGAAACTGTCAAAATGCTAGGAGCTATTGACGGTAAAGATTTCAGAATAGATAAATGCAAACAAGCTCTTGAAGAAATAAGAGACTACTGTAAGAAGTGTAAAAAATGCGTTGAAACTGGTGATGAGGTTATTTTATACACAATTATTAAAAAAATAGACGAGGTGATAGATGACAGAAATTGAAAGATTGTATAAAAATGCGGGGATAAATGCAACGGCAAGAACGGAAAAAGTAAGACAAAATTTATTCGAGTGTGGTTTATTTTACCCTGATTTCACCGCAGAGAAACAGCTAAAGTTGATTAAGTGGTTAGCGAAAATCTATGAATTAAGGATTGATTGGGTTGAGTGGAATAATAGTTATCGTTTTGAAATAAGGGATTATACAAACAGACGATTAAGCCATTCTGTATGTAATTGTGAAGAACCTTTTGAAGAAACGCTTGCGTATTTGATAAACAGAATTTGGCAATCCCTAACCAATCAAGAAAAAGAGGAAATAAGGAATATTTTAAATGCTTAAAAAAGAAGAAATTACCTACATTGAGCAAATGACAAAGCAAATAGTTAACGCTTTGAAAGATATTGCAAGTCAAGATAATAATTATGTTTATCAAAGCCCTGCAAGAGCAAAGTTTGACAGATTGAGGGTTGAACTCAATAAAGAATTAATGGAGATAAGGAGAAGGATATATAAATGAAAACAGTTGAAGAAATAAAGGAAAAAATAGAAAAATTAAAAACAGAATTAAACAATTTACCACGAACACCTATAAATATAAGTGTATTGACAGGGAATAACTCTTATTATACAGATAATGATTAATATCTACGGTAATAGATGTTTTAAATTGGGTTTTAGAGGACAGCGAAGATGTGGAAAACAAATAATTATAAAGGCGAATCGGTTACTTGGTATTCGGAAGAAGAATACACGATACTAGAGCAAGAAAACCAAGAAGCAAAAGAGATTATTGCAGAGCTTGAGTATAAAATAAAAACTTTACAAACCAAAAACCCCGGAATCATGACTAATTCATGGAATCGGGGTTTATTAAGAAATATTGTTAAAGAAAGGATATAAATATGTCAAAAGTGATAAAATTTAAAACATCACCGGTTGATAGTTTGCCCGATGATTTAATGAAAATCGGGGAGTTTGTTAAAAAGTATAAAGTAGATAGGAGTTACCCTTATAAATTAAGAGATAGGGGAAAGTTGACACTATATAAAATAGGCTCTTTCAGGGTGTCTGAATCGGAAGCATTAAGGGTTATGGGGGTATAAGATGAAGAATTTGCTTTCAAAAGAATTTGATAAATTCAGAAATTACGACTTTGCCAAAAAATACTATGGCTCTTTTGGTGATGAGGGCAACGGAGTTTTTGAAGTCAAAATTGACGGCAAAACTTATAATATAATAGCTTCGAATGGCGGAGGTTGGGAACATGTATCTGTTTCAAATGAAAAACATATTCCGAGTTGGAAAGTTATGAGCAAAATTAAGGATTTATTTTTTAATGACAATGAAACCGTAGTTCAATTTCATCCGCCAAAAGCCGAGTATGTTAATATTCACCAAAACTGTTTACATCTTTGGCGAAATCTTAAAGAAGACATAAAAACACCGCCAACTATATTCTTAGGAGATAAAAATGCAAATTAAATGTAAATATTGCGATAGGTTTTTCAATTTTGAACCGGAAGACGATAGTTTAAAATTTGAAAATTCTGAAAACGAGTTTTTACAAAATGAATGTCTTAAACTTGAAAAAAGAATAGATAAATACAAAAGCGACTTACATGCTGGTCAACCATCATGGAAACAACGGGATTTAGAAATTAAAATAAGGTCGTTAATAAAAATAAGAGATATTTTAGAAAGATATATATAAATGGCAGGCATAAGCAAAAAACGGATTAAAACAAAAACAGGCGAAAAGGTTAAATA
>JAFWGJ010000147.1 GCA_017512405.1 bacterium | reverse complement strand
GTACAAGAGCGCTAGATTAATATAAGGCTGCGCATAATATTTGCTGGCTTTTGCAGCTTTTTTAAATGATTTTTCTGCTGCATCAAGATTGTTTTTCATTAAATAAGTCATACCTAAATTATTGTAGGCAATGTAATTTTTGTTATCTATTGATACAGCACGGAAAAAACTCTGTATGGCATTATCATATTCTTCATTTAGATAGTATTGCTTCCCTTGTTGATTATAATAGTCAGATGAATTTTCTATTTTATATTTGTCGCTTTTTGGAATATCTAGTATTGACAAATCAGCTAATGTTTTTTGTTTTGATAGTACAATGGCAGATGTTGATATATCGTCATTTGTTTCAGTAGGTATAAGTTTGTCTTTAAATTTAATTGCTTCTTTATGGCGAGGATTAATAGTAAGAGTATAATTTATATACTCCAGTGCTTTTGTGTAGTCACCGCTCTTTTCAAAGTTTTTTGCCATATCAAAATAATCGTCAGATAATTCATCACAATATCCGACTTGAACAAAAAACATAATAAATAGTGTTATTAAAGCAAATAATTTTTTCACACCTATCGCCTTATGCTAACTTCTCCTAATATCCTCAATAACACTGGTTATTTTCTTTAATTTACAAATGGAACAAGAATTCCAAATTAAAGTACTTAATGGTTCATCCTTACTTTTATCCTTAAACGGATAATTGCATACTCCTGTAATCATATTTGTAGTACCATCTACAATGCTTGAAAAATATTCACAGCAATAACATATTTTTAAGTTAAATCCATAATCGTTAAGCTTGGCTGTAAGTTCGTTTAATGCCTCAACCATTCTAATTTGTCTGCTTGAAGTAAATTTCTTTTTCTTAAATGAAAAAACAACTCTCGCCATACCATTTTCTGATATAAAATCTAATTTACAAGGCACATTTGCTTTACCATTAGATGCAATAACTTTTACGCTGTATTTTTGTATATCTTTTTTAGAATTTTCACTATTTAATATATATTTTTTGAAAAAACGATAAGGAGGTAAATTATCTAAAATGTGAAATATTGAATATAAAGGATATAACGATAAAAATAAAAAATCCTTAGCATATAATTCGGATTTTAATAAACCAAGGGCAAAACCTAAAATTAAAAACGAGAATATAGTAAATACAATTATAAAACTGCAAATAAAATAATATTTTAACGTAAATAAAAGATAAAATACAGATAAAAGTATGGCAACTAAGCCGCTTGGAGCAACTAACGACAATATATGCTCAATAAATTTAATTCTGAATGTAAATAATTTTGTCAAACATTGCCTGAATAAAGAAATTCTGTAACTTAATGAAGGACGTTTAATTTCAAAATCAAATGACTTAATATAAGACTTCCAAAAAGGTATAAATAAGCAAGGATAACCAAGGCTTGATATTAATATGCTATACTTTAACTCAGTATTAATATCTTGAATATCAAGGGCATCAATTTTTTCTACAAAATCCTTTTTAATTGCTAATAAACTTCCTTCAATTCTGTCAGATAAGCCTAATAAAGATCTTGCTTTTCTTACAAAGTTAGAGTTGAATTTTTGATATGCAATCTTAATTTTTTCGCTGAAAGTTAAATTGTCATTTTCAATGACAATAGTATTACCTGAAATAACAGGAGAGATTGATAATGCAAAGTTAGCATTATCTAAAAAATCTTCTTCAACATATCTGTTAATATCAACAAATACATATGAATCGATTAAGTCATCTTGTCTTAGGCTCTCTAAAAGGATAGATACTGCCTGATCCTTACCAACTGTAACACCATCGTTTAAATTCATCAATCTAATATTTGATGATGCGGATATAAGTTCTTCAGAGTGGTCATTACAGTTATCCAGTATAACTTGTATTACAAACTTATCTGCAGGATAATTTTGTTTACTAAGTTGTGAAAGCATATTTTTTAAATATTCATAATTATTATGCGCATATAACACTACACAAAGCATACTTTTTTCAATTAGAGTTGCATATTTTTTATAGCGCAAAAACTTTCTATCATTTAGGTTTCTAATTCCTAAAATAAAGAAATAAATTGAAAATATCCCTATGTATAAATATATGATGTCTAAAATTAAATCCATAATTTAGCCTTATACATACATTTTATAAGAAAAAAGTCAAAAAATCTATTTTTGGCAACAAAATGTAATATTAGTATATATTTGATTTAAAAAAAACAAATTTTGTGTAACTATAAAGAAAATTATAAGGAGGCTATATGACAGAATATGTATATCACGAAGAACAATTTATGCCAAAAGAGAAAGCTGTTATTCCGGTTATGACTCATGCTTTCTTATATGGAACAGCTGTATTTGAAGGGTTAAGAGCTTATTATAACAAAGAGGAGGACAAAACATATATATTCAGACCAAAAGAACATTTTGAAAGACTATTGAATAGTGCAAAAATCATGTACATGAAAGAATTACACACTATTGATGAATATATTAAAATTTTAAAAGAACTTTTGAGAAAAAATAATTATAAAAAAGATGCTTATATTAGACCAATAATATATAAGTCAGCAGGGAGAATAGGACCACACTTAATTGATAATCCTGACAAATATACTTTATTCACATTTCCGATGGATGATTATTTTGAAAATAGCGGATTAAATGTATGTGTATCTAATTGGAGAAGAAATTCTGATAATTCGATTCCGCCTCGCGCTAAAATTAACGGAGCTTATGTAAATGCTTCTTTGATTTCAACAGATGCACGTTTAAACGGTTTTGATGATGCTATTGTATTGTCACAATCAGGTAAAGTCGCTGAGGGTGCAGCGATGAACTTATTTTTAATAATTAATGGTAAATTAGTTACAACGACAACTACCTCAGAAATTTTAACAGGGGTAACCAGAAACACCATACTTACCATAGCAAAAGAAGAACTAAATATTGAGGTTGAGGAAAGAGTTATAGACAGAAGCGAACTATACTGTGCTGATGAAGCCTTTTTCTCCGGAACAGGAGCACAAATTGCGCCTATAATTTCAATCGACAAAAGAAATATTGGTGATGGAAAAGTAGGAAAATTGGTATCTAAAATACAAAACTTATACAATAACGTAGTAAGAGGCAAAATAGAAAAATATAAAGATTGGTGCGTTAGTATAGATGATTAATTTTCTTGGTCTTTGCGTAAAAAATTTATTTACAAGCCTAAAATATTTAATATCTGGTGAAATGCGCTGGAAAAATATGATAAGTCAGGCTGCCGCTATTAGTTATGACTCTCTTCCTATATCAGTAATTATATGCTTTATTGCGGCAGCGGTTATTGCAATTCAAGTTGCAAAACAATTTTTGATGTCAGGTGCAGATACATATATCGGCGGTTCAATAGCAATCGTTATTATAAGAGAGATTGCTCCGGGTTTTGCTGCTCTTGCAATAGGTGCCAGAGCAGGTACTTCTATATCAGCAGAAATAGCAAATATGAAGGTTACTTCTCAGGTTGATGCTATGCAAACCCTAAATGTAAATCCCGTAGGCTATTATTTTACACCAAGAATCGTTGCAGGCGCACTAACAGTTCCTTTTGTTGTAGTCATTGCAGGTTTAATTGGTATATTAGGAGGTCTTTTAGTATCATACTTAACGATTAATCTACATCCGAATCGGTATATAAATTCTGTATGGCTTTGGCTTAACACAAGGGACATCTATATTTGCTTGTTTAAAGCTTTTATTTTTGGCGGGCTTGTATCTCTTGTTTGTGCAACACAAGGTTATCTGACAAGTGGCGGCGCAAAAGATGTTGGTATTTCTACAACACAAGCAGCTATAAAATCAACAGTATACCTGCTTATGGCAGATTTGCTAATTAATCTTGTATTTTACGTTGGCTAAGCGTCTTCGCTATCTTCGTCTAAATATCTGTAATCTAACAAGCTGGAATCATTCTTGCTTGCAGTTGTATCATAAAATGTTGACATTTGTTTTAGCATTTGAGAGCGGTCATTTTTTCTTTGCTTTTCAACAGAAGAATTTACACCATATGCCTGTATTTCTGCATTTGTAACTTTGCCGTCTTTATTAGTATCAATTTCATTAAAATGTGACATTACGGTATCCAATAATGAAGATGACATACCGGTTGAAGTTCCGAGTTGGATAAGTTGTTCCATTGTCATTCCTTGGCGTGCAAGATTTGTAGCGTATTCGTTAATCTCGTCAGCTGTTAGTTTGCCGTCATGATTTTTGTCAAACTGTGAAAAATTTGTCTGCATGTATGATTTAAAATTTTGATTAATACCATTTGAACTTAGAGCGTTATTAGCATCTTTATTAGCTAAATTTTTTAATGTTACTCCGTCAGAAAAAGTTGTTGATAATATTGAAAATGTATTCGTAAGCCCCGAATTCATACTTGTGAATAATGAAGTTCCGTCAATCCTGTTTGCCATAAGCGCCTCCTATTATTTTTAGTAATATTTTAATAATATTTTTTAAAAAAGCAACCATACAAAAGGATTAAATTTACAATAATAAAAAAGCTCCTAAACTAGGAGCTTTGAAAAAACATTTGAGAGAGATATTGAGAGAGAGAATTATATTTTTAAAATCTTTTTACTATGCTAAACCGAATTTAGGAGCTACATCTTTAACTGATGCTTGTAAAGCT
>JAFWGJ010000146.1 GCA_017512405.1 bacterium | reverse complement strand
TCTTTTTTACCGCCATAGTTTAAAACTTTCATATCTGAATTTCCGTAATATCTTGTAATTTTTTCACCAAATCCGCCGTCAAGCATACCGTCTTCAAGTGTTATTACAGCTTTATGGTTTTGTTTTAGAGTTTCAAGCAATTCTTCATCAATACCTGTTAAGTATTTTGGATTTATTAATGTTGCATTAATATTATATTTTTCTTTTAATTCGTTTTTAACTTTTTGAGCTAAGTAATAGAAACCGCCTTCACCAATTAATGCAACTGTTTCACCATTTTCTTTTAAATCATATTTGTTTAATTTAGAATAATCTGTTAAATCTTTTTCACCTGTCGATACAATTTCGCCCATAGGAACTCTTATTGCAACAGGGTGTTCGTTTTGGTTATGAGCATATTCCAGCATTGCAAGATATTCTTCTTTTGTTGTCGGAGCAAGATATACCATATTTGGAATATTACTTATCAATGGAATATCAAATGAGCAAAGGTGAGTTGCATCTGCATTTGACAAACCTCCCCAATGAATAAGCATTGTAAGAGGAGAATTATTCAAGCACAAATCTTGAGACATTTGGTCATAAGTTCTTTGAATAAATGAACTCATTACGCAAAATACAGGTTTTGCACCTTGTTTTGCCATTGCTGATGAAAAGGCAACAGCGTGTTCTTCTGCGATACCAACATCAACATAATTTTTGCCTAACAATTCTCTGTAATTTTTATCAAAACCGAATACCCCCGGAGTTGCTGCATTTATCAGGCAAGTTGTTTTATCTTCTTTTACTTTATTTAAAATGAAATCTTTTGTAAGAGAAGTATAACTTTCACCGGTTAAAACAGGTTCCTCATCTTTTTTATCCAAAGTACCGGGCATAATCCAGTGAAAAGCTTCTTTATTTTGTTCAGCAACATCTAAGCCCTTACCCTTTAAAGTGTGGATATGAACAATTACAGGATGGTTAATATCTTTTACTTGCTTAAACGCATTAATCAAATCTTCAATATTGTTACCATTTTCGACATAATAATAATCAAAGCCTAAGGATTTAAAGAAATTACATTCTGCTTTACCGTTTGTTGCTCTTAACTCAGCTAAGTTTCCATATAATCCGCCATGATTTTCGGCAATAGACATTTCATTATCATTAACAACTATAATAATATTGCTTCCAAGTGCTGCGGCATTATCCAAACCTTCCAAAGCTTCACCGCCCGAAAGAGAGCCGTCACCAATAATTGCAACAACATTATATTTTTCATCCTTTAAATCTCTTGCCTTTGCGACACCTGTTGCAAGACTGACAGAAGTCGATGTATGACCAACTTTGAATAAATCGTGTTCACTTTCTTCAGGTGCAGTATAACCTGTATATTTTTCGTATAAGTCAGGATTTGTAAAACCTTCTTTTCTGCCTGTTAAAACTTTATGCGCATAACACTGATGCGAAACATCAAAAATAAATTTATCAACTGGTGAATTAAATACATAATGTAAAGCAATTGTAGGTTCTATAAAACCTAAATTCGGTCCCATGTGTCCACCGGTTGTATTTACTTTTTTTATAATTAGTTCACGCATTTCATCTGCAAGTATATTTAACTCACTAATTGATGCATTTTTCAAATCTTGAATTGAGTCTATTTTTTCTGCCATCATAATCCCTC
>JAFWGJ010000145.1 GCA_017512405.1 bacterium | reverse complement strand
GTACTTATATTTTTAACGATACTTGTTTTTGCAATGAAATTAATGGCAAAAGCTGTAATATTTATAAATAAAATTATGCCTGAGGAGGTTGAAGTTCCTGTTGAAGTTCACAGGGAAACAAATACCGATGAAGAAATAGCAGTTGCAATAGCAGTTGCAAAAATGAATATGTAGTAAAAAGTAAGAGAAGGATAAAAAATGACTAAAAAATTAATTAAAGTAATGGATACATCGTTTAGAGACGGTTTTCAATCCGTATTCGGTGCAAGAGTTTTATTGGAAGACTTTTTGCCTGCTTTAAAAGCAGCAGTAGATGCAGGAATTAAGCATTTTGAAGTTGCAGGCGGAGCGAGATTTCAAGCGCCAATATTCTTTTGTAATGAAAATGCATTTGAAACAATGGATAAGATCAGAGAAACAGCAGGTCCTGACGTTAAATTACAATCATTGGCAAGAGGTGTTAATGTTGTAGGTTTGAACTCTCAACCTCGTGATGTAATTGATTTACACGCAAAAATGTTCAAAAAACATGGAGTTGATGTTATCAGAAACTTTGATGCATTGAATGACGTTAACAACTTAATTGATTCAGCAAACAGCATTAAAAAACACGGTTTGCAGCACGAAGTTACAATCACAATGATGGAATTACCATTTGGTTGTGAAGGCGCTCACGATGTTGCATTTTACGAAAGAGTTTTGAGAAATATCTTAGATTCAGGATTACCATTTGATTCTTTGGCATTTAAAGATGCATCGGGTACATCAAATCCAAGAAAAGTTTATGCAACTGTAAAAATGGCTCGTGAAATTTTAGGTTCTGATGCTCACATTCGTTTCCACTCTCACGAAACAGCAGGTACAGGTTTAGCTGCATATTTAGCAGCATTAGATGGTGGTGCTGACGGAATTGACCTTGCTATGAAACCTGTTTCAGGCGGTACAGGTCAACCTGATATTATTTCTATGTGGCACGCATTAAAAGGCACAGACTATGATTTAGGTTTAGATATTAAGAAAATTATGGAAACAGAAGAAATCTTCAAAGATTGTATGAAAGATTATCCTATTTCTCCAATTTCATTGGCAGTTAACCCAATCTTAATTCAAGCACCGCTTCCTGGTGGAGCTACGGCTACAACTGTGGACCAGTTAAAAGATATGGGTATGTTGGATAAATTTCCAAAGGTTATTGCTAACATGAAAGAAGTTGTTGAAAGAGCAGGTTTCGGTACATCTGTTACTCCTGTATCTCAATTCTATGCTCAACAATCATTCCTAAATGCAATTACTGAGAAACCTTGGGAACAAGCGAATCCGGGTTATGCAAAAATGATTTTGGGTTATTTCGGAAAAACACCTTGTGAACCGGATCCTGAACTTGTTAAATGGGCAGAAGAAAAAACAGGTTTGCAGCCTACAACGGAAAAAGTTGTTGATTTGAATGAAAAAGACCCTGAAAAAGGTTTAAAAGCTGCTGAAGAAAGGTTAAAAGCAGCAGGTTTACCTGTTACGGATGAAAATTTATTTATTGCCGCAGCATGTAAAGATGCTAATGCTGATAAAGGTATTGATTTCTTATTAGGCAAAGGTAAAGTTTTAGTTAACAAAGGTCAAAAAACTTCTTCAAATAATAATTATAAAGATGGTGCAACAGTTACTGTTAACGGTAAAAATTACGCTGTTAAGATTGAAGGCGACAAGGCGATTGTTAACGGAAAATCTTACGATGTATCAATTACAGAAGGTATAAAAGAATCAGCTCCTGTATCATCAGCAAGTGAAGGCACAACAGAAATAAAAGCGCCATTACCGGGTGCAATATTAAAAGTTATTGCAAGAAACGGTGATTCTGTAAATGAAGGAGATGTTTTAATTTTAATGGAAGCTATGAAAATGGAAACAGAAATAAAGGCTCCTCGTTCAGGAAGAATAGGTTCAGTAAGAGTTGATGTAGGTGCAACTGTAACACCTGGTCAAGTATTGGTAACTCTGGAATAGATAGGGGTGAAAAATGCAATTATTAGAATCCTTTAAAAGCTTAGGCAGTATTACAGGTATTGCAAATATGGTTAAGGAACCTATTGCAGATGTGAATTGTGTGGAAAACTTTTTACATATGTATGGTGCTATTATAATGTTCTTTGTTTGCTTGGTTTTATTGTATTTAGCAATTAAAAAGAACTATGAACCATTATTATTATTACCAATAGGTTTTGGTGGTATTTTGGCAAATATTCCTGTTGCAGGAATAGCTGAACCGGGTGGATTTTTGTACACTGTCTACCATGTTGGTATCGATGGTGGTTTATTTCCTCTATTTATATTTATGGGTGTAGGTGCAATGACAGACTTTGGTCCGTTAATCGCAAACCCTAAAACAGCTTTGCTTGGCGGTGCAGCTCAATTTGGTATATTTGGTGCTTTATTGGGAGCATTATTGTTAGCAAAATATGCAGGATTTGATTTTGGACTTCAAGAAGCTGCATCTATTGGTATTATCGGTGGTGCTGACGGTCCGACATCAATTTTTGTAACTTCAAAATTAGCTCCTGATTTATTGGGGGCAATTGCAGTTGCAGCATATTCTTACATGGCATTAGTTCCTATTATTCAACCTCCTATTATGAAGTTGTTAACAACAGAGGCTGAAAGAAAAATTCAAATGGTACAGTTAAGACCTGTATCAAAAAGAGAAAAAATTATATTTCCTCTGGTTGTTTTAGGTTTGTGTATAATCTTTTTACCTGACGCAACTCCGTTATTGGGTGCTTTGACATTTGGTAATCTCGTAATGCAATGTGGAGTTACGGACAGACTTGCAAAAACATTGCAGAATGAATTTATAAATATCGTAACTATTTTATTAGGTTTATCTGTTGGTTCAAAATTGTCAGCAGATAAATTCCTGACGCTTGAAACTTTGGGTATTTTATTCTTAGGTTTGTGTGCATTTTCAATTGCAACAGCATCCGGTGTTATTTTTGCAAAAATAATGAATGTATTTTCTAAGAAAAAAATCAACCCGCTTATCGGTGCGGCAGGTGTTTCTGCTGTTCCAATGGCGGCACGTGTAGTTAATAAAGTTGGTTTAGAGGCAAATCCTCAAAATTTCTTATTAATGCACGCAATGGGACCAAATGTTGCAGGTGTAATTGGTTCAGCCGTTGCAGCTGGCATATTGCTTGCATTGTGCCATTAGTATAGTTACATTGCTTAATATACATGGCAAAAAAAAGACAATAAGTGTTTTATATATACTATATAGGTAGAAAAAGGAGAACAAATGGCTGTTGATAACAATACAATAATAATTGGCGGAGTTACGTTTAATAAAAACAATGTTAAATCTTCCGAAGTCGTAGTAAAAGATGGACAAGAAATAAATAGTGTTTTCTTACAAGACGGTACTCACATAGAATTTCCAACTCAGTCAGCAGAAAATAGAGCGTCAGTTTCGCAGTCAGACACTTCCAGTGTGGAACCGGATTTGAGATATGGCGTGAATCCTTTGAATGGCGAAGTAGAACCTCATATATGGTTTGAAGATGTACCTGATGCATCAAGAAAACAGACTTTGTTTGAAGGTTTTGATGGTGCAGTTATCACCGGTACTGATAGACAGGATAGCTATACACTTCGTGGCTGTCGTAATACCGAAGTGGATTTATCTCAAGATGACGGTCAGGCAGACACTGTTACAGATGAACCATCAGGTGGTATTTTTAGTCGTAGAAATAATACAAACAATACTTACCATTTAGGTGATTCTGATACTGCAAGTGTTGTAGACGGTTCCGTATTCGGTAAAAATCATAAGGGTCCAAATACTTATAACAGCGGAAAATAAAATTTAAAAATTTTTAATAATTAAGTTAATCAATCTCATATTTTAATTAAATTAGATATGAGATTGATTTTTTTAACTCACAATTCTTAATAATGACAGAAAATGTCACCCTTGCATGATAAACTTATATTATAAAGAAATTAAGGGGTAGTTGAATGAGAAGACCGTATGTACCATTACATTTGCACACAGAGTATTCTTTACTTGATGGTGCAATAAGAATAGACGATTTGTGTAAATTTGCAAAGGATGAGGAATTTCCTGCTGTTGCAATTACTGACCACGGCGTTATGTATGGCGATATGGAGCTTTATACAACCGCAAAAGAAGCAGGTTTAAAGCCGATTTTGGGGTGCGAATTTTATGTCCATAACGGTGATATAAAAGAGCATGATAAAATGAATAATCCTTGCTATCACTTGATTTTATTGGCAAAAGATAAAGATGGTTATAAAAATTTAATTAAATTAACCTCTGTTGCATGGTGTGAAGGTAAATATGTTCATCCGCGTATAAATTGGGAATTAATTAAAGAACATCATCAGGGATTAATATGTTTATCGGCTTGTCTTGGAGGTGAGGTTTTACAAAACCTTCTTCACCGCGAACCTGAAAAGGCAAGAGAAGTTGCAAAGCGATATAAAGAATTGTTTGGAGAAGATTACTATATAGAACTTCAAGATCATGGTTTGGATGATCAAAAAAAGACTAATCCTGAACTTATTTCAATAGCAAACGAACTTGGTATTGAAATGGTTATTACTAATGACTCTCACTATTTGAGAAAAGAAGATGCTGACATGCACGATACCTTGTTGTGTATGAATACCAACTCTGAAAAAGATGACCCTAATCGTTTCCATTTTGAGGGTAATGAGTTTTACGTAAAAAATGCAGAGCAATTAAGACAATCTTTTTCTTGGATGGAAGAAGATTTATTTAATAAATGTATAGAAAATACAGTTAAGATTGCTGAAAAGTGTCATTTGACACTGGAATTAGGTAAATCACCACTACCTCATTACGAAGTACCTAAAAATCATACGACAGAGAGTTATTTAACTTATCTAGTAATGGAAGGTGTAAAAAAACGTTACGGAGATATAACGAAAGAACTAAAAGAACGTGCAGAATATGAATTAGGTGTAATTGAGCAAATGGGTTTTGCGGCTTATTTCTTGATTACATGGGATTTTATTCACTATGCAAAAACTCATGGAATTCCTGTTGGTCCTGGTCGTGGTTCTGCGGCCGGTTCGCTTGTTGCCTATGCACTCGAAATTACGGATTTAGACCCTATTGAACATAAACTTTTGTTTGAAAGATTTTTGAATCCTGAACGTTATACCATGCCCGATATTGATATTGACTTTTGTATTGAACGTCGTGGCGAAGTTATAGATTACGTACAAAAGAAATATGGTGAAGATAAGGTTTGCCAAATTATTACATTTGGTACCTATGCTGCAAAAGCAGCTGTAAAAGGTGTTGCAAGAATATTAAAAATACCATTTTCTGAAAGTAACAGAATTGCCAGTTTAATTCCATCAGAACCAAAAACTCATATTGATGACGCTTTGCAGGAAGGTATGGAACTTCGTCAGTTGTACGATGAGGATAAACAAATTGTAATTGACCCGATTGAAGGTAAAACTGTTGGCGTCAAAAAGTGGATTGATTTGGCAAAAGGTATAGAAGGCATAAAAAATAATACGGGTACTCATGCTGCCGGTGTTATTATTGCGCCAAGACCCCTAGACCAAATTATACCTGTTCAGCCATCAAAAGACGGTATTGTTCAGACAGGTTATCCGCCTCATGATGTTACCGAAGTTTTGAGCTTGTTAAAGATGGACTTTTTGGGGTTGAGAAACCTTACAACGATATACAAAACTCTTGACGTGATAAAAAAACGTCAGGGCATAGATGTTGATATTAATCATATTCCGCTTGACGATAAGCCTACATATGAAATGCTTATGCAGGGTGATACAGATGGAGTTTTCCAATTAGAATCATCAGGCATGAAAAATCTTGTAAAAAGACTTCGTCCTGACGTATTTGAAGACTTAGGCGCTCTTGTGGCGTTATTCCGACCGGGTCCTTTGGATTCAGGTATGGTTGATGAGTTTGTTGACAGAAAACATGGAAGAAAAGCAATTACATACGCTCATCCTTCATTAGAACCTGTTTTAAAAGATACATACGGAACTATTGTATATCAGGAACAAATTATGCAGGTGTTCCAAACTCTTGCTGATTATACACTGGGTCAAGCCGATATGGTAAGACGTATGATGGGTAAGAAAAAAGTAGAAGAAATGCAAAAACAAAAAGGTAAATTTATTGAGGGTTCTGCTCGCCATGGTATGTCTGCACAAGATGCAACAACACTTTTTGAACAAATTGAAAAATTTGCTTCTTATTGTTTTAACCGAAGCCACTCCGCAGCGTATGCATTTGTTGCTTATCAAACAGCTTATTTGAAATGTCATTATCCTGTTGAATATATGGCCTGCCTGCTTTCAAGTGTTTCAAATGATCAGGAAAAAACCCAATTATATATCGAAGAATGTAACAAAAAAGGTATTCAGGTTTTGCCTCCGGATATAAATAAATCTTTTGCGGAATTTGCACCAGACGGAAATGATATACGTTTTGGATTAGCTTCTGTTAAGCAGGTTGGTGAAGTTGTTGTAGATATGATTATTAAAGAACGTGAAAAAAATGGTGAATATAAATCAATATACGATTTTTGTAAAAGAATTGATCCTAAAGCTACCAATAAAAGAGTTTTAGAGGGGTTAATAAAATCAGGAGCATTTTCAAATTTAGAAAAAAGCAGAAAACAACTTTTAGAAAACCTTGAATATATTGTAAATACGGCAAGTAAGGAAGCAAAAGCAAAAGAATTAGGACAAACAAGTTTGTTTGCAGGACTGGAAGATAATGTAGATTTTGCAGGAACACAATTCCAATTGTCTGGTTCAGATGAAGAATTCACAGAAAAAGAACTTTTGGCTTTTGAAAAAGAATTTTTGGGATTTTATGTAACTTCTCATCCGTTATCTTCAATAATGGATAAAATGGAATTTTTAGAAACTTACAAAATTTCAGAAGTAAAAGAGCTTCCTGATGAAAAAGTGGTAACATTATGCGGATTGGTTACATCTGCAAGACAAATTCCATATAAAAAAGATCCATCAAAATTTTTGAAAACAATTACTTTGGAAGATTTGTCAGGTAAGATTGAAGCGCTTTGTTTCCACCAAAAACTTGGTGAGTTTAATGATTTTATGCAAGCTGATAACAAAATAATAGTCACAGGTAAAGTAAGTTACAGAAATGAAGATGAACCAAACATAATTATAGATGATGTAAAACCTGTTGATAATGCTAATTTATTTATGATTTCAATAAATGACGAAGTTCCTTACGAAGAGCTTGTTGCAATGAAAGATATTTTAGCTAAATATCCGGGTTCAGATCCTGTTATAATTAAAGTTAAAGACGAAGGTAATGAAGTGAAAATAGCATCCTCTCCGACTTTTTGGGTAAATGCAACTTATGACTTAGAACATGCAGTTAAAAAATTTATTCCAAGCAAAATTGGTGTAGAAATTAAATCAATAGAAGAAAAGATATAAAAAAACGGCTGCATTGCAACCGCCTTTTTTATTCTTCGTCATCAAGACTTTCAAAACCTTGTTTGTGTGATTTTAAAAGAACACCTCTTTTTGAAGATTGAATAAATTCAATCATTTTTTCAATATATTCATTCATCGGAATTTCTGCTTTAATTTTTTCAATTGCCTGAGTTGTATTGTATTCAGGAGAAACAAGAAGTTTAAATGCGGCATTAGTATTAATTCTGTCTTCTTTTGAAACACCGCGTCTTCTCATAGCAACAACATTTAATCCTTTTGGAACAGGAGGACGACCTTCGCCTTTTGAGTAAGGCAGAATATCTTGTCTGGTTGCAGAAAAACCGCTTATAATCGCCATATCACCAATTCTAACGTTTTGATGGAATACTGTCATTCCGCCAAGCCAAGCACCGAAGCCAACGTGGCAGTGTCCACCGAGTGTTGCAAGGTTTGCCATAATTACCTGATCTGCTAAAACGCAGTTATGAGCAACATGAACACCGGCCATTAACAAACATTTGTTGCCAATTCTTGTTGTAAAATCACCACAGGCTGCACCTCTGTGAACAGTTACATTTTCTTTTATAATAACTTCATCACCAATAACAACTTTTGTAGGTTCACCTTTATATCCTAAATCTTGAGGTTCGGAACCGATTGTTGCAAACGGACTTATAGTACAATTCTTGCCGATTTGCGCAAATTCTATAAAAGCACTTGCTATAACTCTTGTACCGCTACCTATTTCAACATTTTCGCCGATAACAACATTAGGTCCTATATATGCATCGTCTGCTATTGTTGCTGTTTCGTGAATTATTGCCGATGGATGTATCATAATTTCTCCCAGTTTTACATTACATTATCAAATATATAATAAATAATCTTATTTTAAAAATTTTTTATAAAATTTTAATATCTTTTTTTTATACAAAGGCAAATATATAAAATTTTTATTTAAAATCTTTACTATAATTTTTATGTATTAAAAAAGAAAGGAGATTTTATGCGAGATGATGAAGAGTTAACTAAAAGGGAAATGGAAGTTTTGGAAGAAATTATTGAAGGTGCAACAAATACTATGATTGCAAGAAAATTATTTATGAGTTTAAGTACGGTTAAATCTCATGTAAGTTCTATTCTAAGAAAATTAAATGTATCTACAAGAGCTGCGGCAGCTGCTAAAGGAGTTTATTTGTTAATGCAATTAAAAGATTAGTCATTTTTTTTAAAAGTTGATTTCATAATCTTACAGGATAAAACAAAATAAAATATACACAAGAAAATTAGCCATAAGAAGTTATATCTTATATCCCAAAATGTTCCTCCCATCTGGTTAATTTTTATAATACCATCAATACCGCTTGTTGCAGGGATAAATTCTGCCAAAATGTTTATTAACTGAGGTATAGATTCTTTTGGCCATATAAATCCTGGTAAAAATATAAAAATTAATGATGTTACAACCAGTATTAGAAGTGCGGATTCTCTTGTTTTGAAAAAATAAGAAATTGTGTGTGAAAAGAAAGCAGCTGCATAATACATAGGTATTAACAAGGCAAATAGCGGAATTATATTGTATGCCATTGGGTATACAAAAATTGCAGGGAAAATTAAAAATATAATTAAAGAATAGAAAAGATATAGCAAAACATAAGTTGTGCATTTTGCAAACAACGTAAATGGTATATCTTCTTCCTTTTTGCAATAATTTTCTCTTAATTCATTTCTTGTACCTTGCATCAAACCAAGTCCAACGATAAGTGTTTGGTGCAGAATCATAACCAGAATTGACGGATATACATAAGTTTCATAACCTCCGGCAGCGTTATACAATGGCGTTTGTACAAATTCAAAAGGCTGTTTAATATTTATTGCAAGCTGCTTTGGTACTCCGGATTTCATTAATTTTGCTATTTCAATTTTTGCTCCGACAGATATTGCCGTTTGAAGTGTTCCTGTGTATACTGATTTATAAATTATTAAATAACTTGTATCTGCATATAGAGAAATTGCAGACTGCTTTCCTCTTAAAATATCTTGTTCAAAATCTTTTGGTATTATTACAATTCCTCTTGTTTTGCATTTGTAAAAATCTTTTTCAGCTTCATTTAAACTTGTTGGTGTTGATATAACTTCAACATAATCAGTTGAGTTAAGATTTTTTGTAAATTCTCTTGATAAATTAGTTCTGTCAAAGTCAATAACCGCAATAGGGGCATCTTTTATAACCTCTGATGAATATGGCATAGCGTAAAACAATGAATATACAACAACACCGACAACCATAATTAACATTGCACCGTGTTCGTGAAAAAAGTGGTTAAATTCTGATTTTACGACAGAGAGAAATTTTGTCATTGTTGATACCACCTGCTCTCGTCGTTTGCAAGTTTTTTAATTCTTGGCAAAAATATCCATCCTAAACATACCAACAGAAATATTGCAACAAAGTTTTTTAAATCATAAACAGGAGGAACATTTCGTAATGATTGATTTATCATTATTTGTATCCAATAACTGAGCGGTATAATTGCACCATAAAGTTTTGCTCCCCAAGGCATTGCCATAACCGGATACGTAACGCCTGCAAACGCAAATCCCATTGCAACATAAAATGCTGCATTACTTAAACCATATCTGAAATTACCATTTATACTTAAAAATACCGCGCTTAAAGATAAACAAGCAAATATAAATATTCCTGTGCCTAATATTCCTGTAATCATGCTTCCTAAATAAGGTGCTCCAAGAAATAGAAAATATATTATATATAGAATAGTGAATAATATTGTAAAAATTAAGAAATAAGGTGTTAATTTTCCTAAAAATGCTATAATAATTGACTCATTCGCACTCTTAAGCCATTCTTTTGTTGTTCCAAGCTTAAATTCTGTACCTAAGGCCCAGACGGATGTCAAAATAATATGAATTTGTAAAATGTGTCCAAAGGCAATCAGAGAAAGAAAATATTGATAATTAAAAAACGGATTTGCTTTAATATGGTCATTAATTGTAATTAAATTAGCCTGTTTAACTGCTTCATCCATAGGTAATCCTCTTTTATTACGAACTTTTGCATCAAGTCCTACAAGCATAGTTTGAACCATTAAATTAACATCTTTTGAAATAATTCCGCCGATTAATATTCGTTGATTGTTATAGTAGAAAACCAATTTAGGTTGTTTTAGTCTAAATATATCACGTTGAAAATTTTTTGGAATGGCAAAAAATGCGTATGCCTTACCTTCTGTAAGTAATTGGTGCCCCTGATTATAGTCAGTAACTCTGTATGCAACATTACAAGATGGCAAGGTATTTAAGTTTCTTATAAATAGTCTGGATATTTCAGAATTGTCCTCATCTAAAACCGCAACAGGTAAATTTGTAGGAGAACCCTTTGAAAAAATCAAACATATTAATAAACACATTGAAATAGGTATTACAAAAGAGATGGCCCATACAAGTGGTCGCTTGTAAAAACGCTTAATTTCACGATTTACAACTGCTAAATATGCCATTATTTAATCTTCTTCCAGTCAAATATAGCACTCATTCCCGCACGCAAATCTTTCACCTGTTCAACAGGTACTGCACGAACTTCAAAGGTTTTCATGTCAAAATCACCTTTTGCCTTTGTAGCCCGCCAGGTTGCAAAATTTCCAAGAGCCGAGATGTAATTCACTTTTACCTTTACCGGTTTTTTACCTATTGCAGGAATAATTATATCGAATTCTGTTCCGTTTTTAATCTTTGAAAGTAAATCTTCTCTTAAATTAAACGTTACCCAGCAGTCATTATCGTCAATAATTGTTATAATCGGATAGCCTGCTCCTACAAGCTCTCCTTCTTCAACTGTAACTTCGGTAATAACGCCATTTATAGGAGATATGATTTTATTTTCTTTTAAATAGGATTCAACTTCTTTATTAGCTCCCTGTGCTTTTTTCACATTTGCAACGGCAGACATTTTATCTTCTATTCTTGCTCCTCTTACAAGCATTTCGTAATTTTCCTTAGCTGCAACGTATTTAGAATGAGCTTCGTCAAGTTTTTGAGTCGGTATAACACCTTCTTCATGTAGTCTGTTTAATCGGTCATAAGTTTTTTGAGCTAAGTCTAATGAAGCTTTTGCCATTGCAACCTGCTCACTTCTTGCTCCGTTATATGCTTTTTCTTGTTGTGCCATTGCAAGCGCAAGTGCAGCATCTGCCTGTTGGGCTTTTGCATTGATTTCAGGGGTGTCTAATTCTGCTAAAATATCACCTTTATTAATTCTATCACCTTTTTTTATATTAATTTTTTCAACGCGGCCGGTTACTTTTGATGCTAAATCAACGGTTTTTACTTCAACTTCACCTTGTAAAATTAGTGAATTAGCTTGATTAAAAGCATATATTCCGCCACATGCAAGTATAATTAAACCAATAATTATTAAAATTGAAAATTTTTTCATTTTTTCCTCATCTAAAATTTTTCTTGTTTTGATGTTTTTATATAGGTTAATATTGAATTTGTATCTCCGTTTGTTTTCAACAAATCAGTTAAATTTACATCATAATTATACACCGAATTAAGTCTTTCGATTTTAACTTTCAAAAGCATCATTTGAGCATCAGTTACCTGTAATGATGTGCCAAATCCTTCTTTAAATGCTAAATTGGCAGTTCTTAATGCTTCTTTTGCATCTTCAACTGATTTAGTTGCACTGTCGTATTGTTCTTTATTTTTCATTAATTCTTGATATTGTTTTATTACAAGACTTTCAAGATTATATTTTGCATCTTCAATTTCAAAATCAACCATCTTTCTTTCGCTATCAGCTGCTCTAACGTTGTTGTATCTTGACAATCCGTCAAAAAGCAGCCAGTTTGCTGTTGCTCCGAAACCTGCTCTCGGAACAGCTTCTGATAAATGGCTTGCGCCTGCTATATCATAAGCAATCAAACTGATAGTCGGAGAATAGTTTGCAACTTGTGCATGATACTTTGCGTTCATCATTTTTTTCTTCGACATTAGCTGCTTTAATTGAGGATTGTTGTCGAGTGCATTTTTCTTCATTGCTGGAAGGTCAATTGTGCTGTTATTATAAACAAACAATAAAGAAGTCGGCTCGACATAAACATCTTTTAGGTTGGCTTCTTTTGCTTTTATTAAAGTTTTTAATCCCTCTTCTGTAACGTTTGCATCTCTCAAAGATGCTTTATAATCTCTCATTGCATTTGAATATGCAACTTCTGCGTGTAATCTCTCTGATTTTGATATAATACCCTCTTTTTCAAGTAATTTGGCATCTTTTAAATGCTGTTCCATACCGTCTGCAACTTGTTTTCGTACTTCAACTATATCTCTTGCAAGACGTAAACCATAATACCGTTTTACCAATTCAAGAGTTAAATTGTCTTTTATTTCACGATATTTTTCGTTACTAGCTTCTAATTTCGCCCTTGCAGCTGCGTGGTTTGAAAGTAGTTTTCCACCTGTAAATATTGTCCATACGGCAGAACCGCCAAAGGTAAATACATCTTGTTCCTGAATAAGAGTATTTGCATTAAAACCGATTGGAAATCCCATAACATTTACAACTCCTGAAGAATTTACGGTCATATCATCAGAAAAATGTATATATGTTGCATTTAAGCCAACTTTAGGGAAAAACTGACCAATTGCAGAGCGTTTTTCGTATTTGCTTTTATTAATTAATTCATTATAGGCTTTTAATGAGTTATTATTTTCAAGCATAAGTTCATAAGCCTGTTCAAAACTTAATTCAACATGCTCAATTCCGCCCTTTTGAATTTCATCAGCTATTGAAGTATTAAAGGTCAGACAAAAAAATATTAAAAATATTGTTAAAAATCTTTTCATTTATACTCCGACTACTTTTAAAAACCTTTGTAAAATTTCATCTTTTTTATTAAACAAACTTTCATCTTCTAATGAACATTCAATATAAGTATTAATAATTCCGTCAAAAATATTTGCCAGTAAATATGCCTCTTGATCATCCATAGGTTTAATTTCTTTTATAATATCAGCACAAAATTCAAGAATAACAGCCATGGGATGTTCTTTTCTTCTTGAAATACCTCTTAGAAATAACTGGTTATTTTCCATGTAACTTTTTACTGTTACTTTATTTTTTTCAAAGTAACTAACTTTATAATCAATGACAACAGCAAGTTTATCTATTGGGTCAGAAACTTTATCACAACCCTCTTTCATTTGTTCATATACATTATTAATAATATTTTGCAGCCAAGCAATGAACAAACCTTCCTTAGATTTAAAATATCCGTATATAGTTCCGACACCAATATTTAAATCTTTTGAAATTTTATCAATTTGAGTTTTGCCGTAACCGAGTGTTTTAAAATATTCGCTTGCGGTTTCCAGAATTAATTTTTTCTTTAATTCATCAACTTTTTCATTTAAATTTCCCATATTAGAATTATATTCCAAACTAGAATAAAATTCTAATATAAAAATTTTATTCTTAATATAAGTAAACATATAGTTGTTCAAATAAAATCGGCTAAAATAATCATTTTTAGCCGATTGAAAATACTTAATACATGTTTATTTTACGTTAATTATTTTATAGGAATATTCCGGTAATTCTCTTAAACGTTCTTCAATTTGTTCAAAGGTTAAAAGCCCTTCTGTTGCACTAAATTTAGATACGACTGAACCTGAATTTATTGAACCATACAAAAGAGATTTGCCTATATCCATTTTAGTTCTGTTCATACTTGCACAGAATGTTGAAGCGAAAGCATCTCCTGCTCCAAGTGTAGATACAACTTTTCCGGGGTAAACAGGACAATAATATATTTTTTCTCCGTCGTATGCATAAGAACCATTACCGCCATCAGTTACTACTACTATTTGATAATCTTTAACTTTTAATTTTTTTATTATTTCGACTAAGTCAGGATGGATTTGTTCTTGTGAGAATTTATGTTCTGCGGTATCGGGGCGGATTTCAATTTTTGTACACATTTGAGCTTCTTCTTTGTTCATAACAACAACATCAGCATCTTCAAGTATTTTTTTCATATATTCAAATCCCCTTTTTATGCTTGATGTACCTGCATTAACGCATACTTTTACTCCATTATTGTGTGCAAAATCAACAAGCGGTTCAAGAACTTTTGTTGATTTTCCGTTAAGCGGTGCAACATATATAAATTTAGCATTTTTTATTGCTTCAAAATTTATGTCTTCTTTTTTTATTTCACCGTTACCGCCTCTGTGTGCAAGAACTGTTCTGTCACCTTCAAAACTTACTAATATAATAGAAAATCCTGTTGTTGTTTTGGGTGTTTGTATCATATATGATAAATTTACATTTTTATTTTCAAAGTATTTCAAAATGCCTTTTGAATAAATATCTTCACCCATTTTAAAAATTGCAGAGGTATTAAATCCTAAATTTGCAAAATTTACGGCTGTATTAACACCCCCTCCGCCAACATTCGTATCAAAATCGGTTATTTCCAGTTTAGAACCGTACTTATAACTCATAAATTCTGATTTTTTATTGGTTGATTGTACAGAAACAATATTTGCGTCGTCGCAACGCACGAATACATCTATTGTTGCACTTCCAATTGTTACAACATCTGTCATTTATATGCCCTTCCTAAAGTTTTAATTTTTAACTACTCTTGCCGGAAAATTGTGTTTTAATAATTCATCTGCTAATGCCTGAGCTTTTTCTTCCGATGTGAAAGATCCAACTTGTAATGTGTAATTACCACTTACATTTTTTATAAATGGACTTACACCAAGATTTGATTCTTGCAAAATAGATTGAGCCACCTTAGCTTGTTCCATTGTAGGATAACTGCCGACAATAACCCTGATATTTGGTGTATAACCTGTGTTTACAGGTGTTTTTTCTTTTTGTATTGTTGGTTTTGGCTGAGGTGCTGATGCAGGTTTTATTACCGGAGTATCATCTGTTTCGTCATTTTTGAGTGTTACTGTTATCTCAGGTTTTACCTTTTTAGAAGGTATTTTAACCTTTTCTTCAAGGTCTTTCGAAAAATAATTATCATCATCTTCTTCTTCAAAATTAGTATTTGCTTTTTCTTCCAATTTTTTTTGCAATGCTGATTCGTCTTCTGATTGAATAGCTTTTAATCTGTTATCAATAAAACCTTTAACACCTAAACCGGATTCTTTTGTGTCGGTTGCACTGTCTTCACCGATTGTTACATCAACGCTGGGTGTAATGTGTTTTGCTGCGCCTATAAAAAATACAAGCATAATTAAAAATGTTGTTGTGAAAACTGTTAAAATATTTTGCGCAGTAACGTTTTTTTGTTTTTTATAACGCTTTGTGTATTCGTATTCAGATTGATTTTTATTCATTATTAAATCCTCTTGTTTGCTTTATTCTATTAAAAAAAAGTATTAGTTTCAAGTAAAATATTTACTTTTTTATTTTATTTCTTGTTATTGTTTAGTTTTAAATGCCAATTGTAACGAAATGTAACATAAACCCATGTTAACCTAAAGATTTTTACAAGGCATGTCGATGTATATAATGTGGGTAATAAATAAAGCAAATAAAGGGATGTGTTGTTTTGTATATGCCATAGTATGAAATCAGATAATGCCATGCAAGTTGCATGTTTTGTATTGTTTGTTGTTTCAAAAATAAAGTTTCAATTATGTTGTTCGTAACGACACGAATGACTTAGTGTTTATTAAATTTCCTTATTTCCTTCCCTATACACAAATTTTCATGGTTGTTTCTTCGGAAATAACCTTTTTTTTATTCAAAAAGGTTTTCCTTATTTCCCTCTCACGCAACAATATTTAATTGTTGCGTTCGGCAGAGTCCTATACACAAATTTTTAACCGCCATTGGCGGTTTTTTTTGCCCATAAAAGCAAAAAAAGTTTCTTATTTCCAATCTAACATGGCAATTTTTGTGTGGTTTTTGACTTTATATAAATATAGGAAAGGTGTGTTTTGAAATTAACTGGTTTTAAAAATCCTCAAATTGGATTTAAGGCTGCACAAGTTAATATAGTTGCAATAGCAGATAATCACGGAAATGTTCATAATTTGCCAAAAGTTGTTGGTACTATTGAACAGAACAAGGGAGATATGTTTAAAAAGGCTGATGATAAAAGCACTTTGAATATGTTTGCCATTGCAGGTGATTTTTTTATGAACCCTCATAAAAAAGGTTACATGACAAAACCTGAACTTTCTAACGGAGATATTCAGGCTAATTTCTTAAATAAAATTGTAAATACCGTTAAAGGTATTGTTAAAAATAATTTTGATACTGTTTATGCTCCGGGTAATCACTGTTATGACGGTGGCGATGAATTTTTATACGGCAAATTAAAAGATGAACCTGTTAAAACTCTTGTTACAAATGTTGATTTGGAAAAATCACCTCTTGTTTCAGGTTTAATGAAAGACCATCCTGATATTGTTACTTCAAAAATTTACGAAGTTCAAGATGATAAAAATCCTGATTTGAAACATGATGTATTGTTTATGGGTGTTACAATTCCAAGTTTAAAAGGTAAAATGACTCAAACTGAGTTATATGATAACAGCAATAAAAAAGATACTCAAATTTCAGAACAAGATTTACAAAAGACTTTTGAAGTTTTAAATAAAGAAGTTCAAGCATTTAAAGAAAAACATCCAAAAGGAGCAGTTGTATTGCTTTCTCATACAGGCGCTCCTATTTCTAAAATGATAGAAAAAAATGTTCCAAATATTAACTTTATTCTTAACGGTCATGACCACACAAGAGATAATGAAAATGACGGAAAAACTTTAATCAACTCTTTAGGTAAAGATAACGAAATTATTAAATCAGTAAATTTCAGATTTAATGATGACGGTGATTTGGAAGATGTAGGCTACAACATGTTCATTACTGATGAATATGGTGAAAATAAAGAAGTTAAAGCTTTCTTAGATCAAAATTTTGAACAGGATGTTAAACCTTTAGTTAAAATGAAAGGTGCTACTGAATTAGAATATTCAGATAAAATCAGATACCAAAATACTGAATTAACAAATTTCTTAACTTCATCAGTTATGGAAGAAGCTCAAAAAGAAATTCCTGATTTAGCATCGATAGCACTTCAATCTTCTTATGTAAGAGGCGGAATTAAGCAAGATTCTACAAATTTAAACTTATTAAAAATATTTGACGGTATTGATGTTGAATCTCAAAATTTAAATGTTGGTTCTGTAAAAGGTGCTGATGTAGTTGATATTATTTCTAAAAATGTTTTATCAAACTTAGAAGCACCTACAAGAAATACTTTAATTCAATGGTCAGACTTCCAAGTAAACAGAACAATGATAGAAGAAATTAAAAACGGTAAATCTGATAAAACTTATGCGGATGCAGTGAAATGCAGAAACCAAAAAACAGGTGAATTTGAAAATATTGATTTAAATAAAGATTACAAAATTCTTTTATCAAACAAAATGCTTTCTAAAAAAGATTTCGCAGGTGTGAAAGAAAACTTCACTTCAATCGGTAAAAATTACGATGATTTCTTCAGAGCAAACATAATTTCTAAAAACTATGAAGTTGATGCAAATGCTCCAAAAGTGAAAGAACAAAGAGTTTTATAGTCGTAAAGTATAAGATTTAGAAAAAAGTTGGCCGTTTCATACAATGAAACGGTCAACTTTATCGTTTATCATAGAGTTGTAAATCCTCAACTCTTTTGATTGCTCTATTGCCTGTACATTACGTGCGGGCTTTTCTTTTCTATAAATATTGACAAAAAGTTTTAAAAATGATTTTATATAATGAGAAATACAAAGGTATCTGTCCAAAAAATAGTGTAACCAAGGGGAATTGTAGTATATGAGAGAGGGATTAATTTGGGGAACTGGTAAAGTCTTTAATGATACAATTTCTGCAATAATGTATCATGAAAGACGAGGTAATTTCAAAATAAAATCTGTTACCTCTAATGATCCGGATAATTATTATATATACAACTATAATCGTGTATCAAAAGACAATATTAATACTGATAATTATGATTTTGTTATCATAATGGCAGAAGATGAAAAATTTAGG
>JAFWGJ010000144.1 GCA_017512405.1 bacterium | reverse complement strand
CAAAATATGTTTGTTTAACACGTTTTAATGAACCTTTACCATTTACTGATAATGCTGTTAATTTGCTTGCAGTAGCTTCCATACCTTGATTATGCAACTTACCTGCCGCATCATCATATGTCTTGCCTACCAATTCAACATATTTTTTAGTATCTTCCGGTTTAATTTTCTTATCTAATTCTGACATTGTTTTTGCAATTTCGCCCATTGCTTTCGCATATTTTGCATCGTCAGAAGTAATTTCTTCAATTTTGCCTCTTACCATACCTTGAACAAGTTCACGGTTGTTTCTAACTTTTTCCATTTCTTTGAAGTCAATACCCAAAGTTTTTACTAAATTAGAAGAAACTGTATTCCAGTAATTAGCTATAACACTTTCTGGTTTGTCAGCAACTTTGATTTGAGCATAATCTGTCAAAACAGAATCTTTTGCTCGTAATTCGCTCATTAATTTGCCTGCTGCACTAATTTTCTTCATTGCATTTTCGTCTAATACTGATGCTGAATTAGATTTGATAGCGTTTCCTGCTGCCTGTACAACACCTTTTTTAACGAATTTCAATTTATCTTCTGATAAGCCTTCTTTTTTAGCTTTTTCAAATACCATTCTTGCAACTGAAACTCTTACGTCTTTTGCTTCATCTTCTGAAACTTCTTTGCCCATTACCTTTGTATCTTCAAAGTGTTTTTTCAGTTCTTCTTTTGATGGTGTTAATTTTTTAACTTGGTCTTCTGTTAATCTTTCAGATAAAACTTCTTTTGTTCTTTCAGAAATTGATTGAGCTAAATTTTCGTTTACAACAGATTTGCCGTTAACTAACATATTTTTAACATCTTCTGAAACACCTTCAGCAGTTACAGGGTCTAAACCTTTTGCCAATCTGCCTGAAATTTTTTCTAATAATTTTTCATCAACAGTTTTATTTTTATTTTCTTCATAGATTTTATCTAAATCTTTTTGCATTGAAGCTGCAGCTTTTTCTGCACGTTTTGCTGATTCTGTTTCAAAGTTTTTCAATAAATCATCAGCTTTTTTGTTATTAACTTTTTCTAATGCAGGATCGATAACTTTTTCAGCTTTGTTACAAGCTAATGCAGAGAACACTGCTGAAGCAATACCTGCTGTAATCATCCATAAAGTATTATTTTTAGTAGCGATTTTTGACATATTTGATTTTGTTATATCATTTCTGTCTTTGGCATTTTTATCAACGCCCATTTTATCGCCAACTTTTTGTAATTCTTCGTTTGAATATAAATCCCAAGGGGTATATTGAGGATCTTGGAAGAACGGTTTTTTACGACCAAAACTATCTACATATTCTTGATTAGGATCGAAACCGTGAATAGCTTTTGCAGGAGCACCGATAGCTAATTTAGGCCATAACTTCATAGCAGCTAAGAATGTTCCTAAACCTACAAATTCCATTATTTTTGTTTTAGGAGTAGCTTTTTGAGTTGCAATGTATGCTGCAAGGCCTACACCACCAATCTTCATACCTATATCATTTAATTTACCTAATTGATGGTCATTAGCTTTTCCGGTAAAGCCGTCTTTTAAAGCTCTTAAATTATATTTTGCATCGGAGATAACCGTTTTTGGAGCCGGAATAATTGGTGAAGAAACCAAATGTCCTTTTGCCTCTTGTGGTTTAATATATTGTTGAGTTTTGATACCGTTTGTTGCGGTAATAGCCATTCTAGTCCACCACAACCTTTCTATTCTCATCGAATATATTTTTATCTTCCAATTTTGCTGATTTTTTAGCGTTTATAACTGTGTTTGCAACACCGATAACGGTAGCCGCAACAGCTGCACCGATTAATGCTTTACCTGCATATTTTTGAACTTTTGTAGGGTTAGCACCGCCAGTCCATAAGTCTTTAACAGATTTTACAAAGTTGTTACCAAAAGAACGTGCCATGTTCTTAACTTTTTCAAATCCTTTACCTTTTTTTGCTGCTACAAAGAAATTATCCCAAGGTTTTTGAATTGCAATACCTACACCTGTTGCTGCCCATAAATATGATGAAATACTTTTAGCCGTATTTGAACGAGCAATAATTTCTTTTAATCTTGGTTTAACTTCTTTATCTGAACTTGCTAAGTTTTCACCTAAGCCTAATTTTTTAGCAATTTTATCATAATAAGCGTTTCTGTCTTCGTTAGTTTTACCGTACAATAAATCGTAACGAGGGAATTCTACACTTTCAAAAACTTTATGATATTCAACAGCTTTTGTATTTGTATCGCCTTCAAATTTAGGGAAACCTTCAACAACTTTTGCATAAGGCATTTCGGTATCAACACCTGTCATTGCCTTAACAGGTTTGTTGATAAGAGCCTTTGAAGCTTCTTTTGCAATACCATAGAATGCTACACCCAAAGCCATCTTTTTACCGATAGAACCCGCTTTTGATTGTGCAAATGGAGTAAAGAATTTATTTGCAAGGTTGAAAACACCCATTAATGCAGCACTGCCCAATAGGTAAGGAACAGTACCCATAGTTAAAAACTCATAGAAATTAGAATTTCTGTCACCTTTCAAACCTTTTGCAGGATACTTTGTGAAAGCTTTTACAAGCTTATCACTACCCATTTCAAACTTGGTTTTCAAGTTATTATTCAATAAAGTATCTTTTTGATACTTTAACGGTTTTTGAGATTTTCTACCGGAAAAAGCTACTTCCGATTGAGGTTGAACAGAAAAGTTCATTACATCTCCATACACACTTCTACAATATAAAAAAAAACACCGCAATGCTAACTTTTGACATGTTTTTAGCATGCTTTTACAAATATTTACAAAATAAAAAATATTATAATATTTTTTGACGAAATTATATTCAAATTTTCATTCCGTTTATTCTGCAAATATAAATTTTAAATTAGAAAATTCATACAACAAAAGGAATGCCACCATTAAGTCCGTTTTAATTTAGCTGATATTTTATTAACCTATTTTGTTTCATATAAATTAATTACTTGTCTTGCATAAAATTATAGAGTAAAATAAATAAAAACTTAGGAGAAATGATTTGGTTGCCAGAATTTCGTATCTTAAAAATGCTGTATTATATGTTGAGGCCAGAGGAAAACTAGATATATACAATGCGCAAGATTATCTTGATGAAATAAAAGAACATCTAAATAGCAAATATGTAAAAGAACTTGTTCTTGATTTTTCTAAAATCACTTATGTTGCAAGTATTGGGCTAAGAGCCATTTTAGAATTACATAAAATAATGCAAGAAAAAAATTGTCCTTTAAAATTAAAAAATGTAAATCAAGACATTTTACAAATTTTTAAAACTACCGGTTTTGATAAATTTTTAACTATTGAAAATAATTCTAATAATGCTTAATTTTTTTTAAGTTTATAATAATAATTTTTATTTTTTGAAAATTTCAATTTTAAGAATTAAGCTATTATTAACTTTAAAACCTTAAACAGTAATAAATATTAAGATTGTCCATCCTTTTTTTGGTTATTGGAATTTGATTAATGCAAGAAAAAGGAGGACAACTTATGATTAACTTTTTTCTAAAAATCTTATTCAACAAATTCAAGCTTTACAACCATCATCTTCAATCGGAAGAATTTTAAATGGTTATAACAGAGTTAACAATTTACTAATGGTTATTTTAGTGGCATACATAAAGATAATACTATGCAATACACACATGTTGATTCCTTAGATGTAATAAATGCCATGGACAAACTTAATTCATATAATCAGGATTCAATTCAAAATGAAAAACGGACACAAGGTGGACACAGGAGAAATAAAAAATCCTGAAAACCAAGTGGTATCAGGATTTCTAAATGGTGGGCGTTGAGAGGCTCGAAATCTATTTAATATTTTTAGTATTTTTTAGTATTGTACCAAAAATTAAAGTATTATTTGATTTTTAGGTATAAATAGTTGTTGTAATTTTAACTATTTTTTAGTAATTTTTAGTAATTTTAGCCCCCAAATAGCCCCCTAAATTTTTTAAAAATTTAGTTGAATTTGTCAAGTGTAGTATGACTAAAATTTAGTGATATCAACTATATAAATATATTACTAGCACACATTAAATTTTGCATAAAATTCATCCATTTTATTTGCAACTTGTTCTTCTTTTGATTTTATTATATGTGAATAAGTATTTAATGTTATGTTTTTATCTGCATGTCCTAAGCGACCACTAACAGTTACGATATCCTCTCCTGAAGAAATCAATAAGCTTGCATTCGTATGTCTAAGTTGATGAAATGTTATCTTAGGAAGATTGTATTTTTTCAAAAAATTAGTAAACCAACGATATGGAAAGTTTGGACTTATTGCACTTCCATCTTCATGTAAAAATACATAGGGCTCGTTCTTCCAAGCCGTTCCTAATTTTAATTTGCTTTCAAGTTGTTGATTTCTATAAATTTTTAGTAAGTTAATAACTGTTTTTGATATAGTAACTTCTCTTGTACCAGCCTCTGTTTTAGGTGAAGTGTTAATTACTCCATAACCTGTAACATATAATCTTTGCTTATTAATTCTTATTTTACAACTATCAAAATCAATGTCTTCCCAGGTTAAGCCTGATACTTCACTTTTCCGAAAACCAGTGTCTAATGTTAAATAAATCAGGGTTTGACACATTAATTGTTCATTACTCAATTTACTGAGCATATTTGCAACTTGATTATCGTCATAATATGTTGTTTTTGGCTTACGGTATTTTTTTAAATCAATATTTAAAGCAGGATTAGTTTTTATAACATTCCATCTCACAGCAGCAGCTAAAATTGTACTTACAACTTGCATATGACTTCTAATAGTTTTTGGAGAAAGCGTTTTGCTATTTGTATAATTAAATGTCTTGCTAATGTCAAAATTATATTTCTCACACACCCTTTGAGCAATATTATAATTAACAGGTAGTGAATTTATAAGTTTTTGATATGTTTTATATGTGATATTACAATCATTCTCTATTTGTTGTGCTTTTAAATTACTAAGAAAATGCACTAGTTCATTTTTTGAAATATATTTTTTATCAAATCTTATATCTGCCTCATTGAGGCTATGATATAGCTTCATAAGATGATTTGGTTGTAATTTTGATAGTTTAATATTTCCTATTGCAGGTAATATTCTTTTTGAAAGTTTCGTTTTGTATGATGTCAATGTAGATGGTGATAAATTTATATTTGCATAATCTTTTAACCAAGTTTCAGTAAATTCTTCAAAAGTAATTTTTTCACCTTCAAGGTATAGACCATCATTAACTTGTTTCTCAAAAAGTACACATAAAACATTGAGTTCTTTCTCTCTTTTAGCTTGTGTCATATCATCTGGAATTTTAACAGTTTTTGATACACGTTTATGCTTTCCACTTGAATCATAGCCAAGAGAAACAACTAACTTATATGTATTTTTTGAACGTTTTTCGTAATAAGCCATATTTCACCTTATAAATTTATTATCTTAGGTTTTACCAAAGTTAACTCTTATTTTCTTAGGAGTTTATCCAAAATGCCTAATTAGGCATTTTGGTGTTCTTTTCATATTTATCTTTTAAGTATTTAATGTAATGTTCATTAAAGTCTTTACAATCAGAATTTAAAGTAAATTTTTCAAAAATAGGGTATTTTTCTATAATTTTTTCTGTAGCATTGTTTCCTGGCTCATCATTATCTAAAAACAAATAAAATTTTTTATACTTATCAAAATCAATTTTTGAAATATGTTTTAATAGTGAAGTTACTCCATTTGACGGTGTTACAATGTGATAATAATCAGATAGGAATTTTTTTAGATTCTGAATATTTGTCCCATTCTTTCATTCTGCGGGCGGTCAATTCGACAAATGTAGAATCATTCCAAGCAAAAACATCATCATATAACGCTTGGCTTTTTGCCTTGCCGCTTGTTTCTGCAAAAACAATGCAAGAATGTTCATTCCATAAATCTGAAACGATATATGCTTTTATTGTTTTTTCTTTTTTCTTGCTTGGTTCAAGAAATTCAATACAATTTTTTATTTTATTTTCTTGATTTTCTATTGACTTTTTTATTTTTGAAATTTTTGTCATTTTTGCTCCTTTAATTCTTCTAAATAGTCTAATAATTCATTTGTGAGTTTTTTAATTTTTATTTGTGTATAATTTTCTTCCCAATCGCAATATTGCCAAATTTGCTCTTTTAATTTTTCTAATTGATTTATTATTTCTTCTATTGTCATTGTTCTCCCTCGTCAATTTCAAATAATTCTAATATTCCTTGTGCTGTTGTTATTCTGCCTAAATTATAATCATTATCAAAACCATTAAGTAAATTCTTGATGTTTTTGCATTTGCTTATCACCTGTTTTATTAAACAAGTTTCAATGTTTTCACAGTCTTTTAGTTCAAGAGTATCTTTACATATAAAATGTTCTTCAAGTTCTCTATAAACTTCTATATCTACTTGTTTAATGCAAGGACAATTTTTAACTATATATTTTTTCATTGTTCTACTCCTCTAATAGTTCTGCGTTTTCGTAGATGTTGCCAATTACTTCACACGTGCGATATAAATTTATTAATGCCCCACCGCACCATGCACCTTGACAAAAATTACTGTTAGAAACAAGCCATTCACATTTAAAAACTTCAAGTTTTCCAATCCTAAAACTATTACCACTTTTAAATTTTAAAATATCCCCTCATAAATCAGTTTTTTGTTCTTGTCTTTTAATCCTGTGCATTGCATAAGAATACAATCTTCAAATTTGGCTGGATTATATACCGTTCCAATTCCATCAAGTACATCACCAAAAACAAAATCACGATTAAAACCATAACAATTAACCATTTTTTTTGTCGGTTTATGCCAAAATCTATACTTAAATCTATCGTTCATTTTTTATTCTCCTAAACCTTTTGTTCCAAATATTCGACAATTCCATTGACGCAACAATCGTCGCAATTATCATCAACGTTGCGTTGGCATATCGGGCAAACCCCGCGACAATCTCCGACGTTATCAATCGCAATTGCATTGGCGAAATCTCGAACCGATAAAGATTTCAATAAATCAAATCGTTTTGTTTGTTTTGTTTGTTGTTTTTCTTTTGTTACTGTCAACGTTGCGGTGTTTTTGCTTTCGTGTAAATAACATTTTATTGAAACTCCTTTTGGTTCGGTTTGACCGATTCTTTTTATTAAAGACGCCATTATCAACATTTCGGCTTCTTTATTTCCTTTTGTTTTTTGCGGTTTGACAATCATTCTGCATTTGTCTTTTTCGTTTACTTCGATTAAACCCCAATTTGACGGCAATTCGTCGGGTTTTATCAAACCTTTTGGGGCAATATACATTCTAAAATCTCCCATGCCGCATTCCATATTTTTTCTAAACCATTTTTTAAAATCTTTTTTGAAATCTTGACGACTTTGTTTCGCCTCAATTAAAAAAGACCTATAACCCGAAAAACCGATTATGTCGGGGCTTTCTCCGCAAGAAATATTTATTTCGGTTGCAACGATTGTTGATTTTGGATATTTACATATTTGATGATTTAACAAATATTTTGCCCCCAACTCAACTAATTTTTTGTGTAATTCGCTTGTCATTTTAGCCCCCTTAAACTTCAACTTTTATTTTTAAATTCTTTACAACCAAGCCGTTATATAAATTGCTTTTTATCTCGTTTTCGCGTTCTTGTTGCTTTGCTTGTTTCAAAAACGCTTTTGCCTGTTCTTTTGTGATTTCGCATTCGGTTGTTGAATCGGGAAAATTCGGGCATTCTGCCTCAAATATTTCTACCGAATGAAAATGTCGCATTTTCTTTTTTGTCTTGCTATATTCGGCGATAATTTGTTCAACTGCGTACAAATCGCCGAAAAAATTATGTTGTCGTTCAAATAAAATTCTTGCCATTGTCTTTTTTCTCCTTTTGGTTTTCTTGTGTTATTTTTTCAAATTCAATTTTCTTTTGTTCAAAAAATACGATTAAACGCTTGAATCGTTTTTTCATTTTTCTTGGTAGTCGTTTCATATTACGCCGCCCCAAATAACGTCATTTGTTCTGATGTTTTATGTTCATAAGGTTTAACGCCTTGAAAACACGCCGTCCCAAACGGGTTATAATAGTTTAAATCGCTTGCAATCAATGCAGCGTCCCGCGATATAAACCCGATAAATGTTCCAACACTCGGAACGGGCGGTTCGTCGGGTTTGTCGGGAATAATGAACCCTTGTTTTTTCGGAATGATTAAAAATGCCGCGTGCGGATTCTTAACGAAATAGTCTTGCATATATTGAATATACATTTTGTCGCTTGATAAAACGAAAACCGCCGTCAAATTCCGATTTGTTTTCAAGGTTTCAACCGCTTTTTGAACCCATTTTTTTGATTCGTTCCATGGGGGATTGCAAAAAATTAACCCGTCCCAATCCTGTTTCAAGCCGTCAATTTCCTTTGTGAAATGTTTTTTTGCGGGAATGTTTGGCTTTGTGCAACAAACGTCAATGTCAAATTCGCTGCGTTTGAAATATTGCAAAATAGGTTCGTACATTGCGGGCGGCGTCATATAATCGCCCCTTAACGCCGTATAATGTGAATCGTCATTGTATCGCGACATTTTTAACCCCTCAACAATTGATTAAGTTTGTCGTCTTGGGCGTATAATGCAACAACGCCCGTCGGTATCGAACCCAATTGCCAATTGATTACGGTTTCAATTCCGTTGCGGGAATACATATCGCAAATATTGCGGTCGTCGTCAATTGCAACTTCAAATTCATAACCCAAATTTTTTAATAATTTTAATCGGTTTTGCTTTGAAACAACGGACGATTCGTTGTCCGATTCTTTGCGAAAACTGAAATTGCATTTTGAAACATCAAATCCAAGTCGCTTGCGTAAAACTTCGCGGGTTTCAAGTGCAACGCGTTCGCTGCGTGCCGTCAAAAAATAAATTCCGCATTCGCGTTCTTGTGCCAAATTCTTGACAAAATTTGAACAAACTTTGTCAATGCCGTTTATTGCAGCGTTGCAATTGCGATTAAAAAAGTCCCAAACTTGGCTTTTATCTTTTATCGGGTATTTTTGAACAAAACCCCAAATCCAACTTGTATCAATCAAAACGCCGTCTATATCGCAAATTATAAATTTTCTATCCATTTTTATTTCTCCTTGTTCAATTTGTTCAATGTTTCTTGCATTAACTTTGTGCAACTTGCCATTGCGTCCGTGTATGCTTGCGGGGTTTTAACCAACCAATCAATATATTCAATAGTTTTCATTCTTTGCCCCCTTTAACATTTTTCTTATTTGCCTACAATTGCGGCGGATATTTCGCCGCGTCCTGTCGTGTGTTTCCTTTAAAATGATTTCGTAAAACTGCAACAACATTTGTAAAATTGCTTTGTTTCTTGGTTTACTCAATTTTTATGCCCTCAATTTCTTTTACTATTTCCGAAATTACCGACAATTTAGTCGCTGCAACTGACAATTCGGTTTGATGTTTTTTCTCAATGCCCGACAAAATACTTGTTATTTGTTCCAAAACACTTTTTGAATTGCCGTTTGAATTGCAAATTTGTTTTTTCGGTTCTGCTGATTCCGTGTTTAAATCCTCATTTGTTGGCATTGGCGAAAACGCCGTCGGATTGTTTCGCAAATAACAACGCAATTCGTCAAACTTGCTGCGTTCGGTTTTATAGCCGACAAATTCGTCGGTTTTTCTGAAAATGTTTGACATAATAACGTTGAAATATGCCGCCGTTGTTTTAATAATGCTTTGAATTTCGCTCTTTGTTTTTTGTTGTCGAATCAAATCGACAATTTGCAATTCTGTTTTCGTGAATTTTTCCATTTTTATTTCTCCTTTTTTTGTTTCTTTTTAACTTCTTTGATTTCTCGCCCTGTCGATTTTGAAAAATCCGCGACGGGAATAAAAAACTGCGTCCCGTGTCCCGCAAAATGCAAGAATTTTCCGTTTTTCATTGCTTTTAATTTCTTGATTGAATAAATAAATTTGACATTCTTGCCGTTTACGGTTTCAACCGTGCAAATTTGAATCCAATCGCAATCGCGTAAATATTTGAAAATCTCATATTGAACGCCGAAACATTCGCCTTTGTGGAACTCGTGAATCTCTCTTTGGACGTTGTATTTTCTCAAAATTATTTCGTTATTATCAATGTTGAATAATAAATTGCCGATACACTTTTTTGGGCTTTTGCGGGTTTTCTCAAAGGTTGAACCGCCGTCCACGGATTGAAAAAAGATTTTCGCCGATGTGAAACCGTATTCCGCCGACAATTCAAATTCCGAATAACTCTTTGAACAAATGTGTTTTGCTAATTGATGTGCGTAACTTTGGAAATATTCGCGTCCGTCTTGAATGATTGTTGTTGTGTATTCAATTTCTGATTCGATTTCGTGATTTTCCATGGCTAATACCTCTTATTTTTCTGCGAAAATTGAATCAATGTTGAATTTTCAACCAACCTTGAAATTACCGCCTCGCCGAAATATTCCGCGTCCAAAACTTCAACGTTTGAATTTGCCGAAATTATTGTTGGCATTTGTCGGTCGTAACGGTCGTTTACAATTGAATAAATAAGTTTGCGGGCGTCGGGCGTCGCGTTGATTTTGTCTAAATCATCAATAAACAAGAAATCCGCGTTTCGATACTCATTTGTTACGCTTAACGTTGAACGTTTGTTGTTTGAATAAGTGTCTTGTATTTCGTTTATTAATTCCACGCCGTTGATGTACTTTGCCGACAATCCTTTGCAAAATACAATTGCATTAACTAAAATCGACATTAACAAGGTTTTACCCGTGCCGAAATTACCAATCAAAATCAAGTTTCGCCCTGTTATATAATTTTCGATTATGTGCAAATAATAATTCATAACCGATTTTTTAATTTGTGCGTCCGCTGCAAGTGTGCCGTCGAAATCGTCAAAGGTTTTGCCCTTGTAACGATTCGGAACGCCCGCATAAGCAACCAAATTTTTAATATAATTTTTTTCGTTGCCCGCTTGAATCATCCAATCAAAGTCGCTGATTCTTTTTGAAACTTTGCGATAATAAGAATTTATTTTTTGGGCGTCAACGCAATAACAATATTTTTCGCTTGTCAAATCCTCTCCGCAAAATTTGCATTTGCCGTCGATTGTACGTTCGCCGAACATTTCAACAATTGTTGTTTTAAATTCGTTCTTTGTCGTTTCAAGCATTTTGAACCGCCTTTTGTTTTTCGCAATAATTCGCGTATTTGTTTAAATCAATTGCGGCGTTGCTTGAATCGTTATTGTTGTTATAGTTGCCCTCGAATGCTTTTAAGGCATTTTTATTATTTTTGAAAAACCAATCAAATGAAATAAAATTCGATTTTTTGCAAAATTCGGATTTTACAACGTTTTCAAAAACCTTTACCCAAAAAGATTCGTCGGGATATTTCAACAATCTTTTTTCAACGGCTGCGATTCTCTCCGCCGTCAAAAAACGCGGCTGCGGATATATTGAACAAATCTTTTTATATAAATTAAATATTTCGTGAACGCCGAAAACGCTTGCGTTTTCGTCAAGAATATTATTAATATTTTTGTTATTAATTTCTTGGTTATTAATATTTATTTGTATAGGATTTTCCGACTCGGTTTTTCCGATTCGGTTTAACCGATTCGGATTTTCCGACTCGGTTGTTTTTTTCTGCGGTGTTTCGTAAATGTGATAAACCGCCCCAAACATTCCTTTTGTGCGGGTTTGTTCAATTTCAACATAACCGAAATTTTGCAATTCTTTTAAGGTCGCACAAATACAATCCCTTGATTCTTTTGAAATTGCCGTCAAGCCGTTTATTGAATAATTCCAATCATCGGGCAACGCCAACAATAAACATAACAACCCTTTTGCTTTTAAACTTAATGGCGGTTTGTCGAACAAATGCCTGTTTGACATAACAACAAAGTTTTTATCTTTATGAATGCGAAAAACATTTGCATTCGATTTTTCTTTTTTCTGTTTCATTTTCTAAAATCCCCTTGAATAAAATTTGCGGCATTTTGTATATGCTGAATCAATCCTTTTTGTTCCTTGGTTGCATAATTCGGCAACCGCGTCATTTGTCAACGACATTGCTTTTGTGTTGATTGCTTGCCCTGTCAAATATACTGCGGGGAACAAATCAATTTCGCCGCTTTTAATTGTGTATGCGACAACTTGCGTCAAGAAATATTCATAAGTGCGTTGACGCAAATATTCGATTTTTCTTTGACGCAAACTGTCTTGACGTTTTTTAATTATTTCGATTAAGTGATTCGTCCAAGCCAACGGGCGAACATTAACCAACTTTTTATTTTCTCCAATTCTGACAACTTTACACATTCCCAATTCTCCAATCTTTTTATTTCTTATTTGTGTTTTGTGATTTATTCATTCGGTCAAGCGTTTCAATGAACCTTGCGAAATAATATGCTCGTTCTTCGTCTGAAACTTCCTCGTCCGAAAATACAATTTCCGTTTTAATTTGTTGCAGCATTTGCACCCCCGCGGATTGAATCAGCGAAAAACAAATATTCAATTGATAAATTGTTTTTTAACAATTGACGAATTTTTGCCATTTCGTCCAACTTGAATTGTGAATAACCGTTCAATTTTTGACCGAACGCCCATTCTGAAATTCCTAATTCTTTGGCAACGTCCTTGTTTGTGTAACCGTTTCTTGCCATTTCTGCTCTCACATTTTCGAACATGCTTTTTCTCCTTTCATTATTAAAATAAAGTACAAAATATTAAACTATCCATGCCAAACATTATTAAAATATTGCACGGGTTTAATATTACATTATTAAAATCACGGTGTCAAATTAAAAACATCATTTTAATAATGTAAATATAAAGATTTTGTAAATAAATCAAGCGGGGGAGTGTGTTTTTATATGGTTTAGTTGTATTATAATAATGATAAGGAATTATTAAGAATGATAAAGTTAAGTAAAGAAAAATTAAACAAATTTAAAAATTTGAATGGTCTAACTAACAAACAAGTTGCCGAATTAACGGGTTTGCAAGTCGGAACGGTTGACCGTGTATTTTCGGGGGCAAACGGCAACCCGACATTGGAAACATTAAAAGCATTGTCGGAATTGTTTAAATGTTCGGTTGATGATTTTATTGACTACGGCGATAACCAAATTGTTGAACCGTATTTGTTGGATAAAGATTCTGCCGAAATTGCAACAACAATAACATCAAATTCAAAAATCAAAACTTTGTATGAAATCGCCAAAAAATTAAGTCCCGACGATTTAAACTTTGTTATTGATTTCGCAAAAAGATTAACAAACAAATAAAAAGGATTTTTTCATGAATAATAAATTTAACATGCTTTTTAATATTTTCGGGATTTTGTTTCTTGCTGCAATAGTTATGTTTTTTATAAAACCCATGCTCGGAATTATAACGCTTGTTTGTGCAATAGTTTTGAATATTTATTTGCAAATAAAATTTCCAACCGAAATGAAAAAATTTCTTGAAAAAACGCAAAAAAAAGCCGTCCAAAATAAAACTTTTAATGTTTTATATATAGACGGCATAAAGTTTTTTGATAATAATTCGGACGTAAAAATTGAATTTTTGCCCGATTCAATAAATATAACAAACAAAGAAAATCGCTGCGAAAATATAAAATATATAGACATTGAAAACACAAATATTTTAACGGAAATTGAACAAACCCAAAAAGATAAATCCGTTGTGATTCGTGCCGTTGTTGGCGGGTTATTGCTTGGCGGTGTTGGGGCTATTGTCGGCGGGTTATCTGCCGTAAATCCAACTTACGAAAAAAATAAAAAATATTATTTACAAATTAAAACTAAAAGCGGCATTGATTGCGTGTTCACGGCAAAAACAAACATATTAACCGACATAAAAAATGAGGTTTTAAAATATGTATAATGATTGTGTCATATATTCGCGGGTTTCGTCGGACGAACAACGCCAAGAGGGTTATTCGCTTGACTACCAATTAAAACAATTAAAAACTTATTGCAGCGAAAACAATTTGCATATTGTTCAACATTTTTGGGAATCTTACACGGCTAAAAAAACGGGACGCCCCGAATTTAATAAAATGATTGAATTTGTCAAAAAAAAGAAAATTAAAAATTTAGTTTTCTTGAAAAATGACCGTGCAAGCCGAAACCCTGTTGATTCTGCTTTGTTGTCATATATGGCGGAACACGAATCTTATAATATACATTTGATTGAAAACCGCCTTGTTTTATGTTCGCAATCAAAACCGCAAGACTTTTTGATTTTTGAAATCGAAAACGGGTTTGCAAATTTATATTCGCGGAATTTGTCGAATGAGGTTTCAAGCAAAATGCGTGAAAAAGCCGAACAAGGTTATTACCCAAGTCATGCAATGGCGGGGTATAAAACCCAAAGAATCAATAAACGTTCTTATTTAGTCATTGACGAACAAAAAGCCCCTTTTATAAAAATGTGTTTTGATTTATATGCAACGGGGCAATATTCTTTTCGTTCTCTTGCTGCTGAAATGCGAAATCGGGGTTTTATTGTCGCAAAAAAAACAAAATTGAATCGTTCAACGATTGAAAAAATCATCAAAAACCCTGTTTATATGGGGGAATTTAATTGGAACGGAAAACGATACAAAGGCAAGCATGAACCTATAATTTCAAAAGAATTATTTTATATTTGTCAAAAAATCGTCAATGATAACAATAACAATAATAAAAAAACAAATACAAAAAAACAATTTTTATTTTCGGGTTTAATAAAATGTTCGCATTGCGGTTGTCAACTTGTCGGGGAAATCAAAAAAAATAAATATATTTATTATCATTGCACGGGCAACCGCGGCGGCGATTGCAAAAGAAAATATTTAAAAGAAACAATGGCGGAAAATTTATTTATTGACGTTTTAGAACGATTAAAAATCAATGAATCCAACTTAAACATTATTGAAAATTTGATAAAGTCGAAAATTTCTGAAAACAATTTTGCCCGAATTGAACAAGCAAAAACATTACAATCACAAATCAACAAAACAAATGAACGATTAGAAAAAATGTTCGAAATGTACTTGGACGGCTTGATTGATTCAAAAAAATACAAACAAAAGCATGCGGAATTTGTGAACCAATTGGACGATTTGAATATTCAATTAAAAATAAATAATTCGTCCGAAGTTGATATTTTGGAATTTTCGCAAAAAATACTCGAACTCGTAAAAACCGCACCGATACTGTATGAACGCGGAACGGTTGACGATAAAAAAGAATTGATAAATTTATTGTGTTCGAACTTTTTATGGGACGGCGAAAAACTAACTATAACAATAAAAAAGGCGTTTGAACCGCTTGTTCAAATCGCCAAAATTTTAAATGGTGGGCGTTGAGAGGCTCGAACTCCCGACATCTTCCTTGTAAGGGAAGCGCTCTACCAACTGAGCTAAACGCCCGCACAGCATTTGCAAAACAAATATACACAAAAAATAATTTACTGTCAATAGTTTTTTTATTATTCATCTTCTTTTGTTTTGGTTTTGTTTTGTGGATTTATAAGATTGTTATCTATAATAGGGATAAAAGTGTTTAATTTTGGCAATGGAGGAACCGTTCCGACAGACTTGAAATCTTCATCGAAACATTCCGTTTCCGTACAATAACCGATAAATTTATTTAGTCCGTTGTAATAATATGTATTTGAATTTCTTCTTATACTTTTACCGACTAATTGTCCGACTTGGTTATAAAAGAAAACCTGATTATTAACTTTTTTATCTCTTGCAATAAATTTTCCATATTTATCGTAGTAGAAATTTTGAGAGCCTTTTTCAACAACTGTCAAATCCGGATTTTCCAATTTTATTTGCGGTGTCGGCACCGGTATTTCTTTAACTTCAACATCAACTTCAACATCTTTATTTTCTTCCTGTTGTTCATTAGGTTGTGGTGAAGTTGCAGGTGAATAATTAGGCGGGATTTCGTTTGCATAAGGATCTGCAAAAGCAATAGCTCCAAACATAATTATTACTGACAAAGTTATTATTTTTTTCATAAATTCACCTCTGCAAACCCATAATAGCATATATAAAGGTTATTTATGAAGATTATAATAAATATTTCGGCAATTTAATGTATTTAATTAAGAATATAAAAATAAGTATTCAAATAAAGAGCAAAACTAACCCAAAGAAAGTACGGTATTAAAAGATAAGATGACAATTTGCTGATTTTATGAAATTCTATAATAGTAAGCACTATAAATACCCACATAAATATTACTATTACCAAAGCGCCCTGAATATCCGTTCTTGTAAAAAATACGGTTGACCATATAAAATTTAAAAACAACTGAATAGCAAAAAACATTACTGCCAATGATTTTTTTATAGGACTTTTTGAAACGCAAAATATCCAAAAAGAAGCAAAAATCATTAAATACAAAATTATCCAAACAGGTGCAAAAAGCCAGTTTGGAGGCATGAACATAGGTGTATTTAAAGCATTATACCAATCTGAATTGTACATAACTACATATAAATTCAAATTATCAAAAACCACATTACACAATTTGGCTATTTTATTAATTGAGCAAAGTAATCTAAAATACCATCGCAATATTTTCTGTCTATTGCACTAAATGGTAATACTTCACCGCCAAATTCTTTCTTAACGGCACCAATAACATTTAACACTTTATTTTTAGGTACATAATCTATTTTGGTAACAACTGTAAAAATCGGTAAATTATAAGCATTAACCCACTCTCGCATTTGCAGGTCATTTTTTTGCAACTCATGCCTGCCATCAACAAGCTGAATTAACGATTTTATTTGTTCTCTTTTAAGCAAATATTCTTCAAGATATTTTTGCCAACGTTCCTGAGCCTCTTTTGATACTTTTGCATAACCATATCCTGGTAAATCGGCTATCATAAATTGTTCAGAAAAGTTGAAAAAGTTTATTAATCTAGTTTTTCCCGGGGTATTAGATGTTTTTGCAAGTTTTTTGTTATTGCAAAGACAATTTATAAACGAAGATTTTCCGACATTTGAACGTCCTAAAAGCGGAAATTCAGGAAGTTTAAAATCTGGGCATTGACTTAATTTTTCTGCACTTATTATAAACTTGGCGTTAAGCTGTTTTGCCATTTTTTAAACTCTTTATCCTCTTTTTTCATATATCGGGTATTTATTTTATTATATTTCTTTTCAAGTTTTTTGGCTTTTTTACTGTATTTTTTTATTTTACGCGGTTTTTGCTCTAATCCGGCAACAATTTTATAAGAATCGGCAGCTTCTTTATAGTGCTTTTGTTTTTCGCATAATTTAGCGCTCAATAGAGCCGCATTATAGTTTGTAGGATTCATATCAAGTGATTTTAACGCATATTCTCTTGCAAAAACCTTATTTTTATCTTTTTTATTCAAAAATTTTGCGTCTTTATATAATGACTCAGACTGTTTTTCCATGGTCATTATGTAATTAAGGTTATGCAAAGCTTCCTCATTATTTGGTTCATTAACAAGTACTTTTCTCAAAATTGCTTTCGCACTCGGATAAAATTTATCATAAGTCAGTATTTCTGATATAAATAGGTAATCATCCGTCGATTGTGCAAATGCAACAGCATTTTCAAAGGACTCTTTTGCTTCCTGATACTTATTCATAGCTAAATAAGCATCACCCTTTGCAAGTAAATCATTAAAACCTCTTACCGGACTTGCAATTATTTTATCCAATGTTTCCTGAGTATCTTTTTCACGGTTTGTCATTTTTGCAAGTTTTAATTTTGCAAGATATAACTGCAAATTGTTCGGACTTACAACCAAAGCTTTCTTAACGTTATCATAGGCATTTTCCAAATCTTTATTACGTCCGAGAGCATTTTGAGATACAGAAGCTTTCGCATCTGCAAAATAAGCATTTGCTATACCTGTTAAAGCATCCGTATTATATCCTTCAACACCAACAAGACTTGAATAATATTTTAAAGCTTCTTTATTATCACCTTTTAATAATGATAAGTCTGCAATATATAATTTAACTTGATTTAATGACGGATTAACAGATAATGCTGTCTTTAAATTAGCAATTGCAAACTCATTATCAAAACGTTTTTCGTATATTTTTGCAAGATTTATATACGGTTTTGTATTTTCGGGTTTAACGGAAATAGATTTTTTAAACGCTTCTATTGCTGCAGCTTCATTACCTTGTTTTTTAAGAATTTCGCCTTTTAAATTATGCGCAACGGAAGATTTTGGTTTTAACCTTAAAGAATGGTCAACAGCATCTAAACTTTTTGAATACAAAGATTGCTTATCATAAACCTGTGCCAAATGGAAATAGGCTGTTGAACTGTTTTGATTCATAGAAATTGCTTTTAAAAACCTCTGTTGAGCCAAATCATAATCACCGTCCAAATAATCAACCGTTCCTAGATTATCCACCGCCGTTGAGTAATTTTTATCTATGTTAAGAGCTTTTCCAAAGTATTCTCTTGCTTTTTGCATGTTACCGGTATTTATAGAAATTACACCCAAAGCATTATAAGACGGAAAATGTCTTGGGTCATATTTGAGTGCTGTATTAAATTCGTTTATTGCTTCTTTAATAAGCTGTTCAGAGTTATTTCTGTATTCCATATCAGAAGAAGCCTGACGTTTTAAATAAACAATACCTTGTGCATAATGCAAGTTTGCATTTGAATAATATTTCGGCAAATATTTATTTAATTGTTCCTGTGCAACATCAAGTTTATCCTGTTTCGCCGCAGAAATAATATATAAAGCTCTTGCCGTAATATCATTCGGATTAGATTTGAGCATATTATTCAGTAAACTATCCGCCTGATAAAATTTTTCATCTTCTATAAGTTTATCAATCTGATTATAATTTTTACTAATTTTAACGGACAAAACATTACCAGGTTTAGATTTGACATTTTTCTTTACTGCCGGTGATGCGTATACACTTACTGATAAAATACATGATACAGTTGCAGCCGCAATTAATTTTTTACTTAATCTCATTTTTATCCTCAATATTGTAAATTATTTATAATTTATTCAAAAATATTGTATAATAGCACTTATAAAAAAAAATCGTGCGTAAGTAGGAATAATTATGGGACTTAATAAAGACTCCAAAAATTTTCTGGAAGATTTTAATACATATCTTTTGATAGAGAAAAATTTTTCTAAACATACAGCAAAAGCTTATTATTCCGATGTTATGAGCTACTTGTTGTGGTTGGATAACGAATCTTGTTTAACAGTAACATTTCAGAAAGTTCGTGATTATCTTTATTTTATTCAAAAATTTGACTACAAAAAAACTACTCTTGCACGAAAAATTGCATCAATAAGAACATTCTATAAATATTTATACCGAGAGCGGCTTATTGACACAAATCCGACAGTAAATCTTTCAGCACCTAAAAGACCTAAATCTTTGCCAAAATTTTTAACTACGACAGAAATAGAAAAAATTCTTTCCGGTATAAAAATTGAAACACCTGCGGGGTATCGTAACAGAGCAATATTAGAATTATTATGGGCAACAGGCATGCGTGTATCGGAACTCAGCGGATTGAACTTTGGTGATTTAAACCTGGAAAATAATGAAATCACCGTATTCGGTAAAGGAGCAAAAGAACGTATTGTACTTGTTTCAGAAAGAGCAAAAACATATTTGCAAAGGTATATTGAAACAGCAAGACCACTCGTTGCAAAAGGTTTCAAGCTTGAGCCTATAACCGATAAAACACCTGTATTTATCAATAATACAGGTTACAGACTTCAAAATAAAACCATAAGAAATGTTATAAATGATACAGTTGAACATATTGAACTGCCAAAACACGTAACACCTCACATGTTCAGACACAGTTTTGCGACAAGATTAATAGAAAACGGGGCAGATTTAAGAATAGTTCAGGAACTTTTAGGACACGCCAGCATTTCAAATACGCAAATTTATACTCACGTATCTACAAAACACTTACAGGATGTATTTGAACAAGCCCATCCGAGAGCATAATTAATTTAACGGAACATCGATTGGCTGGGTAAGAATTACTGTCAAATTTTCGTCTTGATTAAATTCTACATCCTGACCTTTTCTGAACATATCAGCTACACTATCACCAATCCAATATGCTCCGCCACCTATTGCACCGCCAAATGCACAAACAGGAACCGTTAATATTCTTGCAGCACCGCCTAAAATATCTTCACCTATATCCATTCCGTATTCGGTTGCATTTGTTGCAATTTCAACGGTTTTATTCCAGTTTTCGCCTAATGCTTCACCATAACCCTTGTTCAAATATAAACCGCCGTTAAAGTTCATGTTAATTTTGCCTGATATAATCATATCCAGCGGTAATTGTTTACCGTTTGGAGTAACAATGTGGTCAAAGTCAACATACACAACACCGCCTCTTGAAAACCTTCTGCTCGGAGTAACTTTCGTTATACTTCCTCTAATCATGGAACCAGCAGGCAAAATAACATTTGTAGGTGTTTTTTCGTCATCTACAAGCACCGCACTGAAATAATCTCCATTTTTGCTTGTTTTTGTACTTATCGGATTTTGTAATTTTATTGTAAATTTAGTCCCCGCAGGAATTCTTTTTGTTTCCGCATTGGATTTCAAAACCCCGGCAAATGATACGTTTATAGTGAATAATAACGTTAAAATAATCGCTGATATTTTTATTTTCATATTGTTTTCTCCCTAAAAAATTCTATAATTAAACGAAAAAAAAATCAAAAAGGTTACAATTGTTTAAATTTATTTGACAAAACTGCTGAAACAACGTACAATTGCATTGTTAGTAGCATTGAGGACTAAAAATGTTAAAGAAATTTTTTGCATTCACAATGGCAGAAGTCTTAGTTGTAATCGCAGTGATAGGTGTAACAGCAGCTTTGGCGTTACCTACGGTTTCAAACAATATAGAAGAAAAAAAGGTTGTATCTGCATTGAGAAAAATTTATCCCGAATTAGAAACTGCTTATCAGGCAGTTGTTTCACAATACGGAAAACCTCCTGAATGGGCAGATGCAGATAACAATACCGACGGATCTCAGATGAATTTGTTATTCCACAATAAATTGCTTAAACACATGACTTATAAAGCAGAAGATTCTACAAACCGTAAAATAATATTGAAAGACAATTCAGAAATTGAATATTATATATTGAAAACACCACATATGTTGAGTAATGAATTTGATTTTTCAACAAAGACACAACATAATTCATGTACAGGTGAGATGGGTACTTTTGTTGTAGATATAAATGGTTCACAAAAAGGTGAAAATACTATAGGACGTGATAAATTTACCTTCTATATTTGCTATGAAGAAGGTATAGTTCCATCCGGAGAATCAGATGCCGGTCCGATAGCTAATAATACTAATAATGACAACGCAGCTTGGATAATAAAAGCAGGTAATATGGATTACCTGAAATGTGCAGATCAATTAGATTGGAATACAAAAAGAACTTGTAAATAAGAAAGTAGGTATTATGTTTAAATTAAGTAAAAATATAGCATTCACAATGGCAGAAGTGCTTATGGTTATAGGCATTATCGGTGTTGTATCAGCACTGACTTTACCAAACTTGAATAATAAATCAGATGAACAGGTTAACGTAGCAAAAGCTAAAAAAGTGTACTCCGATTTATCAACTTCTGTTGACAGAGTGGCACTAAAATATGGTGATACAAAAAGAGATTCAAATACATTCTCTGTTGCAAACGTTACTAAGTACTTAAATGCATCAATGAAAACAAAAGGCTCCGGAGCTACATATTGGTACCAATCAGGTGATTGTGCCAATAATGCAGTAGCTCTTTCCGATGGCTCTGCTTATTGTGTTATAGAAGTACCTAGCACTAACTATAACAAAGATATTTATAAAAATATTATGATTGACGTTGACGGTTCTAAAAAAGGCTTAAATACAATAGGTGCAGATGTATTTTATGCTACATTGTTTATTCCTAAAGATACAACAGAACCTATTGAGTTAAAACCATGGAAAAATGATAGCAATACAACATTTACAAATACAAGAAAACCAGCAGAAAAAGATTACTTACATTGGGTAACGTTGTATGATAACGAAGATTATAGAGAATGTCCGGACAAATTGTACTACCAAAACGTAACAACATGCAAATAATATAAAAACATGCCTTATAAAAATTTTAATAAGCCTGAAACTCATGCATAACATGGATTTCAGGCTTATTTTGACATACCTGAAATCCTCATTATATATATAATATAGGCAATTATTACAAAAGCTTAACAATTCTAAAATTAAAAAGGCAATTTTTTCAAATAAAAATACTTTATAAAAGAGTAAGAGATTTAAGAGAGGATATTTTGAAGATGAAAGAACAAGAATTAAACACTATTATGTCAGTTGTAACAGATCCAATCAACAATGTATATAGAGTTAATTCATTCGCAGAAGCAGAAGAAATTCGCAGAATGTGCAGAATCTTTGAAATATCTAACTCTCAACAAAACAAACACAAAATGTTGTCTATTAAAAATATGGCAACTTTGAAATTAGTTTTAAGCAACAACTAATATATTAAATCTCAAAATAAATTCATTAGACGAGGCTAAATGGATTTATAACAAAATTTTTATACTCTCTCTCTTAATATCCTCGTGTTTATTTAATGTTTGCCAAGTAGGTTGGCAAACTTTTTTTTGCCAGAGCAGAGGCACGAACGAAGTGAGAGTCGAACATAAATAACAAAAAGATTGATTTTTTGATGTAAGGTTTAATGAGTGTATATTTGAATAAAACATTATATTGACAATTTAAATTATTTGAATTAAATATTTAAATAAAGGATTTTTAAATGAAAAAAATTATTACATTTTTAATTTTATTTGCGTTTGCAACACCTGCTTTTGCTGAAACTGTTGTTTTCAATACAAATACAGGAAAATACCATAAAACTTCTTGTACTTGGGCAAAAAAATGTACAGTTAATTGTATAAAAATTGATAAACAAAAAGCTAAACAACAAGGCGGAAGACCTTGTAAAGTTTGTGGCGGTTAATTCTAAATTGCTATGAAAAATACAATTAAAAACTTTTTAGATAATAAATTTGTTGAATATTCGCTGATGTTTTTAATTTTTTTAAATCTTATTGCGTTTATTTTACAAACTGATGTAAATATCAACAATAAATTTAATTATTTTTTTAATATTTTTGAAATATTTTCTGTTGCAGTTTTCACGGTTGAATATTTTCTAAGACTTATTATAATTAATAAATTTAAAGAAATTTTTTCTACTTATATGCTAATAGATTTAGCTGCAATTTTACCATTTTATTTGTCTTTTATAACTGTAAATACAATATTTTTAAGAGCATTAAGATTATTCAGGCTTTTTAGAATAGCAAAAATTACCCGCTATTCCCATGCATTTAATAATATAAAACAAGCATTTATAAAAAGAAAAAATGAACTTGTTGTAACATTATTTATTTTTGCTTCCGCAGTTCTAATTTCATCAATTTCAATTTATTTTGCTGAAAATCAAACAGGAAATGAAGCTTTTTCCAGTGTTATAACATCTTTTTGGTGGTCTATTGTAACTTTTACAACAGTAGGTTATGGTGATACTTATCCGATAACAACAGCAGGTAAAATAATCGGTTGTTTAACTGCAATTTTTGGTGTTGGTTTGCATGGTATTTTAATCGGTGTTATTTCATCAGCATTAATGGATGTTATAAAAAATAGTAATTCAGAATAATCTAAAATTTTTACGAAAAAAAAAGTTTGCCAACTATCTTGGCAAACATTAAATAAACACGAGGATATTAAGAGAGAGAGTATAAAAATTTTGTTATAAATCCATTTAGCCTCGTCTAATGAATTTATTTTATATCTGATGATTTATTATGCCCAGCACCAAATTGATGTTTCTTCTTT
>JAFWGJ010000020.1 GCA_017512405.1 bacterium | reverse complement strand
GGCAGATTGCAAGAACCGCGCCGGGTTTGCAGATAGTTAAGAAATTAATTAGATTTTTTACGGAAAATTATAGTTTTCCTTATTCATATTAAGTATTTTTTTTATTCAAAATTGCCTTTTTAGTAATAGCATGCATTTTGAACTATTCGGATATTTGGAACTTGTCATTCTTAATCAGTAAAATGCTATAACAAGTTCCGTATGACGAAAAACGGTTGAACAAAAAGTGTTCAACCGTTAAATTTTTAAAGCATTCAACTCAAACTATTTACATCTCGGATTAGCTTCGGTTGGAGTTGTACCATTTTTACATTTATTGTCAGATGTTTTAGCAAATTCTAAATAATCAGCATTGTCATAATTAATAATCCAACTTGCTGAGACTTGTCCTCCATACTCACTGATTAAGGCTCTATACAACCCCTCCACAGTTGTCAAACCAAAATTCTCCGGAATATATCCTCTTTCATTATCATAATTAAATTCAAAAAAATCATATCCAAACGTATTTTTACCTTTTGTTGGTCCGTCTATATCAACTCTTACCGTGGCATTACTCACAAACGCAATAGAAGTACCATCTGCTGTTATAATTTTATACACTGTATCAAAACTTTCGGGAGAAGCAAGCTCACCATTACCATTTTTTAAAGCTAATATATCACCACTATTAAAACAACCGCTATTTTTATCAGTACCACATGTTTTTGATACTTTCATAAACTCGGTTATACGCTCACCTGCACGTTTTGCCTTTGCCTTTGCATTATCTCCATCATTAATAAACCAATCACTATAAGGTCCATACACAGCTTCTGCACGACCAAGAGCATCATTTAAGTTTTGATATACTTTTTTAACCTTGGCAACTTTTTCTTTATCACCTGTTGTATTGTTCAAATTCGGTAAAGTCAATGCTGACACAATACCGATTACGCCAATTACAATTAGTGTTTCGGCTAATGTGAATGCAACAATTTTTTGTGTTTTTTTAGCAATAGGAACCAAGGTATCACGTACCAAGTCAAAACCATTGCTACAAGAGGATTTTACCCCCACCCCGATGCGTAATTCTTTGTTCATAGATGTTTTACCTCCTGCTAAGCTTATAGCACCTTACCATTATTTACTACTTTTTATAGTTTGTCAATATTGTTATTAAAGATTTTAATACATATTTATAATTGCATTAATACCTTCTTTTGCGGTATTGAAGATTTCCATTAACTGTTCCTGTGTATACGGATCGCCTTCTGCCGTTGTTTGAAATTCTATTATCTTTCCTGATTTTGTCATTACAACATTTGAATCAACCTGAGCCCTTGAATCTTCTTCGTAACACAAATCCAGTTTAACTTCACCGTCGACAATACCAACCGAAATTGCGGCAATTTCCTCTTTTATAGGATTTTCTTTCAAAATTCCCTGTTCCATTAATTTTTTAACGGCAATTTTTAATGCCATGAAACCACCGCAAATACTTGCTGTTCTTGTTCCGCCATCTGCCTGAATTACGTCTGCATCAATTGTTATTGTCATTTTAGGTAATTTTTCTAAATCAACACAGGCTCTTAAACTTCTGCCTATAAGACGTTGAATTTCCTGAGTTCTGCCTGAGATTTTTGTTCTTTCACGTTCACATCTTGTTGATGTTGATGACGGCAACAGTGAATATTCAGCAGTTACCCAGCCTTGCGTTGAATCTTCACCCATCCATTTTGGTTGTTTCATATCAACTGATGCCGTTGTAATTACTCTTGTATCACCAAATTCTACCAATACCGAACCCAATGCGTGTTTTGTAAAATCTTTTGTGAATTTTATCGGTCTTAATTCGTTATTTTTTCTTCCGTCTTTTCTCATTTCTAACCTTTCTAGTCATAATCCCATATATATATTTGACCGCAATATTTGCAAACTGCATGTTTATTCATAAAATCCAACGACGGAATAAATGTATGTCCGTCTATTGTAATTTCTATCTGATGTCTGTTATTGTATTTCTGTGCAAAATTACGATTACCCTTATAATTTTCATCAAACATAAGCTCAAATTTATCAATACTGTTACAGTTTTTGCATTTATACATCGTCTGATTTTGCCTTTTTCTTCTTAGATTTAGCTTTTATTTCATTTACACAAAGTTGTTTATACCATAATGTCCAGCATATTGAACGTAATGGCAAGGTAAAACATATTACCAATCCTGAAATTATTGATGACAATATCATTTTTGTAAAATCAAGAGATGTAATCATATAAGGAATATTTAAAATCGCAAATTTTTCATTCCATTCCGCTATCGGCAACATTTTTGCCACAATCGGATCAAGTAAAAATATAAATAATTTAACTATTTGCAAAACACCTAAAATAAATTCTACCAGCTTTGGAAGTAAAAAATATGAAAAAACACCAATTATAATAAGCATTCCTGCCGTTTTCCAAAAATCAGCAGATACAAGTTTTGCACTGCGTTTAAAACATTCAACAGCAGACATATTTTTTTCAAAAGTAAATACCTGAAATAATAAGACTAAAAATACAAATACAACTGCTGATATTATCCACATAGGAGGAAATATTGAAACAATCGTAAATAAACCAAATAACAACCATAGAGTTATAAATTCGCCTATTCTTTTTGACGATGTTGCAACTTTCTTATGTGAAGATATATCATAAATTCTGCCCGATTTTATAGTATTTTCCGTCATTGAATTTAATGCAACATAAGCTACCAAATATTCCCAGAAAGCCTTTGTGAATATTATCAATCCGGGGATAGCAAGCAGCATTGTAATGCCGAAACTCAATGTTGCATCACTCATTGAAGCACCAATTGTATATGCATAACCCAAAGACAGCGCAAAAGATAATATTATACCAATAATTTGTCCAAATACAGGAAATGACATATATTTTATAAATTCAGGCAAATGCTTTGCATAAATTCCTGCACTATCAATAAATATTTGAAATACCGTCTTATTTTCAGATGTCATAATTAAAATCCTCGTTTTTATTGTATAATCATTTTATAACAAATCGGTAAATTTTAAAAATGGGTTACAAAGAGTTAATAAAATCATTCACTAAAGATAATTTTCATAACAATGTGAATCTTCATATTCATTCAAGCTTTTCCGACGGTATAATGACACCTGAGGATATTGTTAATCAGGCAAAATCAAAAGGATTTGAGTACATTTCTATAACAGACCACAACAATCTTGATGGGTATTTAAAAACTGATTTAAGCAATGAAAGTATGGTTATATCAGGTATTGAATTTGATTGCTGGTACGGAACGACTTTTTTTCACCTCTTAGGTTATGGTTTTGACATTAACACAGATTTATTAAACCCGTTTTTGGCAAAAAATAAAAAAGATACCGAAGCTGATTATGTAAGAATTTTTGCGAAGAGAGATATTAAAAAACTTATACCCGCTATTCACGATGCAGGAGGGATTGCAGTTCTGGCACATCCTGCTTGTTATTGGTGTTTAAATCTTGAAGGTTTTGTAAAACAACTTATGAGTTTTGGTCTTGATGGAATTGAAGTTTACTATCCCTATGAAAGACATAGAGGCATTATTAAATTTCATTCAAGAAAAACTGTTGAAAAAATTGCAGATAAATACAATTTAATTAAAACCGGCGGAACTGATTGTCACGGTAGTGAATTGCATTAATCTATAATTATTTCCTGCTCATTTTTGTATGTTACATAGCCTAAATTAGCAGCAGGAGGTTTTCTTAAATATTTTCTTTTTGTATATATAACGCCTATTTTACTTGAATTTGCACCCTGAGAATATTGTTTTGCAAGTTTTGCACATTTGAAAATCAATTCATCACTTGGTGTTTCATTATTATTTAGCTTTAAAAGCACATGAGAACCTGCACAGGTATGAGTGTGAAACCATAAATCACTGTCCTTTGCCAGTTTTGATATTATATAATCATTTTGTTTGTTATTTTTCCCTACAAAAACTGTATGTCCAAGAATATTTCTTTCGTCAATTTGCGTTAATTTTATTTTTACGGCATCTTCCTCATTCAAAACTTCTTGTTTTATTTCATTTAATATATCAATATTTTCGGCACTTTCGATAGTATAAAGTGTTTGCATACAGTATCCTTTTTGATCAGTAAGTTCTTCTTGTAACTGTAAAAGCTTTTCAGCAGAACGTTTTGCCTTATTATAAAGTTTAAAATATCTGTTAGCATTCTCTTTTATAGTTTTTGTTTCATCCAAATCTATGGCTATTTCTTCATTTGTTTCCCAGTCAGTTAAAGTACAACGTTTCTGAAAATCTTGTAAATTATATAGATTTGCCATTATCAAGTCACCATATTTCCTGTAACGCTCCGCATTTTTCTCTTTTTTTAACTGTCTTTCTATTTTATCAAGTGAATTTTCTGTTTTTTTTAGTCTATGAGAAATAGTTGTTGTTAATTTTTGTTTTAGAACTCCCAGAATTTCTATACTTTGATGATGCGCAAAATAGTTATCAATCATGTCATTAACGCTATTTTGTTTAATACCGTCCAAAATTTGCGAAAATAGAGCATATTGTGAAAAATCATCACTAATAACAGGCGAAAGATATTTTAATTCAAGAAAATCTTTAATTTTTTCTATATCAACACATTTGCACATTTTAGCAAAGGGTTTTGAAAATCCGAAAAAATCATCTGCCAGTGTTTCAAAATTAATCTGACCGTTATAACTTAAAAAATCTCTTTTGTTTTGTTTTGGAGGATAGACATAAGGCACATTACCGCGCATTTCCCTATCTCGACTTTTTTCCGAACCTACATTGTGCGCACAACCGTATATTATACCTGTTTTTGTATTGTATAGCGCAATGTTAGAATGTTTTCCCATCAATTCAATTGCCAAACAAAGATTTATCTTTTCGGATAATTCATCATATGCTTCAATATATACCTCCAAAATTCTCTCATAAAACGGTTGTTCTATTTTTATGATTTTGCCGTTTTCAATGTATTTTCTAAGCAGCATGCAAAACATCGGCGGCTGCTTAGGTATAGAAAGATAACGTTTCTCTTCGTTTTCTTTATTCATAAAGCATACATGATGCAAATTTGGCGTAATATTCACATAAAAACGCTTTGTCTCTCCATTATTTCTTAAAATAAAAATAAATTCACGACGAGTCGGCTGTTGGATTTTTTGTATTCTTGCTCCGCAAAAGAACTCTCTGTTTTCCTCAACAAAAGCTTTTAAGGTTAAATTATCAAAATAAATCATTTTAACCTCTTAATTTTGCAGCCCCTCTTAGATAAACAAATTCGGGATTAAAGTTATCATAGCAATTTACAACAATCATTACTCTTAAACACATAGGCAATGAATTCGGCACATTTAATTCGTGATGACACATCATTGCAACACTCTTCCAACCAAAATCCAAACGGATAAACTTGGCAGGAAATGCCGCATTCAAATCTTCTGTCAGCGTAAAAAATATGTGGGAAACCATATTCTCTTCAATTTTATTTATTTCAACCATTTGTTTAAAAAGCGTCAAAGTTGCCTCTTTTATTGAGTTCTCTGTGTTCTGCTCAACAGTAATTGCGCCTCTAATTCCCTTTGATAACATTTTTTACTCCGTTATACCAATCTCTTGCAGACATTTCACCTTTACCCTCAGGTTTCACACGCTTCAATAAAAGACTGCCATCTCCGCAAGCTACTTCTACACCTTCTTTTGAAATATTTATAAATTCACCCTCAGAACCTTTACCACCCATAACTTCCGTTTCAAGAACTTTTATAATTTTATCATTGAAATTAAAATAAGCACTTGGACATTGGTAAATACCTCTTACCAAATTGTGTAATTCGTGAGCAGATTTTGACCAATCAATCTTACATTCTTCTTTTGTAAGCTTATTTGCCATACAAACACCATTTTCGCATTGTTTTTCAGGTGTTATAGTTTTTTCAACAAGCCCGATTAGTGTTTTTTCAATCATTTCAGGTGATTTTTCAGCGACAATATCAAATAATTGAACACAATTTAAATTATCTGATATATCAATCGGTTCTTTCAGACAAACATCACCACAATCAAGTCCTAATTCCGTAATCATCGTGCATATACCAGTTTGTTTTTCTCCGTCAATAATGGCTCTTTGCAAAGGATTAGCACCCCTGTATTTAGGTAATAATGATGCATGAAGATTTATTGTTTCATATTTTGGAATATCCAAAACCTCTTGTGATAAAATCTGTCCGAATGCAAAAGTTACAAAAAAATCAGGCTCAAACTTCCTCAATTCATCCTGAATTCCAGGTTCCTTTCTTATAGATTTAGGTTGAAATACAGGCAAATTATTTGTCAGTGCGCATTCTTTTATCGGAGACATTGTCATTTTATGACCGCGTCCTGCCGGTTTATCAGGTTGAGTTACAACAGCAAGAACATCTATTTTATCAGATTTTATAAGATATTCCAATGATTTAAGTGCAATTTTCGGAGTGCCGAAAAATATAACTTTTATTTTATTTTGCATCTTCTATTTCTTCTTCTGTATCTGCGGATTCAAGCAAATCGTTAATTTTTTCTTCCAATTCCGGTTCGTCAAGCATTTTATCGATTTCCAGTGCAGGAAGGTTATTTTTTGTCAATTCTTCTTCCGCTTCAAAACGATTAATTGCGTGGTCAACAAACAAAATTCCATCTAAATGATCATATTCATGCTGAATAGCTCTTGCCAAAAGGGTTCCGTCATGCGCCTCTAAAACAAAAGAACGACCTTTTCTATCCATTGCCTTTACCATTACGTCGCTATACCTTCTTACATCAGTAAAAGCCTGCGGAAAACTTAAACAACCTTCTCTGCTTATTGTGGCTCCGGATTTTTTTATTATCTTAGGATTAATAAAAACAATAGGATTTAACGGTTCTTCTCCTACAGATACATCAATGACAAAAACTCTGTATCCTTCACCTATTTGTGGAGCCGCAAGCCCAACTCCGTTTTGTGCATACATTGTATCCAGTAAATCAGTAACTAAATCCTGAATTTTTCTTGATACTTTATGAACATCTTTTGCTTTTTCTCTTAAAAATTTATCACCAAATGTTAAAACTTTTCTTACTGACACAACACTTCCTCTTAAATTTATAATTTATTTTATTATAACACATTATAAAATTTATTTGTAATTTATATATTTAGACCTGTCTGAAACGTTATCATTCGCCCATAACTTTTACAATAACTCTTTTTCTTCGTTGTCCGTCAAATTCCGCATAATAAATCTGCTGCCAAGGACCAAAATCAAGTCTGCCATCTGTTACCGGAACTATAATTTCATGCCCAATAACAAGGCTTTTTAAGTGAGCATCACCATTTGTTTCACCGGTTCTGTGGTGAAGATAATTAGGATTAGCAGGAGCCACATCTTCAAGCCATTTTTCAATATCATGGATTAATCCGCTTTCTGCATCATTTACATAAACACCTGCTGTTATATGCATTGCTGATACTAAAATCATTCCGTCTTTAATGCCGCTTCTTTCAAGTATTTCTTCAACTTCACTTGTAATATTAATATAATCGTGTTCGTGTGCAGTATTGAACCATAAATACTCTGTGTGAAATTTCATAAATATCTCCTATCTTTTTAATGTCCAGTAATCTTTATTTAATAATATCAAAAACGGTACTAATTCCAAACGGCCTATCAACATATTAACCATAAAAATAAATTTAGTAAGAGCATTTAAGGATTCGTAATTTCCTGCCGGTCCTATTGTATGTCCAAAAGCCGGACCTATAATACTTAAAGTCGCCATCGAGCCGCCAAATCCAATAACTACATTACTTTCTATAATAGATACAACTAAACCGCTTGCTATAAAAATAGCAATATAAAACATTATAAATGCAATAATTTGAGAAACAATATCAGGTGCAACGGTAACATTATCCTGTTTAATAGTTATAACAGCATTAGGATGTAAAAGTTTTATAATTTCACGTTTAAGGTATTTAAACACAATTAAGGCACGCATAATCTTAATACCGCCCCCTGTTGAACCTGCTGACGAACCAAATAATATTACTATAAATAGTAATATTTGTGCCGAAGCAGACCACATTGAGTAATCACAGGAAGCAAAACCTGTTGACGTCATTATACTTAAAACAGTAAATACACTATTTGTAAAACTTTCAAGAGAATAATAATTATTATTTAAATACAAAACTCCAAAAATAATCAGAGAAGCCATTATAATGATTTTTACATAAGTTTTAAATTCTTCATTTTTCCACAATAAATTTATTTTGAATTTGGTAAAAATTCTGTATAAAAGAGCAAGGTTACACCCTGAAAAGAACATAAACACAATGACAACCCACATAATAGGAAGAGAATGGTACCCCATAATAGATTGAGGATTTGGAGAAAATCCGCCTGATGAAATTGTTGAAAAAGAATTACAAACAGCATCAAAAAGCGGCATTTTAAAATAAACTAAAAGTCCTATTTGGATTAATGTCAATATAACATATAAACCCCACAAAGCAGTTGCGGTATTTTTTATTCTTGGAGTTAGCTTATCTTCCGTGGGTCCCGGAGCCTCAGCAAAGAACATCTGACGTCCTGCAACGGCAAATTGAGGTAATACGGCAATAAATAAGACTATAATACCCATACCGCCGAGCCATTGAGTTAAAGAACGCCAAAAGAAAAGTGCTTTCGGATAATCAAAATGAGTTAAAATTGTTGCTCCGGTTGTCGTTGCACCTGAAATCCCTTCGAAAAAAGCATTCTCTATACTAAAATTAAAGAACAAATAAGGAATTGATGCAATTAATGAAAATGCAAGCCAAGAGATTAAAACAATAGTTAACCCCTCCGATTTTTTAATATCAGTCATTCGGTCTTGCTGTAAGAATTTATTAACGGTAAGTTTTAATATTAACCCTAATAGCACCGACAAAATTCCGGTTATAACAAACGGAGTTGCAGAATTGTAATCCTGATAAATCAATGAAACTATTATCGGCAAAAATGCAACAATTCCTATATACAAAAATATTAGAGATAATGCATTAAAAAGGTAACTTAATCTCATTTACTAAAAAAATCCTTTATTTTTTGTGCATCCTCATTTCTTGTAAAAACAATAATTTCGTCATTTGGCATAATCAAAGTATCACCTTTTGGGATAATTACACGTTTTTTACGATTAATAATACCAATAACGGCGCGAGTAGGAAGTTTTAACTCCATAAGTTTTTTTGTTTCAAAATTACCTGAAATAACAATGTCCAAAACTTCGCCCTTGCCCTGTTCAACTGTTGCGAGAATACCAACATTTTGTTCGTTAAATTGATTTCTTACTTCGTGCAATGCAGAGAACTTACTTGATACTGCAATATCAATTCCAACCTGTTCAAAAAGAGGGATGTTAAACATCTTTGTAACTCTTGATATAACGCGCTTTACACCAAGTTGTTTTGCAAGCAGCGAGCACAAAAGATTCTTTTCGTCGTTATTTGTTACACTAATCAAAACATCCGATTCGGCAATATCTTCTTCGTTTAAAAGTTCCAGATTGGTTCCGTCACCGTTTAAAACAAGCGAATCTTCAAGTGTTTCCGATAAAAATTCACATCTTTTGGCATTTTTCTCTATAACTTTTACTTTAAATCGTAACTTTTCCAAATCTTTTGCAAGCATTAATCCTACATTTCCACCGCCTATTATTGTAACGGTGCGATTTACATCTTTATCATGGAAAAATCTGCCTGCAAGAACGTCCAATGAATGTGACGACCCCATAAAAATAGCCTTGTCATCTTCTTTTAAAACCGTTTCGCCATAAGGTACAAATAATTCACCTTCTCTTGTTACACCTACAATTAAAGTTTCTGACGGAAATTCACATTCTCTGACTTTTTTATCCACTAAAACAGAGTTCTTTTCTATTTTATATTCAAGTAATTTTGCTTTGCCATGTGCAAAGTTTTCTACATCCAATGCTTTTGCAACTGTTATAGTTCTGAAAATTTCTTCTGTTAAAAGTTCTTCCGGCCATATCACTGAATCTATTGTTGTCGGTATTAAATTATCAGCATTATCTCTTAAAGCGGCAAATGTTTTTTTGTATTCCTGTTTTGTTACAAAACAGATTGTTTTAGCCTTCGATATTCTTTTTACAACACCGCAAGCAACAATATTGGCTTCATCATTTTGAGTACACGCAATAAATACATCGCTGTTTTTTGCATCAGCTTGGCGTAATACATTTATATCACCGGCATTACCTGAAATATAACTTATATCTAATTTTTCAAATTCGTCAGTTTTATTTGATTCCAAATCAATAACCACAACATCGTGTTGCAGGTAAAACTCATTTGCAATCAAGTATCCGAATTCGCTTGCACCGTAAATAACAATTTTCATACAGCTGAATATAACGCAAACATAAAACTAAGTAAAGTTATATACTATTCAACCTCTTTCATAAGTTTTACAGTTTCATTCAATTCGTTAAGAAGATAACCCAATTGTTCGTTAACGTAAGCAGGATTATACATATAACCGTCTGATTGATACGGCAGATATGAACTGTATACAAGAGCTTCATTTCTGATTGAAACAATAGCTCTGGCTCTGTTACTTACTGCTATTATTGCATTGTATGCCGGATAATAATGTTCGGGTTTATCTGCATATTTTTTACGCAAAACCTCCATATTATCATACAAATAATTAGCACGAGCAGCAAATAACTGTTCATTCTCATTATTTTCTATTGCCAATATAACGTTTTCAACAATCGGAATGAGTTCATTAATATCATTTGTAAATTCAGATACTTTATCTTTTTTTACTATAACATTAACGTAAGTCGGGTTATCGCGAGGAACAGGTTTAAATCCCTTTGATGTATTAAACGCATCTACTGATTGAAATTGCGGACGAGATGTTTTTGGCAAAAACTTTTGAAATCTTTGCGTAACATCAGGCAAGTCACCTTTGTAACCTTTAACTTCTTCTCCTGTTGCAGGATCAATTGCACAAAATCCTGTATTTGCGCTAAAAAATATTATTAACATTAAGAGCAGAAATCTTTTCATAACAAAATTATACTTAATTTTTGTAAAAAGTCATACATTGTAAATATTATTTAGTATAATAGATTGTATGAAAATTTGTGTAATTCCGATAGATAACAGACCTGTCTGTTATAATCTTTTTAAAGACATTGCTTCAATTGATGAAGATATTGAGCTTTTTATTCCGAATAGAGAATTGTTGGGAGATTTAGAGAAAAATGCTAAAATT
>JAFWGJ010000019.1 GCA_017512405.1 bacterium | reverse complement strand
CCTGCTAAAACTGAAAAGGTTGTACTTGCAAAAATAACCGTATAAGTCGTTTTAACAATATTTTCATCTTCTTTTATGTAGCTTCCGTAAGTTAAAAGATTACCCATACCTATACTTAAAGTGAAAAATGCCTGTCCGAGAGCTGCAAGTAACATTTGACCGTTAAATTTTGACCAATCAGGTTTGAAAATATACTCCAAACCCAATTTTGCATTCGGTAGATTTAATGACACAATTACAAGTATTATCAAAACTAATGCTAAAAGCGGTATCATAAAATTATTTATGAACTCAATTCCTTTTTTAACACCTCTTGCTAAAAAGAATGTACAAATAAATAAGAATAAAAGTGTTAATGATGTTGTTATATAAGGCTCTTGAACAAAATTTGAAAAATATATTTCATAATCGTCTGCTTTATAAATTATAAAACTTTTGAATAAATAATTTATTATCCAACCGCCAACAACAAAATAAAAAGAGGGCACTATTATTGCTGTTATCGGATTTAAAATTGCAAGAAATTTTAATTTAGAATTTATACACTCAAAAGATCCTATACATTCTTTTTGAGTGATTTTTCCGAACAAAATTTCTGTAATCATTGGAATAAAGCAAATTGTTGTAATAAAAAACACATACGTTAAAAGAAAAACAGCACCACCGTTTTGTCCCATAATATAAGGAAATCTCCAAATATTACCAAGACCAACGGCACACCCAATTGCCGCAAGTATAAAAGAATACCTTGATGTCCAATTGGGTCTGCTATTTGTCATTTTTACCTACTTGTTTTAATTACTTGTGTTGAGCAGGATTGTAAGTGCTCTTTAAGTATAATTCTCTTAGTTGTTTGAAATCGGCTTCTGCAGGAGCATCACTCATCAAGTCTTTTGCTGCAGAGTTTTTAGGGAATGCGATTACATCACGGATAGAATCAGTTCTTGCAAGTAATGCAATCATTCTGTCTAAACCGATAGCCAAACCTGCATGAGGTGGTGTACCGTATTGTAAAGCGTTAACCATAAATCCGAATTTTGCTTGTGCTTCTTCCTCAGTTAAACCTAATGCTTTAAAGATTTTCTTTTGAACTTCCGGTGAGTGGATTCTTACAGAGCCGCCGCCTAATTCTGTTCCGTTGTATACAATATCATAAGCGATTGATTTAACATTACCTAAATCACCACTATCTAATTTATCTAAATCTTCCAAACAAGGTGATGTGAATGGGTGGTGCATTGCCATAAAGCGTTGTTCTTCATCACTCCATTCAAACATTGGGAAGTCTACAACCCAAAGCAAAGCGTGTTTTGATTCATCAATTAAGTTTAATGTTTTACCAAAGTGAAGTCTTAATCTTCCCATAATATCGTAAACAGTTTTTGGTCTGTCTGCTACAAAGAAGATAATATCACCGTCTTGAGCTTGAGCTCTTTCTTTAATTTGTTGAGCTTGTTCTTCTGTAACAAATTTAAGAACAGGTGATTTTGCAGTTCCATCTTCGTTATAAATAATATTAGCAAGTGCTTTTGCACCGAAAGAAACAGCTAATTTTGTAATATCATCAATTTCTTTTCTTGAATATTTGGCACCGCCCGGAATTCTAATACCACGAACAATACCGCCATTTTCAAGAGTTTTCTTAACGATTTCAAATTCTGATTTTAAAATAATATCTCCGATATCAAATAATTCCAAACCAAAACGAGTATCAGGTTTATCAGAACCAAATCTGTCCATAGCTTCTTGCCAAGGCATTTGAATAAATGGAGGTTTAACTTCAACACCAGCTGCTTTGAAGCCTTCAACAATCAAACCTTCAACAAGTTCAATAATATTTTGTTGTTCTACAAACGACATTTCAATATCGATTTGAGTGAATTCAGGTTGTCTGTCTGCACGCAAGTCTTCATCACGGAAACATTTTGCAACTTGATAATATCTTTCAATACCGCCAACCATTAATAATTGTTTGAAAATTTGTGGTGATTGAGGTAAAGCATAGAATTTACCGGGTTGAACACGCGACGGAACAAGGTAATCTCTTGCACCTTCAGGTGTTGTTTTAATAAGAACAGGAGTTTCAACTTCTAAAAAGTCTTGACTGTTCATATAATTTCTAACAGCCTGAACAACTTCATGACGAAGTTTAAGTTTATTGAACATTTGCGGACGACGAAGATCTAAATAACGATATTTTAATCTTACATCTTCTGAAACAGAATCATCATCTAATACAAAAGGAACAGGTTTTGCTTCGGAAAGAATTTCAACAAATTCAGGATAAACTTCAACCTGACCTGTCGGTAATTTATCGTTATAAGTTTCTTCAGGTCTTCTTGTAACTTTACCTTTAATCATAATAACGTATTCGTTTCTGACTTTTTCAAAAATTTTATGAATTTCGGGATTTTTTTGAGGATCGGAAACAAGTTGGAAAAAACCTGTTCTGTCACGAAGTTCAATAAAAATCATACCGCCTAAATCGCGAACACAATCAACCCAACCGGAAAGAGTAACTTCTTGGTCGATATTTGATAAGTTAAGTTCGCCACAATTGTTAGTTTTCATTCTTAATTGCATAAACATAATTCCTTTTCTATTAAATACGAAATTATATTACCAAAAACATAAGCATTTGTGAATAAAGAATTTATAAATAGTGATGATACCTTATCTCAAATCATCAATTTGTACGTAAACAGGTGTATCAAGTTTAAATTTCATAGTACTTCCGGCTTTTGCCTTGTAATTTAAACCTTTTGACATAGAACTTATTAATGTACCGAAACAATTGCAAGTTCTTGGCACAACAACCAAACCAACAACGGTTACCGATTCAATCGCAATGGTCGCAATACCTATTAATGAAAATGCTAACGCACCAACACCTGCCGGTACTGCTCTGATTACGTTTAATATTTGCGGAGCTTTTAAATCACTGCCACTTTTAGGTTCTATTCTAACCGCATAGGTTTGTCCATTAGGCATCAAGATTTTATCAACAATTATGTAGCCTCTTGCTCTTTTGTATAGCGGAGAACTTTTTTTGATTTTTTTAAAATATCCTGAAAAACGGGTATCTTCAGGTAAATACATTCCGTTAGAAGCTTTTACTGGATTTACTAATCTGAAAAATATTTCGTCTTTTTCTTTTGTTTCGTTTATATCCAAATCAGATTCTAATTCGAGCTTGAAAATGCTTTTAGGTACAAGATAAATTTTGTCTTCTTCTATACCTGCGGTAAGCGGTGTACTGTCATCATTTGTGTAATTATATTGAGATGTTTCATCTGCCAAAACAGGTGCAACAGTAAAAAACATGAATATTAAAATTAAAAATATCGAAGAAACCTTTTTCATAAAAATCCTTTCTTTTAATAATCCAAAGAATTATTAAGTATTAATTGTATTTTCTTAAATTATACAATAAATACTCCCAAAATGGAAATATAGCTAATTTTTCAATAACCTATGTTTTTAATTTTTTGTTTTTAAAATTTTAATTTTTTATATTAAAGCGAATATAAAAATAATAATTACCAAATGCGTGATATTATTAAGGGTACAGGCGCGTAAGTGTTATATCGCCTTTATCATCATAGCATTTATCATTAAGCCAATGCCCTAAAAGTTTTTTATCTTTGTCAAAAATAAAAGATTCTTTTTCGGATATAAATAAATGTATATTCATAAAATTGCCTTTTTCATCGTAAGCAATATTTTTGTATGGATAAGTACCGTTAAAGGTACTTATTTCATACTTGAATAGTTTACCTTGTATAGTGTAATAAAATTTTTTATTTGGTTCGTCTTCAGTTTTTACGCCATAACCTATAAATTTATTTTTTTTATTGTAAAAAGGTACTAATTCGCGACGAAAACCAATACCGGCGGTTAATTTACCGGCTTTAATTGCGTCTATGTTTGAATAATAGAAAATGTCATATATATAGGTACTAAATTCGCTTGTAGGTATAGTTAATTCAGTATCTTTAAACGCTACTATACGCGCTTGATCTACTGTATATTCTATACCCGTTTCAAGTGTTAAAGAATATGCCGGCATGGATAAAAAAAGCATAGCAAAAATAATTAAAAGAGTATTTTTTAATTTTTCAAGGTTTATTTTTCTAGTTTGATTCATTTTTTAAATCCATATTATCTGCCAAAGTTTTTCGGTACATATTCTCCGTGAGCGTTATAGCCGTAATCTATTCGTTTGCCACCTACGGATTTTTGAACATATTCTCCACGTGCATTGTAGCCGTATTCTATTTTTTCATTACCGATAGATTTCGGCACATATTCGCCCCTTGCGTTGTAGCCGTATTCTACTTTCTTATTACCTACTGATTTCGGTACATATTCTCCATGAGCGTTATAGCCATAATCAATTTTTTCACCGCCAATAGACTTTTGAACATATTCTCCGTGCGCATTATAACCGTATTCTATTCGTTTGCCGTTGACTGATGTAGGCACATATTGTCCCTTTGCGTTGTAGCCGTATTGAATATTGTCTGAAAAAGCTACGGTAGGAAATATAATTAGTATTGATAAAATAATTAATAAGTTACGCATTTTTGCTCCTATAAAATTTTTAACACTGTGTTTATTCAATTGATTTCGGTACATATTACCCCTTTCTATTTTTCGTATTCGTATTTTATTATTTCTACAAATATGTAAAATGCATATATTGCTATAATGCCCAAAAAGAACAGCACTACCACTTTGAAATGTGCAAGAAAAGTTATAAATAATCCCGATAACAATGCACACGGTAGAGTGATTAAAAGTATAAGTCCTATTATTTCAATAGGTATAAATAAGCTTAAAACTAATATACTAAATATTAAATTTATAAAATTATCCATAAATACTGTCCTTTCTGACTTTTACATTATAAAATATGCCTATGTCAGAAACGGACATAATAAATCGCAAACATTTAAAATGTTTGCGATTTATATAAACATTTAATTGTCTAATTTTACAGATATTTAATTGTTTCGTTATACATGATTGTCTTAAATTCAGCTTCTGTCGTTATATTTGGATATTTTTTCATAAAATCATCAACTTTAAATAAATCCAGATATTTTGTTAATTCTTCAATAACTGACGGATAATCATGTGTTTTTTTAAGATTTTCAATATATTCTTTTACTTTGTTCTGAATAGTAATCCTGTCATAAGCATAAGAACTTCTTACGGCAACTTTATCTGTTTGTTCTTTTTGTTCTGTTTTTTTAGCTTTTGTTTCTTCTTGTTTTTCAACTTTGTCGGTATTTTTTACAGCTTTTACTTCTTCTGCTGCTTTTGATTTTGTAGCACCGTCTACTGCTTTAATTGAATCAACCATAGGCATGCCTCCTCTCTCTTTAAGTTATATCTTTATTGTCGGCATTATTTATTAAAACTTTAATAAAATAAAAAGTTTTGTAAATTTAATTTTTTTGCTATAATTATCGTAATTATAGATTAAAAAGAGGTTATTATGACTGAAATAAGAGAAGAATTTATCAAACAGGCAGAAAAAATAGGCAGAAGTTGTGAAATTTTACCGGGTGGAATAGAAGAATTAGCACAAAAACTTCAATATGCACACGATAACAATAAACCTTTACGTATAAAATTGGGTATGGACCCGACAAGACCAGATTTGCACCTAGGTCATACGGTTGTTATGCGTAAATTAAGAGAGTTTCAAAAACTCGGACACAAAATTGTTTTAATTATAGGCGGAGCAACAGCAATGATTGGCGACCCTTCCGGTAAATCCGAAACAAGACCTGCATTAACAAAAGAACAGGTTGATGAAAACGCAAAAACTTATTTTGAACAAATTTCAAAAGTTATTGATGTAACAGATGTCGAAGTTAGAAATAATGCTGACTGGCTGCATTCAATGAGTTTTACCGATTTATTAAAGCTTGCATCACAAATTACCGTAGCACAAATGATGACACGTGATGATTTTTCAAAGAGATATTCAGAAGGTAAGCCTATTGCAATTCATGAATTTTTCTATCCTTTAATGCAGGCTTATGACTCTGTTGCAATAGATGCCGATATTGAATTTGGCGGTACAGACCAAAGATTCAATACACTTTTAGGACGTGATATTCAAGAAGCTTATGGAAGAAAATATCCGCAATTAGTAATGTTATTACCTTTAATTGAAGGTACTGACGGTGTTATAAAAATGAGTAAAAGTTATCCTGAACATTGTATTACTCTTACAGATACTGCAAACGATATGTTTGGTAAGGTTATGAGTATTCCTGATACTTTAATTGTTAAGTATTACGAACTTCTTACAGATGTTGAAAATGAAGAAATTAAAGAAATTCACGATAGTTTAGAAAATAATTCTGTAAACCCTCGTGATTTGAAATTGAAACTTGCGCATATAATTACAGAAGAATACCACGGAAAAGAAATGGCTGATAAGGCTCAAGAGGCTTTCATTAACGTTGTTTCAAATAAAGGTATTCCTGATGATATTCAAGAATATCAACTTGTTGAAAGTAAAAATATTCTTGATTTACTGCTTGAATTAAACTTCATTCAATCAAAAGGTGAAGGCAAACGTTTGATTCAGGGCGGCGGTGTTAAATTTGAAGGCGAAAAAATAGCAGAACCAACATTTTTAGTAGAAAATGAAGGTATTATACAAGCTGGTAAAAGAAAATTTGTTAAGGTAGTAAGATAATATAAAAATGTTTGATAGAGCAATACATCATATAAAAGACGATATTAAAACAATTTACGACAAAGACCCTGCCGCAAGAAATATTTTTGAAGTTATTTTTTGTTATCCTGGTCTGCATGCACTTTTAGCACACAGATTTTCGCATAAATTGTACAAAATGGGAATACCTTTTATTCCACGTTTTATATCATTTATAATGCGAATTTTAACAGGTATTGAAATTCACCCCGGAGCCCAAATAGGCGACAGATTTTTCATAGACCACGGAGAAGGTGTTGTTATTGGTGAAACTTCAATAATAGGTGATGATGTTCTTATTTATCAGCAAGTTACACTGGGCGGAACAGGTAAAGACCTTGGTAAACGTCATCCGACAGTCGGAAACGGTGTAATTATCGGAGCCGGAGCTAAGGTTTTGGGCAATATAAAAATAGGTGATAACAGCAGAATAGGAGCAGGTTCCGTTGTAGTTGATGATGTACCTGAACATGCAACTGTTGTTGGTATTCCCGGAAAAATAGTCATTCAAAAATATTTTGATGAAAACGGAACTCTTATGCATAACAGAATTCCTGACCCTGTAATGTGCAAGATTAACCGTATGACGTATGAAATCAAAGAATTACAAGAAAAAGCAGGAATTAATCATACAGAATTTAACTGTGAAAGGGAAAATCATGAAAATTTATGAAAACATAACTGAATTAATTGGCAATACACCATTATTAGAATTAAAAAACACAGAAAAAGAATATAATTTATCAGCAAAATTAATTGCAAAAGTCGAATATTTTAATCCTGCAGGAAGTGTTAAAGATAGAGTTGCAAAATCAATGCTTGATGATGCTGAAAAAAATGGATTATTAAAACCAACATCAACAATAATTGAACCTACAAGCGGCAATACAGGAATTGGTTTGGCAGCAATTTCCGCATCAAGAGGTTACAAAATCATTTTAACCATGCCTGATACAATGAGTATTGAACGCAGAAAGCTTTTGCAGGCTTATGGAGCAGAACTTGTTTTAACTGACGGTGCAAAAGGAATGAAAGGTGCTATTGAAAAAGCTGAAGAATTGGCAAAAGAAATTCCTGACAGTTTTATTCCCGGTCAATTTGTAAATCCTGCAAATCCGCAAATACATTTTGAAACAACAGGGCCTGAAATTTGGAACGATACAGACGGCAAAGTAGATATTTTTGTTGCAGGAGTTGGCACAGGCGGAACTGTAAGCGGTGTTGGCAAATACTTAAAATCAAAAAATTCTAACATAAAAGTTGTTGCTGTAGAACCTGCAAGTTCACCTGTCTTATCGGAAGGCAGAGCAGGTGCTCATAAAATTCAGGGTATTGGTGCAGGTTTCGTACCTGATACGTTAAATACAGATATTTATGATGAAATTATTACTGTTGAAAATGAAAAAGCATTTGAAACAGGCAAATTTTTGGCAAGAAAAGAAGCATTACTTGTTGGAATTTCAGCAGGTGCTGCAACATGGGCAGGTATTCAACTTGCAAAAAGAGAAGAAAATAAAGATAAAAATATAGTGGTATTATTACCTGACACAGGCGAAAGATATCTTTCTTCACCAATGTTTGAAGAATAAAATCAGAGGATTTAATGAACAATTTAGAGCATAAAGAATTGAAACCGTGGAGAGATGAGAGTTTTAAGGCTCTTATACCGTTTATTGCATTTGTAATTTTTTATTTTGGATTTTCAATTATCACGCAAGATTTTTCAAAAGTACCTATGACGGTTGCTTTTATTTTTTCGTCAGCAGTCGCTTTAATTTTAAATCATAAAGAAAAACTAAATAAAAAAATCGAAATTTTTGCACTCGGAATGGGCAAAAAAGATATTATGATAATGTGTCTTATATTTGTTCTTGCAGGTGCATTTACTGCAACTGCACAAGCAGTCGGAGCAGTTGATTCTGCCGTTTCAATTGCACAACACTTTATTCCCGCAAGGTTTATTGTATCAGGAATTTTTGTTATTTCTGCATTAATATCACTGGCAGTTGGAACTTCTTGCGGTACAATCGCCGCAGTAGTACCAATTGCTGTAACCTTAGCACAATCACTGGGTTTAAATCCTGCTTTTTTAGTTGGTGCAACTGTTGGTGGAGCTATGTTTGGCGATAATTTATCTCTTATTTCAGATACTACAATCGCTTCAACTCGTACTCAAAATGTCGAAATGCGTGACAAAATGATTTATAACCTAAAAATAGTTACTGTACCTGCAATACTATGTGTTTTACTTTATATGTTACCTGTTTTCTCTAATTCAAATATTGATGTTACAAATGTTACTATAAATATTGATGCGTACATAAAAGTTATGCCTTATGTTTTATTGCTAATTTTTGGTTTGATGAATATTAATGTAATGTTTTTATTATTAATCGGAATTATTCTAAATACTATTATTGGAATAAGTTTTGGTGAATTTGATATATGGACAGCATTCAGTAAAATGGGCGACGGAACAGTAAGTATGGCAAATACTCTTATAGTTGCAATGCTTGCGGGAGGTCTTTTGCAAATGGTACGCTGGAATGGCGGTATAAGCTATATTATCAATAAAACAGAACATCTTATTCATAACAGAAAACATTGTGAATTTGGTGTATGTTTTTTGGTCGGTGTTATAAATTTATTTACCGCAAACAACACTGTTGCAATTATTACCGCAGGTCCTATTGCAAAAGAAGTTAGTGAAAAATATAATGTTGACCCAAGAAGAACTGCCAGTTTACTTGATACAACATCCTGTTTTGTTCAGGGAATTATACCTTATGGTGCTCAAATTCTTATTGCAACAAGTTTGGCAGCATCTGTTTCAATGAGTTCTTTTTCAATTATCAAATGCCTTTTATATCCGGCTCTAACAGGTTTAGGCTTGTTAGTTTCATTAATATTGGCCAAAAAATAAAATATCTTGAGCAATCTCGTTTAAGCAGAGTATTCTAAATTCAAATAATAATTTATAAAATTACCATATACATAAAATATATTTTTAAGAATTTAATTACTTATGAAAATTGATTTAACAAATTATAAAATAATAAATATTCCAAAAGAATTAAATGGTATAAGTGTTGTATCTGTTATAAAAGAACTTAATGATTTTTTAAAACAAAATGAAATTAATACAGCAGAACTTAATTTTGTAAACACAAATTTTGCATATCCAAGTGGATTAACTCCTCTTTTAGCATATCTGAGCGAATATAAAAAAAATAATAATTACAAAACTTGTATAGTTATCAACTCTAAAGGATCCCGAATTGATAACTATATAAGACGAATGGGATTTTATAGTTTATTGGGATTAAAGGATAATTACCCATGGCTTAAATGGTCTGGAAATGGACGTTTTCAAGAACCCTACTTTTTTATGAAGGATACAAGTCCCAATGATGTTACACAAAAAAGTGATAATATTATAAAAACTTTTATTAAAGATCGTAATGCAAGAAATTATAATGAAGCAATCGGTTGGTGTATAAATGAAATTGTTGATAATGCACATAATCATTCCAAATCAGATTACAACGTAATTATGGCTCAAAAATATTCAGATGGGATAACAGAATTTTGTGTTGCAGATAGAGGTATCGGAATAAAACAATCCATGGGATTAGATGATACAAAAAATGCATTAGAACAATGTATTACAAGACAGAAGGGAGTATCTTCTACGGGTATGGGGAATGGCCTCTTCTATACAACAGAACTTATTAAGAGAGATAATTCCGGAAAATGTTCTATGACAATATGGACTGAAAATCAAATGTTGCTACTACATAGCAATACTAATCCTACTATTAAAAAAGTCGATGGATATTGGCAAGGTGTGAATATTTCTATTTCAATGTATAATGGTATTAGTGAAAGTTTGACTGAACTTATGAATGGACAATATTCTTTTTCATATGAAAATATGCCTGAATATTATGACAATTTATTTGAAAATTAAAAGGAAATTGTAATGGAAAATGTTTTAAAATTAAAAAATAACGGTTCTATTTTGGGTTTAAGAGAATTAGCAAAACAATTAGGCACAGATATTAAAAAATCTATAAATTCAAATAAAAATATTGTATTAGATTTTGACCAAGTTGATTCAATATCAAGTTCTTTTGCAGATGAATTAGTTGCAAAAATAATGATTGAAGTAGGACAAGAAAATTTTATAAATCATGTAAAAATTAGAAATACAAATAATTTTATAAAAACTATAATTAATGCTAGTATTGCTGATCGTTTACAATTAAATCAATAATTCTTTTTATTTTATATTAAACAATTTTTTCCAGAATTTTATAAATTGAAGTCGTTTTTTCAAAGTGCTGTTGAATTTAGCCACAAGTTCATTTTGACCGATAATATGGTTTGTCAGATTTCTTTCTACACGAGAATTTGAAGCAATTACACAATCTTTTAAATGGACATTATCTGCTATTTCAACTCCATCCCATAAAATACTATTTTCTAATATTACATTTTTGCCTATAATACAATTATCACCTATAACTGAATGACCTATAAATTTGATATTTTTAGGCAGATTTGTTTTACCACAAATATAACTTCCAAGTTCTGCTCTATGAATTTCATCGTGATTAAAAGTATATAAATTTTCAAATAAATCTAATGTTGATTGTTTGTATTGGTCTAATGTTCCTATATCAGACCAATATTCATCAACTTGAAAGACATTTATTTGACGGTCTTTTAGCAAAGCAGGAAATACGTTTTTTGCAAAATCATAAAACTCATTTGCAGGAATATAATCAAATATTTTATAATTAAAAATATAAATACCAGTATTAATTAAATTGCTTTTAGCATCTTTAATAGCAGGCTTTTCTTGAAATTCAGTAATAAATCCGTTATTATCAGTAACAACAACACCAAAATTTGGTATGTCTTCTTCTTTAACAGGTTTAACACCGATTGTTGCAATAGCACCTGATTGTTTATGAATTTCCATACCTTTCATTAAATCGGCATTTGTAACTCCGTCAGCGGAAAGTACAAAGAAATCTTCACCCTCATTAAAGAAGAACTGACATTTTTTAACTCCGCCGGCCGTACCTGAAAGAGTTTCTTCTGTTATATAGTTAAAATTTATGCCTAATTTATTTTCAACATATCTTGCAATAATCTGCTCTGATAAATAAAAAGTATTTGCAACAACATCTTTAATACCAATTGCTTTTAGATTTTCAAGTAAAATATCCATAACAGGCTTATTACAAATTGGAACAAGCGGTTTTGGAACACTTTTAGTAAGAGGATCTAATCTTGAACCAACACCCGCAGACATAACCATTGCTTTATACATTTGAAAACTCCTAATATCTCATAAAAAGATATTACTATAAATTTTTGGTATATACAAGTAAAAATATTTTTGTTATATAATTTTAATGTGAAAAAGAATTAATAGGAGGAAACATGAAAGACATTCAAGTTTCACAAGAAGTGGAAAAAATGTGTTGTGTAAAAAGAGGTGTGAAAGGCTCTCCTGCTCCAATTCCGCAAGAAGGAGAATGGACAAAATGCAAAGAAATTAAAGATATTTCCGGTTTAACACACGGTTGTGGTTGCTGTGCTCCTCAACAAGGAACTTGTAAACTTACATTAAATGTTAAAGAAGGTATTATTCAAGAAGCATTAGTTGAAACATTAGGTTGTTCAGGTATGACTCACTCAGCTGCAATGGCTGCAGAAATTTTACCAGGAAAAACAATCTTAGAAGCATTAAATACAGACCTTGTATGTGATGCTATTAACGTTGCAATGAGAGAATTATTTTTACAAATCGTTTACGGAAGAACTCAAACAGCGTTCTCTGAAAACGGTTTACCTGTTGGTGCAGGTCTTGAAGACCTAGGAAAAGGTTTACGTTCTCAAGTTGGTACAACTTATTCAACAAAAAATAAAGGACCAAGATACTTAGAATTAGCAGAAGGCTACATTTTAGAAACAGGCTTGGACGAAGACGGAGAAATCATCGGTTACAAATTCGTTCACCTTGGTAAAATGATGGATATGATTAAAAAAGGTGTTGATCCAAAAGAAGCATTTGAAAAGAACGTAGGAACATACGGCAGATTTGCAGATGCGGCTAAGGTTATTGACCCTCGTAAAGAATAAGCGTAAGCCGATGAGAGCAACCCGCAAGGCTGCGTGGAGCAGGCAGAGGAGTTGCGAAACATAATATCACCGCCGTTGCGAGTGAAACGAAGTGAAGCAAGCGAAGCAATTTATGATTGCACAGGCGGAAAAAGTTAATAAGTATTATAAATAAAATAAAGGATAAAGAAATGGCACAATTTGAAGGACAAGACAGACGTCAAGCAACATTAGACAAAGTTTTACCTGAATACGGCATGAAAAACATTGACGAAGCTCGTGAATTATGCTTATCAAAAGGTATAAACGTTGAAGAAATCGTTAAAGGTATTCAACCAATTGCATTTGAAAATGCAGTATGGGCATATACATTAGGCTGTGCAATCGCAATTAAAAAAGGCGTTAAAACAGCAGCAGATGCAGCAGAAGCTATAGGTTTAGGCTTACAAGCTTTTGCAGTACCTGGTTCAGTAGGCGACCAAAGAAAAGTTGGTTTAGGACACGGTAATTTAGGCGCAATGCTTTTAAGAGAAGAAACTAAATGTTTCTGTTTCTTAGCCGGCCACGAATCATTCGCAGCAGCAGAAGGTGCTATTGGTATTGCAAGAAACGCTAACAAAGTAAGAAAAGAACCTTTAAGAGTTATCTTAAACGGCTTAGGCAAAGATGCAGCGTTAATTATTTCAAGAATTAACGGCTTTACACATGTTGAAACAGAATATGACTACAAAACAGGTGAATTAAAAGTTGTTAAAGAAAAAGCATATTCAACAGGTGAAAGAGCAAGCGTAAAATGCTACGGTGCAGATGATGTAACAGAAGGTGTTGCAATTATGATTAAAGAAGGTGTTGATGTATCAATTACAGGTAACTCAACTAATCCAACTCGTTTCCAACACCCTGTTGCAGGTACATACAAAAAATGGTGCGGTGAAAACGGAAGAAAATACTTCTCAGTAGCATCAGGCGGTGGTACAGGAAGAACACTTCACCCTGATAATGTAGCAGCAGGTCCTGCTTCTTATGGTATGACTGATACAATGGGAAGAATGCACGGTGACGCTCAATTTGCCGGTTCATCATCAGTTCCTGCTCACGTAGAAATGATGGGTGTAATTGGTATGGGTAATAACCCAATGGTAGGTGCAACAGTTGCATGTGCCGTTGCAGTTGAAAAAGCCATGGCGTAGAAAATATAATTTATATACATAAAATAAAAAGGTCGGATTATTAAAACAATCCGATCTTTTTATTAATTTAACCTAAAACCATATTATTTTATAACTAAAAATTCATCTTTAAAAGCACCTATCATTTGAGCAGCTTTTTCATAAGCATGTTCTTCGTTTTTTTGTTTTAATAATTCATAAGCATTATCAAAAAACAGGTTTGCTTGTGCACAAAATTCAGGATTTTTCATCATAAATTTTACATCATTTTCAATATTATCAGGTTTTGAAACCTGTGAACGGCCTAATGACTCAGCTTTCGGATTTGAAAAATCTGTATATTCAACATCTTCCATTCCTTCCGGTGCTGCTTGCTTTTTAGCTTTATCACGTTTTATATCAATTTTTTGAAATCTTAAAGCATTTATATTATCAAATTCAGACATAATTTTCTCCTTTTATGCATATATTTTAAATCGTAAAAAAAATTTTTTTGCTATTGAAAATTTTTATACTTTACAAAACTTAATTTTAAATTTATTTATACATACAAAAACAGACTATATATTACTAAACTTGCGAAAATAATCAACTATGATATACTTAAAAAGTAAGGTACGTATGTTTGATTTTATTAAAAATTTATTTGTAAAAGAAGAAGAGGAAGATTTACTTACAAAACTTCCGGATAATGTTGTACTATTAAATAATCAGGGAAGTTTTTTGTGGTATAACGATTTAGCACAAAAGAATTTTAACGATATTAAAGATAATTTTTCAGAAGGTTATATTGATGATATTTTTGAAAATGCAATGGATTTAATTGTTAAAATTGCTAATAAAGAAACGACTAAAATTCTTAGAACAAAATCAAGTTTAGAAAAAGATTTATTTTTTGAAGTGTCAGCTAAAAGTACCAATGATGGTTATTTAGCAATATTCAGAAATAATACTCAAAATTATAAAACACTAACGAGTATTCTTGTTGAACACGAAAGTTCTAAAAAAGTTAATAAGGATAAAAATAATTTTCTTGTAAAAATGGCTGGAGAATTTAGAACTCCATTACAGTCAGTTATTGGTTTTTCAAAGGCCATATTAGACGGGTTAACCGGTGATTTAAATGAAAAACAAGAAAAATATATAAACATTATTAATAAAAATTCGGAAGATGTTTTATCATTGTTTAATAAAATTTTAGATTTATCAAAATCAGAATCAAATTTATTTGAACATAAAATGAGTTATTTTGATGCAGTAAATGTATTAAATAATGCAATAAAAATATATAATGATGAAATTAATTCAAAAAATTTAAAAATTATTATCGATGTAGCATCAGATATAAAAAGAACAATATATTCTGATGAAGAGTTATTAAAAATAATTCTTCAAAATATAATAGAAACAGCTGTATTTTCAACTGATGTTGGTGAAATTACAATAAATGTAAAACATCCTGAACTGGAACTTGTAAATGAAAAAGGTCTTGTTCCTTTTGAAAATGCAAATGAAAAGTCTTTTTTGATGATTTCAATAAAAGATATGGG
>JAFWGJ010000143.1 GCA_017512405.1 bacterium | reverse complement strand
TAAATTAATCTGTAACAATTATATTTTAAACATTTTAAAAATCCAATAAAATGTTATGTTTTGTTAATTATCTTTTTAAAAACAATTATAAATTCAGAACATTTTTTATTTCATAAACATATATTCTGGCATCTGAATTTAACGAGCCGTATATTTTATGTAAATAAACATTGAATTTGTATTTCTTTCCATTAACGTAATTATATTTTAATTTTCCGTTTATAATTAAAAAATTTCTTTTACTTGTGTCTAAAACTTCCGCAAAACTATCCGGATCCACTGCTTTTTCAGATTTATTAAAATATATTTTTAAACTTTCATATGAACTTAAATCTCGTCCTTTCATGTCGTAAATGGTTTGGGAACTTTTAGCTAAAAAAGGAAGAATAACTGACAGATTAATCGGCTCACAATTAGAGTACATTGTCCCTTCAAGCATCTCACTATTTGTAGTTATCGGGTAAATAAAGTCTGCAAGTATTGCAGGAAAGTGTTTTATTTGTATAAAAATCATGAAAAAAGCAAGAATAGTAAAGCTTATCGTTTTCCAATAATATTTTTCACAAAAACTTTTTTCAGATTTAAGCATCCAAAATGCAATTATGATGTATATAAAAAGAAAACAAAGGTGATAATATCTTGCACCGTATATGAAAGTAAAAAATTCTAAAGCTGTAATTTCAGAGAGGATAAAAAATATTAAGGCTTTTTTATTTTGCCAAAATACGATCGGAAATATTATGGTACCCGCCCATAGCAATATCATTTTTGTTAAATTTGCTTTTATAAAAGCTTTTGACAGCCCCAAATAACCGAGAAGTTCATTTGGCGCTTTGATTATTTCTGTTGTTTCATAATCCGGAACAATTACATTATGAAATTGAAAATAAAATAAAATAATATTTAACGCTGCTATTAATCCCGCAAAAAACAAAACCTTACCTTTTTCTTGTGTTTTTGCGGAAATAAGTTCTGTGAGAAATAAAATACCGAGAATTCCCGCTGCAAATAATGCCAGAATGCTTGTATTTGCTGCAAGTGTCAGCAGTATAATATACCAAAACGGTTTTTGAGTCCGTTCTTCATATATAGCCATTGCTAAAAATAAAAATAAAATTCCTATGCTGTAGCATCTGGGATAAGTTCCAAAAACCTGCAGAAACGGTGCTGATAAAGTTATGCATGATTTAGTAAAATTATTAAAAGGGGCATGCTTCCACAAAATTATTAATGCCCCAAAGCAGAATAACCAATTTAACAAATCCATTGCCCACGGGTATAAATGCGGGACCTTTGCAAACGGAATAAGACATAAATACCAAATTAAGAAATGCCCCTCGGTATTCATCAAATTTATAATCTGAGGAATAGATGCATTTCCTGCTATAGTCCAAGCATGAGCTTCCGCTTCACCATTATATATAAAGCTTGAACACAGCATATTAGAAAGTGTTAAAAAACAAAATATTCCCAAACAAGTGTAAGGTAATATTCTGTCTAAAAATTTATAAATTTTAACCATGCTCTTATAATAACAAAAAGAAAGGCATTTTACCTTTCTTTTTGTAGTATTTATTCTATTTAATAAATCTATTGATAAATAACTTTCAAACCGTTATCAAAAATAGATCCTGTGCAATACAAACCTGCGTCTTTTCTGCTATGTACACCATCAGTATCATTACACATTGAATTCCACAAAACAGGATTTTTACTTGATCTGTCAGCGCCTTTTGAACCGTATGGTCTCAAAGTACCATCATTGTAGAAATAGAATGCGAACATATCTTTGCCGCCTTTGTTAGGTTTCTCATTTCCGTTTATGTCAACATAAACGGTACCAATTTTCTGGTTGTTTGGAATGTCAGCGTATGTATCAACCGGTTTTGTTAAACCATCTAACTGAATGTATATAGTAACGCCATCTTCCAGATTATATCTTCTGTTAT
>JAFWGJ010000142.1 GCA_017512405.1 bacterium | reverse complement strand
GACATTTGATGATATATATCTGTTTGTTTTATGCATATCCTAAATGCTTCAAACAAATTTTGTCCGTTAATGTATGCCAAAATTCCTGATGACCAAAATATAAACAAAGATATAAAAAACATTAAAAAACTGAATTTCTTTTTATAAATGTAATAACAAATAAGGAACGGTAATATTAAAATAGCTTGAATTTTAAATGATATAGCTATTCCGTAAAACTTGCAGCTAAAATAAAATCAAAAAAATACTGAGTGCTTTCAAAAGATATACGCAATTAATTTTAATGTAGGACATTAAGCTTAATATTGTTTGAAATAACAGGTTTTGGTCACCAATTGAAGAAGCAAGCGCTTTAATGCCTCCGTGATTACTATATGTGTTATACCAAACTATATAAAATTTCGACATGTCTGAGGAAATAAAATCTTTTCCGTTAACTCTTATGATTATTGCCAAGATATTTACAATAAAAAATAAAAACATACCGGCATTTTTAATAATAAAGTTTAAAGATTTTTCTTCAAATTTAAACATAATACGATTATATCAAAAATATTGGTATAAACAATATAGGAGAAGTTTTGGCGCCAATTCCACCCAAAAATATACAGTCGGAGGTATATTCTTTTTTTATTTTGATTTGTGATTCCGGTAAATTTAAAAACTTAATAATATAAAAAGCCGACAGATTTTTCTATCGGCTTCATATTTGGGCCCGGAGGGGTTCGAACCCACGACCAAGGGATTATGAGTCCCCTGCTCTACCGCTGAGCTACAGGCCCTTTTGTTTTCTTTTTATAGATTATCAAAATCGTGTAATATTGTCAACTTATTTTATACGCTGATGTTATAGTTGCTTAATGTTTTTGCTATCATTTCTTTAATTTTATTTCGTTCCATTTTGGGGCTTTGTACTTCGCAGAACGTTCCATATCTCAGTAGTCTTGGAAGTAATTTATTTTTTGCTTCTGTTTTATTTGTTATAATAATATTTTCGTCGGCTTGGGTTATAATTTCATTATTACGTGGTTTATATCGTTTAGCCAATTTATCCGATAATTTAAATATAGTTGTATGAGCAAGCTTTTGTTTTTGAGTAGTGCTGCATTTTGTCGGCATTTGAATTATTTTTATAATTTGATTTGAATTTAGCTCTATGAAATCATTTGTTAATTCACAATATAAGTATAAATATATTTGATTATTTTCAAATTTTACTTCAATCGGTTCTGCTTTTAGTTTACATTTTTCTCCATATATATTTTGATAGTCAATACTAAGTTTTAGTTTGTCGTTACAAAATTTTTCATATTTTTCTATAATTTTTATTTGTTTTTCTGTTGGAACATCAAGTTTTATAGGTTTATATTCTTTTTTTAGTTCTGATATTTTACTTTCTGAAATTGAACTTCTCATTTTAAGAGTATATATTAATTTTTTAACACTTTTAGTAAGATTTTTTTCACAAATTTGGCTTATTATATCTTCTAATAATATAATTGTCTTATAATCTTCATCACTAAACGGCAGCTTAAAAGGTAAATTTTTAACTTCATATTTACATTTATTTCGTGCAACATCTATGCCTGCGAATTTAATTGTTGTTATGTATTTATATATTACGCCTTTTGAATATACTTTACCTTCATTTATATTTAAACTTTCAAGATATTTTTGAATATCACTTACGCCGGCAGGTTGTTTTATAATAAATTTAAGTGTTTCAAAGACTCTGTATGCGGCGATTGTTGTATTTTCATTATTAAATTTAGTCATTTTTGTAAACCTCATACATTTGCTTTAATGTTGAAATAGTATAGTTACGTACACTTTCAGGTGATATTACCGTACAATTGGGACCATATTCCAATATTCTTTGATTAAGTTTGAAAAAATCGTAGGCTGTGTATTCAACTAAAATTTTATCAGAGTGAGTTTCAATAATTTTTTCGTCAAATTTTTCCTGAAAATTTTTCATTGCTTGATTTTTTAATTCATAGACGGTCCTTATTTCCGTTGTGTATAATTGTGTATCTTCCAAATGAATACTTATTGGCGGAATTATATTTGCTGCCGGTAAGAATGAAAATTTATTGTATGTCAAGTTGTATCCGTTTATATATAATTTTTCGCTTCTGAAATTCAAATAACAAAGTTTGAATTTGTAATTCAGCATACCTGCGGTTGGTGATTTGTATTTAAAAGAAATTATATTTTTATTTTTTTCCGCAATTAGTAATGTTTTTAACAGCTCTTTATCAATATCTTTTAATAGTGATATTCCTTTTAATTCTTCGCTGACAGATTCTCTTTTTGTATAGTTTGCAAGCAGGTTAAACAAATTTTCAAGATTTATCAATTGCGGAATATTTAAGAAAAGGTAGGCCTTTTTATATAGTTTTAAAAGATTTAGTACTTCTGTTTCATCTATATCAAGTTCAAAAGGATGAGCCAGAAGTTTATATTTATAATCATTTGTTTTGTCTGCTCTTGTTATTTCGCACCCTGCATATCTAAGAGCATTCATATCATTTCTTAAAGTGTCAACAGAAAAACATTCTTTGGGATAATTATTTCTTTCAAAATATTCATTAATTTCTTCGGCTGTTTTGGGCGATTCAAGTAAAAGTGAAAATATTACTAATAGTCTTATACCGGTTAAATTTATTGATATCGGATTAATTTGTTCAAGTTTTGGATTGTTTAACATACTATATCCTTGTTTACTATTATTATAGTATAAATTTTTTAAATTTCATTAAGTATTTTGTAATGTTTAAATATAATGCTTTAATGTATATATGAATTACATATTTTATTTATTAATTGTTATTTCAATAGTGGTATCAGCAATAAACGGTAAGCTGGAAGATGTAGTAAATTCTATTTTATCGGGAGCCGAACTATCTGTTAAAGTTGCGTTTTCTCTTATCGGAATAATGGCATTTTGGCTTGGTATAATGCGTATAGCAGAGCGTTCAGGTGTAGTAGATTTTATTACTAAATTGATTAAACCTATTGCAAAATGGTTATTTAATGAAGTTCCGGAGGATAATAAAGCTATTGGTGATATTGCAATGAGCTTTTCTGCAAATGCATTGGGTTTAACTAATGCTGCAACTCCAATTGGTCTGGAAGCTATGAAAGAATTGCAGGAAATAAATAAAGATAAAAACTCGGCATCAAACGCTATGTGCATGTTTTTGGCAATGAATACTGCGGGATTTCAGATAATACCGGCAACAGTAATAGCTGTTTTAGTCGGCATAGGATATAAAAATCCGACGGAAATAATTTTGCCGACACTCATTGTAACAGGTATTGCATTTATTAGTGCAATTATTCTTGCTAAATTATTTCAAAAGATTTGGAGGGTACAATAATGTCTTTTCAATCTATCATAAATGCTATTTCTGTTTGGATTTTACCGTTAATGTTAATTATCATATTAACAATTGCCATGTTTAAAAAAGTACCGGTATATGAGGCTTTTACTGATGGTGCAAAAGACGGGTTTAGGGTTGCGATTGATATTATCCCTTATTTGGTTGCAATAATTGTTGCTGTTTCTATGTTTAGAGCTTCAGGTATTATTGATTATATAGGTCATTTGTTGAACGGAGTTTTAAGCGCATTGAAGGTTCCTGTTGATGTTTTGCCTGTTATGATTGTACGTTCTCTTTCAGGTTCTGCTGCGTTGGGTATATTTTCTGATATCGCAAATCATTTCGGACCGGATAGCTATGCAACAAAGCTTTCTGCTATTATTGTAGGCAGTTCTGAAACAACATTTTATGTTTTAGCGGTATATTTTGGTTCAGTTGGTATATCAAAAGTTCGTTACGCGATGATAGTAGGAATACTTGCTGATATTATTGGAATTGTGGCAGCAATCGCGGTTGCTCATACATTCTTCTTGTAGTATCAACCCAGCATTGAGTAATTGGTGTACGTCTTTGTTCTGTTTTTGTTTCTTTTCTTACTAATACAGCATAGTTAATGTTAATAAAATCTATTGTTTCTAATCTTTCAACAGTGTATTCTTCGCTTCCGCAGTTATGGCAAAAGTTTCCAACAGGAACGATTTTACCGTTTTTTACAATAGCTTTTTGTTTAATGCCGCAGCAAGAGCATTTTACAATATACCATTGATTTTCAATTAATGCTCCGCAGTCAGGACAGTATGCAAAATCTCTGTCCAGACCAACGTGGTCATGTGTGCATTTTTTGTTTTGGGTTAATAACCCTGAAAGAAATTCTAAAACCATAATTACCTCGATTGCATTTTGAAGATATAAAACATATGTAGATGTAAATTATTTAATTATGATTTTTTGAAAATCAATTTTTTAAATATGTTTTGTAATATTTTGTAACATACATGTTTAAGAATTCTTTTACATGTGGAATATAGATAATGTTAAACTTCGAGCCAACGGACAAGTGGCTT
>JAFWGJ010000141.1 GCA_017512405.1 bacterium | reverse complement strand
ATGAGCGAAGGACACTGGATAGTTAATATAGGGAATTTGGCGTTCAATATGGACACCATTATCACAATGTGGATAACGATGGGGTTGCTTATTGTTGTGTCATTTATTACTACAAGAAAATTGTCTATATTTCCTACAAAAATGCAGGTGGTTTTTGAAGCCATAATCTCGTATTTTGCGGGAATAGCCGATAATAACATGGGTGAGAAAGAGGGTAAAAAACACTTACCTCTATTATTGACTCTATTTATGTTTATTCTTACGGCTAATTTGCTAGGTCAATTGCCTTGGCGCTTAATTCACTTACATTCAGGCGAGTTAGCTTCCCCAAATAACGATATTAACATGACCGCAGCAATGGCAATTGTTGTATCTATATATTATGTTTTCTTTGGAGTTAAGAAAAAAGGTTTCAGATTTTTTATTGAGAATTTCAAAATTGACGGCATTATGATTGCATTAGTCGATTTTTTGGAATTGTTTGTAAGACCGTTTTCGTTGGCACTTCGACTTTTTGCGAACATAATGGCAGGTGAAATACTTGTATTCACTTTTGCAAGTATGTATTCATATTTTGTACCGTTGCCGTTTATGTTTTTTGAAGTTTTCGTAGCTCTTATTCAGGCAATGGTATTTACGTTGCTATCAACAACATATATCGCGCTTGCAGTAAAAGAAGAGGAAGAATAAAAAGTACAGTAAATTATAAAATAAAGGAGAAATTTATGGCAGTAGAACAAATGACAGCACTTGTAGATGCATTCAGCAGACTAGGCGCAGGTATTGCAATCGGATTCGGAGCAATCGGCGGTGGTATTGGTATTGGTATTGCTACAAAGGCAATGTTGGAAGCAATGGCAAGACAACCTGAAATCGCAGGTAAAGCATTCACAAACTTTATTATTGGTTTAGGTCTTGCAGAAGCAACAGCTATTTACGCATTATTTATAGCTTTACAGTTAATTAAGTAGTAAGATAGGGTTTATCATGGAATTTAACGCTACTTTTATAGTTGCATTTGTAAGTTTTATTATTTTTGTGTTTGTAATGAATTCAATTCTTTACAGACCGATTAATGATATTGTTAAAAAACGTAAGAATATCGTAGATGCAAATTATGAAGAAGTTAATAAAAATTCTGAAAAATGTGAACAATTTTTGAAAACAAGGGAAGAAAAACTATTGTTGGCAAAAGTTGATGCAAAAAATCTTATTTCTGAAAAAACAGAAGAAGCTAATAATAAGAAAGACATTATAACTCAGGATGCCAAGAGCCAAGCGAAGAATAATATAGAAGAGTATAACTTATATTATAAAAATGCTACTGCCGATGCAAAAGCATTCTTGCGCGGAGAGGTTATTAATTTAGCTCAGGCAATTTCTGACAAATTTTTAGGTGAAAATGAAAAAATCAACGCAGATGATTTCAAAGAATTATTGGATGGTATTACTCAGGGTTAAAGGATATGCAAATTTTTAATATAATAGTTCAGACTAATACATTTAATTTTATTATATTTGTAATTTTATTTGCTATAATTATCAAATTTGCAAAAGTGGGTAATTTGATTTCATCAATGCAGCTAAAAGTTAAACAATATGTTGACGATTCTGAAAAAGCAAAGATTAATTCAGAAACAGAACTTAAAAAAGCCGAGGAAAAAGTTAATAATGTCGGTGAAGAAATAAAAGAAATAATGGATAATGCGGATTTAAATGCAGTTCGTATTGAACGTAAGATATTAGCAGATGCTAATATTCAATCAGAAAGTATTTTATTTAATGCTGATAAACTAAATGATGCGAACGGAAAACGTATTATATCTGATTTATCTCAGGAAGCAGCTTTAACTTCTGTTGAATTAGCTAAAAAGCATATTATTAAGGTATTAGATAAAAAGCCGCAATACCATGCAAAATTTATAGAAGATTGTATTAAAGAACTTGATGGATTTACATTTTAATGAACAACGAAAATAACACATTAATAGCAAAAAGATACGCAGAAGCACTAATTGATTTGGGTAAAACTGAAAAAATATCATTAGTCTCAATTTCTGCTGATTTAGCAAATATTCAGTTAATTCTTACGAAATCAAAGGATTTATTTGATGTTCTTACAAATCCTATGATTTCAGTTGAAAATAAGGAAGTGCTTATTTCTGAGGTGTTTGGAAATGAGATAGATCCGCTTGTTGCTAATTTTCTAAAACTTTTATCGCAAAAAAACAGATTTGGTTTAATATATGATATATTTCAGATTTTTAATAAGTTGCTTGATGATATAAATAATATCGCCAGAATTGAAGTCATTTCTGCTATTGAATTAAATGATAGCGAGCAGGCTGATATTCAAGCTAAGTTAGCTTCAAAATTAAAAAAACAAATTGTAATAAAGTATAATATAGATAAGTCTTTAATAGCAGGACTAGTTGTTAAAATGGGTGATGATGTTATGGATATGTCAGTTGCCCGTAAGCTTGATGAGTATAAAATGGCATTAATAAAGTAAAAGAGGATAATAAATTATGGTAGCAATTAAACCTGATGAAATTAGCTCAATTATCAGAGAAAAAATTGAGAATTATGAAGTAAAAACAGAAGTTTCTAACGTTGGTTCGGTACTGGAAGTTGGTGACGGAATAGCCCGTATATACGGACTTAGAAGTGTAATGTCTGGCGAACTTGTCGAATTTGATGACAACAATGGTACTCTGGGTATAGCGTTGAACCTTGAAGAAGATAATGTCGGTGTTGTAATATTGGGTGATTATACTCATATTAAAGAAGGTATGACTGTTAAAACAACAAACAGAATTGCATCAGTTCCTGTGGGTGACGGCTTAATCGGAAGAATTATTAATCCGACAGGTAAAGCAATTGACGGTAAAGGCGATATACCTTTTGACAAGACATTGCCTATTGAAAAGGTTGCTCCCGGTATTGTTGCGAGAAAATCTGTACATCAGCCATTGCAAACAGGTTTAACTGCTATTGATGCATTAACACCGATTGGACGTGGTCAACGTGAGTTGATTATCGGTGACCGCCAAACAGGTAAAACTGCTATTGCAATTGATACTATTATTAATCAAAAAGGTCAGGATGTAATTTGTATTTATGTTGCTATCGGTCAAAAAGCTTCAACGGTTGCTCAGTTAGCAAAAACATTAGAAAATCATGGCGCAATGGATTATTCTATAATTGTTTCAGCAACAGCAAATGACGCAGCTCCGTTACAATATATTGCACCATTTGCAGGCTGCGCTATTGCAGAAGGTTTCTTAGAACAAGGAAAGCACGTTTTAATTATATATGATGACTTGACAAAACACGCTCAAGCATACCGTGCAATGAGTTTGTTATTGAAAAGACCACCAGGACGTGAAGCTTATCCGGGTGATGTATTCTATTTACATTCAAGGTTGTTGGAAAGAGCTGTAAAATTGAATGATTCATTTGGTGCAGGTTCTATAACTGCTTTGCCTATTATTGAAACACAAGCAGGTGACGTTTCTGCATACATTCCGACTAACGTAATTTCTATTACTGACGGTCAAATATTCCTTGAATCAGGATTGTTCAATTCAGGTGTAAGACCAGCAATTAATGCCGGTATTTCTGTTTCCCGTGTAGGCGGTGCTGCACAAACTAAGGCTATTAAACAAGTTGCAGGTAAATTAAGACTTGATTTGGCTCAATACAGAGAATTGGAAGCATTTGCACAGTTTGCATCTGATCTTGATGCAACAACAAAAAAACAGCTTCTTAGAGGTGAAAAGCTTACCGAAGTCTTGAAACAACCTCAATATATGCCATTAAGTGTTGCAAAGCAGGTATCTATCCTTTTTGCAGCAAATGAAGGCTATCTTGATGAAGTTGATAATAAATCTATCAGCAAATTCAAAAAAGAATGGTTCGATTATTTTGAAGCAAACTTAGCTGAATTAAACGACAGATTAAATGGCGGTGCAAAATTGGAAGATGACGATAAGACTGCTTTAAAACAAAATCTTGAGACTTTTTTATCAACTTTTTTCAACAAATAGGATAAATTATGGCTAATTTAAAAGATATTAAAACTAGAATTCAAAGTGTTCAGAATACGCGTAAGATTACACGTGCGATGAAAATGGTTGCGGCTGCAAAAGTGAAAAGAGCAGAAACAACTGTTAAGGCTGCACGTCCTTTTGCAACTGAATTAACTACTGTATTCAAGCGAATGTTAAAAAAGGTTGACGGGGAATTTTCTGTAGAAAATTTAAGTGTTAAATCTGCGATTGATAATTACCCTGTATTGCTTGAAAAAAGAGATATTAAAACGGTCGGCTTACTTGTGATGACATCAAATAAAGGACTTGCAGGTGCTTATAACGCAAATGTTATTCGTAAAACTGTATCTAGAATTAAAGAATATAATGCTGAAGGTAAAAAAGTTATATTATTTGTTGTCGGTCAAAAAGGATATTCCGGTTTAAAAAATAAAGTTTCTAATTTTAATTGTGAAATAGCAAAATCATATATTTCCGTTGTTAATGATGTTACAGCAATGGGTGCAAGAATTATAGCAGAAGATATGGCGGAATATTTTGTTGATAGCAGAATTGATAAAATTGAAATTTTAACAACACGTTTTAAAAACATGATGTCATATTCTGTTCAGGATTGGGAAATTTTGCCTCTTGCCGAAGATATGCAAAACTATGATAATGTTAAATCTATTGATCCGATTATGCTTTTTGAACCAAATGTTAATGGTATTTTGCAATCAATTGTACCTATGTATATTTCTAATATTATTTATCAGGCATTACTTGAAGCACAGGCAAGTGAATTAGCTTCTCGTATGACAGCTATGTCTGCTGCATCAAATAATGCGGATGAGATGATAAGATTACTTTCTATTGATTATAATAAGGCTCGTCAATGGGCTATTACACAAGAGCTTGTTGAAATCGTATCAGGCGCTAATGCTTTGAAATAAAATAAATATATTGATAAAAGTATAATAGTTTTATTATTAATTGAGGTAATATGCTTATGTATAATTCGTCAGATTTTGGCTTGTCTATTAAAATTTTTTGTACTAAATTCTTTGATTTACAGATAAATTTATTTCTAAAATTACAAAGATATATTATTCAACTGTTTAACTTTTCAAATATTCGATGCGCAGTTGCGTTTACCCTTGCAGAAACTTTAATAGTTATAGGTGTTATAGGTATTGTATCTGCATTGACATTGCCAAACTTAAACAGTTCAACCGGTGAAAAAGAAAAAGTAGCAAAGGTTAAAAAGATATATCAAAACTTGCAGGATGCATTTGGTCGTGCAGAAGCAGTTTATGGGCCATTTGAAGAATGGATTAAAAGCACTGATACCACTGATGAATTAAAAGCTAAGCGTATTGGTGAACGTATAACAGAATTTATGAAAATTTCAAAAAACTGTGAAACTGCTTCAGAGCAAGGATGTTTTACATCCGGTAAAGCAAAAATGTTGACTGGTGATAATAGTGAAGAATTTGATAAAGGTACAGGGAGTTATAGAATTATTACAGCTGATGGTATGTCAATTCGTTTTTCTGGTGATAACAACTCTATTGATATAATTGTAGATATTGATGGACCTTCGAAAGGGTCTTACACTTATGGTAAGGATATATTTAAATTTAGAATTAATAATGATTCTCAGGAACTGGTTCCTTTTGGTGATCATCTTGGTGTTAACTTTGAAGCACTACTAGATGAAATCTTTACTAGAGGTGGATGCTATTCTGCAACATGGATTATAAGGTATGATAATGCAGATTACCTACAATTAAAAGATAAAAAGGGTACTTGCAAAAACGGTAATGTTATGACCGAAGCTAATCCGACTTGTAAATAATAACGGAAAATTTATAAAAAAAATAAGGTACTCTTAACAGAGTACCTTATTTTTTAAAGATTACTTTGCCTGAGTTACAAGCGTTGGTGATGTTTTATTGATATATTCAATAAATTCATTCATTTTAGCCATATATTCTTCACGCATTTTAGCTTCTTTTGGAGATTTGGAAAGGTTCAAACCATTTACAAAATTAGCTTTTGTTTTTGCATAATCCATTATTTGTGGTATTGTTTTAGATGACAGTAACGTTTTTAGTTCGTTAAGTACGTTGATATTTTCCATTTCCAATCTCATAGCCCTGTCATTTTGACCAATGTGATTTAACATTGTCAATGTATTATCCACACCACAGGTTTCTTGTGATTTTTCAAGGAATGCGTAAAAACCTTCGTCAGTACCTAAGTTATGTTCTTCACCTAGTTCATCCCATTCTTTTGGTGTTGTGATATCTGCAAAGTCTTTTGCTATTTCATGCATGTGTCCGTTACTTGCTTCTGACATCATTGTTACAGCTGCGTCAAATTTTGCAAGTTCCTGACAGCCCTTAATCATATAGCCTTCATAAGTTTTTAGCAGTTGCTTATTGTCTGGATTCTTATTTTTTGCTAATCTTACGAATTCTTTTAACAATTCCTGCGGATTGTTTAATATATGATATCTGTCAAATGACTTTTCAAACTTAGCATAGCTTTCATCAGTATTTTTGCCCTTTATTGCATCTGATAAATAATTATTTAAAGCCCCTGCTACCGCATGTCTGTGTTGAGGTTCAATATTTGCTTCAATGAAAGCCTTTTTACCTTCTGCAATATCGGCTAATTGATTTTTCATAGCTATATCAATTTCCTTATCGGTAAGACCTTGCTTATCTATCTTGCCGTCTTTCATTTGTTTAAGGTCATTTACAACTTTAATACCATCTTTTAATGTTTCAGAGAAGTCTTTAGCAAGTTCTGCAGTTTCTTCTTTTGTTGTTAATGAACATTCAGGATATGCCGCTCTTACTCCGTGTTGGGCATACATTTTATTTTTTAGTTGTCTGATTTCTTTTGAAGCGTTTAAATTATTCCAATCACGTTGTAAGATGAAATATGCTTCCTCAAAAGAATCACCTTTTTCTGTTAATTTAATGTTATCTTGTATTGAATCCATAAACATCAATGAATTTAAAGCATTTGTTGCAGCAGGTTCAAGCCCTTTAATTTGTCTTGCAGCATCATATGGTGTTACTGTTTTTACACCTAACTGTTCATCTGTTGAACTCTCAATTAAAGATTTTAATCCATTTTCGTCCATTGCTTTTATTTCATTGAACTTAGTAATAAATGCTTTATTATCTTTCGGATCAAATTTTTCATCAATAAAATGTTTCATTACCTGAAAACTTTTGTCTTCAATTTTATCAATATCTTTTGCTGTAACGTCAAGTTGAGCAGCTTCTGAAATAGCATTAAGAGCATTATCTCTTGTAAATGATAATTGTTCTGCAACACTATTCATATAATTTTGAGTTCTCTTGTGTGATTTGCTTAAATCTGCTTCTGAATGAATATTATCAAGATCTGTCATTACCTGAAGCTCTATTGATTTTTTGGTTTCGCCTGCATTTTCAGCACGTTCCATTACTTTATCCAAAAATTCAACAGGTACTTTTTTTACAGCCTGTAATACTTGTGCAACTTTGGCTTTATTTAAATCGGGACCAATAAAAGCATTTTGGACTAAGCTTACAGATGTATTTGTTGTATCATTTTCTACTGTTGGCAATATTGCATCATAGAACATTTTGAACTTGTTACCATTGATAGAACCCGGTTCATATTTGTAATCTTCAACAAGTGTTCCGTTTTGCCAAGCAGAATTTGTAATGTAGCCATCTTTACCACCACGACCACATTGATAATCAGTTCTTAAAAGTCCTCTTGAATCAAGCCAAGTCTTCTTGTGTTCAGCTTCACCCCAAGTATTATCGTGCATAATTGCATCTTTAATCTCAACTTTACCTGTTTTAGGATCTTTTACTAATAATGGTGCAACATCTGCTATGTATTGAGCGTGTCCACCGTGGTCGTTGTGGTATACAGATGTACCGCTTATACCTGAATGTTGTCCTTTTTTTATTCTTTCTGCAGCAGCCTCAACGCTCTCTTCTGCATAATAAGGCTTGCCGGTCATTTGTTCCAAAATTCTTATTTCTTGTGGTGTACAAAGCCCAGAAGAACCTTCTTTATGTACCCAAAAGTTACCTTGTTCTTTACCAATTTCTTTTGCAAGTGCATTTAAAGGTTGTTCAAGTTCTTTTTGTTTTGCCTTGGTTTCGCGTGATATTTCAGCTTGCATTTTATTAAGATTTTTAGCAACTTTATCTAATGCTTCTTTTTCTGCATCAGTCATTTCATAAAGATTTGGCATATCAAGTTTTTCGCCTTTAACCTCAGCTTTTTCTACAACTGCTGCATATTTTGCAATTTTGTTGTATTTATCTTGCATGCTTCTTAATATGTTTTCAGGTACAACTTTGCCTTCCTTTTCATACTTTTTCATAACGTCAGCTTTTGTTGCATCAGGTTTTAAATCGTATTTTTTAACTTCTTGTGCAAGATTTTCAGGGATATCAAGTTTTTTATCCTGAGCTGTTCTATAAGCACCGGCAGCTTCAAAAAGCGGTTTATAAAGTTTTTTCATTTTATTTGCAGGTGATTTTGGAATAATTTCTTTATTCATGTATTCTGTTGTTTCTGTTGAAAGTTCATACATGTTATAGATATCATTCATTTTGGCATCTATATCTTCTTGTTTTACGTTAGGATTTTCTTTTTTTATGAAGTTAGCCATTTTTTGTTTTTTCATCACTTCTTCTTCGTAATCAAAGAAGTGTAAATCATCAGATTGTGTACCTTTGACTTCACCCATTTTTAAGAAACGATTTACGACTTTGTTCATTTCTTCTTGATTTTTTTCTGGCATTAATGCACTTAATTCTTTATTTAATGCTGCATTAGCTTTTACAACTGTTTGAGCATTGAATTTTTCGTTTTGTTTCTGTTCAACAGCTTCTTTTTCTCGTTTTTCGATGCCTTTTTTAGCGGATGTCAAAAATTCATCAGCTTTCTCCAATGCTCTTAGATGATATTGGTGTGGAACCAATTTAGGATCATCTAATTCTCTCATGTAGTGTGCATCGTGGAATGTATCAAAGAATTGTCTGTCAAAAGCCGAGAATTTGGTTGATTGTATATCACCTCTGCCTGAATTACCTGCGATATTCATCCATTGCAATGCTGATGCATCAAGAATTCTATAACCCTTGTCATCTGCGTAATCAAAATCAACTTCTGTTTTAGGAACGGAAATTTTTGCGTTTGTTCCTAATTTTGTCGGGTCATAAACTTTCATTTCAGGTTTGTTGTTCAATTCTTCCATAATCATTGTTACGTACTTATCTTTGTATTCATAAGCCATAACCTTTCTTGATGTAGAAATTGCAGCACACATACCGTGATGGCGTTGGTCCGTTGTTTTGATTGTTGGTTTATCAGATTCTGCTGTTTTTACAACCAAATCGTTTAATAATTCACCTAAAACCTGTGGTTTCTTGTTTTTTAATTGCGGATTAATTTTATAATCGTCGCTCATAAATTTATTTAATTTTTCAAGACAAGATTTCTTTTCCTTTGTTGTAATTTCTGATGAGATTACAAAATAATCAAGGTTTTTAGCAATATTTTTTACGACATCAATTTTTGAATCATTAATAGCTTGTGGAAGTCCTTTTGTTTTAAGGATATTGCTGCGTAATGCCATAATTGACTTTTCATCTTCTGACATTTCTTTTTTGTCTATAAAAGTTGCTTTAAATTGTTCTTGTAATTTAGCTTTGTTTGGAGAATCTGTTTTCGCCAAAGCTTTTTCTGTTGCACTTTGTAGTTTACCTTTCCAGTCATTATTAGTCTTTTTGCCGTCAAGTTCAAAACTTGTTCCGTATCTTAAACCTTGTGCTACATTCATCAAAAATTTAATATTTTCTTCTGATGAGTCTTCTGATAATTTATCAATAGCTGTTGTTATATTACGTTGATTATTAAGGGTTAGAGCATCTCCCTGTTTTTTCAACTGTTCAACAGTGTTTTTATCTTCACGTTTGCCTAAAAATGATATATTGTGCATATTATTCCTCCACACATTTCCCTTAGTGTAATAATTATACTACAACAATCGCAATTTGTTAAGCGTAAATCGCTTAAAATATTCTATTTTTAATATAAATTTACATGTTTATAATAAAAAGACCTCCGATAATTCGGAGGTCTTTTATATTCTTCTTGTAATTATTCAACTACAATAGCACCAACCGGGCAAGAATCTGCTGCTTCTTTTACGCTGTCAGCATTTGCTTCTACGTTTGCAGCGTTTACTTCTGCTTTGTCTGATACTGTAAATACTGCTTCGCAAATTGATTCGCATGCACCACATGCAATGCAGCTGTCTTCTACTGTTACTTTCATTGTTTTCTCCTTTTTACTGATTTTGTAATTAACTTACAAGTTTATTATATGACAAAAATTTAAAAAATCCATTGTTTTATAAACTTAGCCACAGAGTCGAATCCTTCCAACATACCCAAATCCTTAGGTTGTAATTGTTTGCTGTAAATAAGAATTGGAACATATTCTCTTGTATGGTCAGTTCCAGGTACAGTTGGGTCGCAGCCGTGGTCAGCTGTTATTACCAAATAATCTTCATCACCCATAGCTTCGATGAATTTTGGAATGTATGTGTCAATTTCTTCAATTGCTTTACCGTATCCTTTTGCGTCATTTCTGTGACCGTATAACATATCTGTATCTACAAGGTTTGTAAATATAAATGATTTATCCGCATTTGGAACAGATTTGTATTCAATTGATTTTAAATCAAGAGTGCCGTTAATAGCTTTCAATGTTAATTCAAGACCTTCTGTATTTGAACCTGTGTGAATTGCGTGAGTAACACCTTGTTTGCAGAAGATATCTTCAATTTTACCAATAGCTATTACTGTACCGTTGTTGTTTGCAACATCTGTTAAAATTGTATCTTGGTCAGGTGCAAGAACGTAATCACGTCTGTCTTTACCGATACGTGTAGGAACTCCGTCAACTACGTGGTATGGTCTTGCAATTACACGTGAAACTGTAACACCTATGTCATCAAACATTTTTCTTGCAATTTGGCACCATTCGTATAATTGTGTTAATGGTATTAAATCTGTATCTACTGCAATTTGGAATACACTATCAGCACTTGTGTATACAATCGGATATTTTGTTTTTTGATGTTCGTCATTGTAGTCTACAATAACTTTTGTCCCGCTTGCTGCACAGTTTGCTAATACGCCACCGCAGTTAGTTCTTTTTACAAATTCATCAATTATATATTGCGGAAAACCTGTTTGCGTAAATGTTTTAAATGCTTCTTTTAAAACAATACCAGCCATTTCCCAGTGTCCTGTTGTTGTATCTTTACCGTTTGATTTTTCTTTCATCGTACCATATTGACCTATTGGGTTTGCTTCCGGTGCTATTCCTTGGAATTCTTGAATGTTACCTAAGCCTAATTTTGATAAGTTTGGTGCATTTAATCCGTTATTGAATTTACAAACATTCTTTAAGGTATTACACTCCGGAATGTCGTTAAAATCTCTGCAATCCGGCATTGCACCGATACCCATTGAGTCAATAACTACAACAATAGCTCTTTTCATTTTATCTGCCTTTCTTTTTAAAATAAAACTCCTATTTGAAATATACCATGAAAATAATTTTGTGGTAACATTTTATAGTAAAGAATTTTAAGAGGTAAAAATAATGCAGGCACGCAGAGCAGCAAGAGAATTGGCACTTATATTATTTTCTCAATTTGATAAAGTTATTTCTAAATATTCAACAGAGGATTTTAATGAAATTTTATTAAAATCAGTTCGTATTTTGACCAACAACGCTTCAAATGATTTGAAATTAACAATCGGACCCTTAATTGATATGAAGCAATATCTTGATGAATATGAAAATGACCATGAAACAAATCTTGCAAGACCTATTGGCGTTTCGAATGTACCTGTACCTCTGCCTATGACTTCAGATTTAAAACAAAAAATTGACGAATTGTTAGAAATTTCAGAAAAAGCACTCATGGCTCTCGAAATTGCGGAATTTACAACGCTTGAAAACACAACAGAAGTTCAAGCATATACAATGAAAATTGCAAACGAATTCAAAAAACATCATGATGAAGTTGATAAACAAATCAAAGAATATGCTATAGGCTGGGATTTTGACAGACTTGTAAAAGTTGACAAAGATATAATGAGAATTGCAATTACAGAATTGATGTATGTTGAAGAAGTACCGCATAAAGTTGTCGTTGACGAAGCGGTTGAATTAGCTAAAAAATATTCAACTGAGGATAGTTCTTCATTTATCAACGGTGTTCTTGCAAAAGTTATTCAGGAAAACGGAATTAAATAATGTTTAATTTTTTCTCAAATACTTTTGAAAATTTAAAAAATGCAGTTTCTAAAACGGCGCAATCTCTTGTTGGAAATGTTGTTGGTTCTGTTGAACAGGAAGAAGAATTTTCGGATTTTGTTCTTGAAGATATGGAAGATTTGCTTATTTCTGCGGATTTAGGAGTAAATTATGCATCCGAATTGGTTGATAATTTAAGAAATCAATCAAAAATTAAACCGTCAGAAGTTAAATCATATTTAAAAAATTCATTTATAGAAACTCTTAAAATGGCAGGCGATACAAAATTAAAAATATCTGACGGTTTAAATATTTATTTCGTAACCGGTGTAAACGGTGTTGGTAAGACAACTTTAATTGGTAAGCTTGCATATCAGTTTAAACAATCAGGTAAAAAAGTTCTTGTTGCGGCTGCGGACACATTCAGAGCCGCTGCGGAGGAACAGCTTGATATTTGGTCCAAACGTGCAGGAGCTGATATTGTTAGAAAAGACAAAGGTGACCCAGCTGCTGTTGTTTATGAAGCAATAGAAAAAGCGCAGAATGAAAATTATGACATTCTTCTTGTAGATACCGCAGGAAGATTGCAAAATAAGTTTAACTTGATGGAAGAATTATCTAAAATTAAGACTGTCATCGACAAAAAAGCTCCTGAGGCTTTAAGAGAGTGTATTTTAGTTCTTGATGCAAATACGGGACAAAATGGTTTACAACAGGCAAAAGTATTTACTGAAGCCGTAAACCTTACCTCAGTAGCTATTACCAAATTGGATGGTTCTGCCAAGGGTGCTATTGTACTTGCTATTGCAAAAGAATTTAAACTTCCTGTAAAATTAATCGGTGTCGGGGAAAAAATGGAAGACTTAAAAGAGTTTATTCCTGAAGATTTTATTAATGCGTTGTTCTCATGAAAATTTTAAAAGAAACTCTGTCAAAATTGGGTAATAAAATTGAACTTTTAGGAAATGATAATCACAAACCGATTCTTGTGATTGGAGTTTTTCATGGTGATGAACCGCAGGGTGATTTTTTAATTAAGGAATATTTAAAAAATAATCAAAACTCAGAAATGTTGTTTATACCCTGCTTAAATCCTGACGGAATGAAATTAAATCAAAGACAAAACTCCAATGGTGTTGATTTAAACAGAAATTTTCCGACAAATAACTGGGAACTTGTTGTTGATACAACTTTTTACGGTGGAGAAGCCCCAAATAGCGAAATTGAAACAAAATTTATGGTGAAAATCATTGAAGAATATAATCCAAAATTAATTCTTTCTCTTCATGCTCCTTTTTGCACGGTTAATTTTGATGGCGATGCTATTAAATATGCGGAAAAAATTTCAGAAATAATAAACTATCCTGTCCAAGAAGATATTGGTTATCCTACACCGGGAAGTTTCGGAACTTATTGCGGAGTCGAGAGAAATATTCCGACTATTACACTTGAACTGGATGAAAATATTGATGTAAAAAGATTAGTAAAACCTGTTCATAAAATATTTGACTATATAAATTCCGTGTTATAATTTTTTTAGATAATAAGGAGAAATAAAAATGGCACAAGAACCAAAATTAATCGCAACTGTTCCAAGAAGTGCAACTGAGCAAATGCAGATTTCAATTAACGAGTACAAAGGTAAATCATATTTAGATTTGCGTATACACTATACAACAGATGACGGGCAAACTTGGTTGCCTACTAAAAAGGGCGTAACTTGTTCACCTGAAAATCTTGAAATTTTGCGTGATGCTATCGACGAAGCTATAAAAGAATTTACTGCTGAGGCAGAAGAATAGTGTCTAAATATGCCTTAGTTCTTGTAAATATCAAGGGCTTGGGTGTTAAAACATTTAGTTATATAATTCCTGACGATATTAAGGATAAAATTCAAATTGGTCAAGCTGTAATGGTACCTTTTGGTCGTCAGGGATTTATTAATGCTTTTGTAGTTGGTTTTTCTGATTATCTGCCTCCTGAAATTAAGGCAAAAAAAATAGGTAAAATACTTGATGAAAAGCCGTTGTTTTCTCTTGAATATTTAAAACTTTTAGAGTGGGTTGCCAATTATTATTGCTGCGACTTTATTACGGTACTAAATATGGCGGTTCCATTAAAATTAATAGATAAAAATGCTAAAACAGAAGCGTTAGTTGAATTTGTTAAAAAAGATGGTGCTACAAAAAGACAATTACAAGTTTTGGATTTACTGGAAAAATTTAAAAAAGTAAAATTATCAGAATTTGAAAAATTAGCAAAAACAACAAGATCAACAATAAAAAAACTTGCAGAGTTAGGATGCCTAAGAATAATAGAAGATGAACTGTACAGAAATCCGCTTGAAATATTTTCTGACGTAAAAAAAGAAGAACTTTATAAACTAAATGAAGAACAAGAAAATGTTTATAAAAAAATATCAAAAACATCTCAGAAAAGTCCAATTCTAATTCATGGTGTAACTGCATCAGGTAAAACGGAAGTTTATTTCAAACTTATAAAAGATACTCTTGACTCAGGCAAAAATGTTTTATTCTTAGCTCCTGAAATTGCACTAGCTTCTCAGCTTACAAAACGTCTTGCAAGAAAATTCGGAATTGACGATATAGCTATTTGGCACAGTTCAATTTCGGAGGGCGAAAGATACGATGTTTGGCAAAAATTGTATCGTGATGAAATAAAAATTCTTGCAGGTGCAAGGTCTGCGGTTTTTGCACCGCTAAAAAATATTGGACTAATTATTATTGATGAAGAACACGAAAGTGCTTATAAACAGACGTCGCCAGCCCCTCGTTACGATGCAAGACTTGTTGCAGAAAAATTAGCCGAATTTCACAATGCAAAATTAGTTTTAGGCTCAGCAACCCCTGATATTACATCCTATTATCACGCCTTGGGTAATAATTCACTCTACGAATTAAAACACAGGTACAATAATGCTCCACTTGCAAAAACTCACGTTATAAACATGCAAACACACATGCAGGCAGCATATAGAGGTGTTATATCAAAACCATTGCAAACAGAAATAAAAGAAACACTTGAAAAAGGACAACAAGTAATCATTTTAATAAATCGCAGAGGGTTTTCAACTTATACGCAATGTCAGGCATGCGGGCATGTTATTGAATGTCCGAATTGTGCAATTCCTATGATTTGGCATTCCGCAGACAACAGACTAAGATGTCATTATTGTAATCAAACAATGTCGTTCCCTGATGAGTGTCCAGAATGCGGTTATGATGCTTTACATAATTCAGGTACCGGTACTCAAAAAATTGAAATGTTTTTAAAAGAATTATTTAAAGATGCTAATATTGTCAGAATTGACAGCGACTCTCTAAAACGTAAAAATGAACACGTTAAAATTTTGAATAGCTTTCAAAAGGGTGAAATTGATATCTTAGTTGGAACACAAATGATTGCAAAAGGACTTGATAATCCAAATGTTACACTTGTCGGTGTTATAAGTGCCGATGCTAGTTTTAACATTCCGGATTTTAGAGCTTCTGAAAGAGGCTTTCAACTTCTTACACAAGTTGCGGGACGCGTAGGCAGAGGAGAATTTACAGGAAAAGTTCTTTTCCAAACCTATAACCCTGATTTTTATGCACTTCAAACCGCAAGAGAACAAAATTACAGACAATTTTATGATACGGAAATTGTAGCAAGAGAAGAATTTGAATATCCGCCATTTTCGAAAATCATTCGTTTTGTACTGAGTTGTGAAAATAATTTCAGAGCCGAAAAAGCCGCCCAGGAAATTGCACTGCGCCTGAATACAATGGTTGATAAATTTGGAATATCAGAAAAACTTGAAGTCTTAGGGCCTACAATGTGTGTTTTTGAAAGATTAAATGGTTTATACCGTTTTCAAATTCTTGTAAAAAACAGAATGGGTGAAAAAGGTCATGATTTTATATCACGTTTTTTGCATCAAATAGTTTTACCAAAAGACATAAAGCTTACTGTTGATGTTGATCCTATTGATATTTTGTAAAATTATCTCATTATAAAGCTTGGTTTATTTAATAACACCTTACATTGTGTTTCGCTTGTATTTGAATAACATTCTGATATCGGCTGCTCTGTTACAATTGTGCCATTAACAGTAGTGTTAGTACAGATACCCATATGATCAACTGCGGTTGAGCTGGCAGCGTAACTACCTGCAAGGTTTGCATAACATTTAGCTTTAACGTAAGGTAATCTCGTAAAACCTCTTGTAATTATGTTTGTTTGTGTGTATTGTCCATTAAGATTTCTAATATATATTTTTGCTGTTAAAATATCTTGTGGAAATCCCGATTTGTAATCAGGCAGAACTGTTCCGTCTCTATACATTCTGAATGCAAAGATGTCATCGTTTAATGTATCAGAACCGCATTTTTTATCCGCTTCTGATGCTTTTTTACAATCTAAGTCTACATATATTATAAAATAATCCTTGTTAGTTTTATATACTTGCTCTATGTAATTAACGAAAATTTTATTTGTTTGGCTGTTAACGTTAGGAAATTGGTTTTTATACCTGTTTATTAGAGCAACTCTGGTTTCATGTGGTAAATTGATAAGATGCTTAGGATCAATATTTTGGTTCACAAAATTTGTTGCAGTTAATTTGTTTGAAAAACCTGAAACTGCATCATGCATAATACTATGTTCTTCATTGTTTGCTGTTGTGTAATTATCTCCGGCACCGGCAGTACTTGCAAAAATAACCTTTTTTGTTGGTAACGAATTACTTGATGAACTAAAATCTGTATATAAATTGCGACCAATGTATAAAACCTGTCCGTTTGGTAAATATAAATCCGGCTCTATATTGTTTGTACTCGTAGAGAATGATGTTGGATAACTTGTACTATCATTTATTAATCTTGAAGCTGCAACACTATCAGCACAATTTTGTCCTGATGAGTTTACTTTTAATACAGAAGCTAACCTTTGACAAAGTCCGCCTTGTAATGTTTTATATTGATTTTTACTCTGATCAGGAAGATTCCCAAAATATCCGCTATTAATACCAGGATCTCCTAATGTTGATGAAAAAGCATCTCTATGGGATACTTTAGGCAGTTGATTAGTTAAGTTATTTAAAGAATTAGCCGTGTCTAAACATATGTTACTTGAATTTCTGTTCATACAAGTGCCAATGTCAGTAGAATAATCAATATGACCTTCTTGTGCGATAGCTCTGCCTGCACGTTCCAGCGTTACTAATGCGGAGTATAATTTTATGTTTCGCATATAGTCAGCCTTAGGCTTGGAAAGTCCCATGCTAGCTGCTGTTACTACACCGATTATTGTTAAAATCATCATTATTTCTATTAATGATACTGCTGCAATGTTACGTACTGATAATTTTTCTTTCATTTTTTATTAGCTCCAAAGCTTCACTGTATGTTCTTACTATATTTATACCACAACTCTTGCGTATTGACACATTTGTAACGTTAAGAATAGTAACATTTTCTTTAATTGCATATATCTTAATATCGTTTTTTAGTGCTTCAAATACAGGTATAGAACCTAATGCATTGTATGGTACAATTAAAAAATCAATATTTTTTAAGGAGTAATTTCCATTTTTTGTTAATAAAGGTGCATTATTTAATCCCAGAAGTACACAAGGCAAATATGTAGGTGTTATGTATTCAGCTGCTGCTTTAGGGTTTACTATTGATGTTGATATTTCATAGTTCTTAAATGCAGGGGCATGTGCGCATGGTACTTTAAGTTCCTTAGTTATGTAATGTGAAATAATTGCTTCTATACCTCCAATTGGGTCAACACCTAAACCATTCGAATAATTTTCGTTTAAATCATCATCATTAAACAAGCATACAAGTGCTATCGCTTCACAACCTTGTTTAACTAAACTTTCAGAAGCTTTTAATAGTGTTTTTATGTTTTTAACTCTGCCTGTTGATATACCGCTGCTATCAATATAAAATTCAACTCCGACATCTTCTTCTGTAATGGCATAATCTTTAATGTTAATACCATAGATTGTTTTTACCGCATTAATTGTATTTATATGTATGTTTAAAATTTCTATTGGTATACTTTTATCAAAAACGATACCTATTTTATTTTTTTTGCTCTCTTTTAATTCAATATTCCCTTTAAAAAATTCATCTATTGCATATCCTTCAACGTATAGCATATTATCATTTATACCTGAAAATATGCCTGCATTAACAACATTTGGATTGACTATTATCTTACAAATTTTTGAAAATTCTTTGGCATAAAGGCTTGCATCTCCTGCGTATCCGCCTATTGAGGCGCCTATGCCTGTAGGAATAATAAAAGCTCCTAAATTTTTATAGTTAAAATATTCCATATACAGATTTTACAATAAAATTTGCCATAAAAAAAGAAGCCTGAAAGGCTTCCTTTTACTTATATGATTTTTAATTATTGAGCACCGTATGTATGGGATTTTGCAACATCCTGTTGAAGAGCAGCAGTCCATGTTTCTATATATCCGTCAAGGTATCCGATTTGAGTTTCACAAGAGCGTTTTTTTCTGTCTAACTCATCTTCCATTTCTGCTATTTCTGCTAATTCCAAGTTATATTCGTCATTAATTGCTTCAAGTGTTTCTACGTAATCAGGATCGTCTTCGGAAACTTCACTTTTTGCATCAATAACAGCGTCAGCCAACTGGCGACTTTTTGAAGCTTCTTCTGTGAGCTTATTGGTAATTTGCATAAGCTCAAATTCTTTATTGGACTTTTCCAATTTATATGAGAGAAGCATTGTTTGTATTGCTGCGTAACCCATAAGCGACCTCTAACTTTCGGTAATAACCACATACCTTACATTAATATTAAAACTTTTCATTTCGTTCGATTTCAAGTTTTAATTATTTTGTTACAATTCGTTACATAAAACATACATTACCTGACAGACTATGTCAATAAATTTTTGCTCGTAATAAAATATATATATACATGATGAGGTAGGTTAATGAAAAAAATATTTAATTTGGTATGTTTATTATTATTATGTTCTAATTTTTGTTTAGCGAATGATTTTAAAACTTATTACGATAACGGACAAAATTATTTAAATTCTTCTCAGTATTCAAGTGCCATAACAGAATTTAAAAAGGCGTTAAGAATAAATTATCTTGATAATTCTGCAAGAATTGGTCTTGTAAATTCATATCTTGCTCGCGGAACTTATTATGCGAATAATGAACAGGATTATGAAAAATCTGCAAATGATTTTAGAGCAGCTTTATTCTATTTAAAATACTATCCTGATGATGGTGATTTATCTTCATCAGCGAGCGCTATCTCAACAACTGTTGATAATCTGGAACAGTGCATGAGTACATTAGGACAATCAAAAGCCCCTCAACAAAGATATAATAGAGGTGTAGAACTAAGAAAAAACGGTAATCTTGCAGCAGCGGGATATGAATTTTTTGCCGCAGCTGAAAATGGTGATAATAACATAAAAAAACATTCTTATTCAAATATTGGAGATATATTATCAGTTCTTGACAATAACAAAAAAGCTGTTATATATTACCAAAAATCAGTTGCAATTGATCCTGAAAATGCAGCTTTAAGATTAAAATATGCAAGAATTTTGGATAAATTAGGTCAGGATGATTTAGCAGTTCAAGAATATAATGCTATTCTTCAAAACGGTTCTAAAAATCCGGAAGTCTTATATGCGTTAGAAAAAATTTATACAAAAAAACTTGCTGCATCGCCAAATAGTGCTGAATTAAATGCTAATTTAGGTGCTATTCTGCAAAAACAAAAAAAATATGATGCTGCGCTAACTTATTACAAAGCTGCCGAAACGATTGATCCTTCTTCTGTCACTACAAGGTTAAATCTTGGAACATTATATCAGCAAAAGAAAGATTATAACAGTGCGTTATCTGCATATAATTCAATAATCACGCTTTATCCAAATAATTTGGAAGCAAATTTATACAGAGCGCAGACGCTTAAAGAATTGGGTGAAAAAGAAGAAGCAATAAAAGCTTTCAAAAAAGTTTTGTCTATTGACCCTAATCAACAAGTTGCAAAAGTCGAGATGTTTGAGCTTATGAAAGATAATATGACTCCGGAACAAATGCTTAAATCTTTTAATAATAATGCTGCTGTTGATAAATCTTCCGTAAGTGCAATGTATGATTATGCAAAGGATTTACATAAAAATAAAAAATATAATGAAGCTATATCTTTTTATAAAGAAGTTCTAAAGCATGATGCAAATAATCCTGAGATTTATGCAAATATTGCTCTTGTATATGCAGAAATGCAAGATTTTGAAAATGCTCAAAAGTATCTGGACGGAGCAAAAGCTAGATTTCCAAAAGATGAGTTCATTCAAACTACTTATAATAAGGTAAAGGAACTATCGTTTGCAAAAAAATATGAAGAAGCTAATAAATATTTCACTAATAATGAATATCAAAAGGCTTTAAATCTTTATTTAACGATTTATCCGCAGCAGAAAGATGTTTTAATAGCAATTGCAGCTTGCTATAAAGGTTTAAATAATATTGATAAATCTATTGAATATTATAAGAGAGCGTTTGAGAAGGATAAGAATGATTCTGAAATTGCTTATTATATAGGTGTTTTGTACGCAGAAAAGGAGAATTGGACATCTGCAAAAATATATTTACAGAAAGCATTAGCTATTGATCCTAAGAATGTTAATGCTGATGATTTACTTGCAACTGTTGTTGAACAAAATAATGTTCTTTTAATAAATAAAGTTATAGATTTATATAATGCTAAAAATTATGATCAAGCTTTAAAAATTATTAGTCAGATACTAACCGAGGATAATAAAAATGCTTATGCTTATTATTACAGAGGTTTGATATATGATGCCCAACAAAAATCCTTACAGGCGATTGAGGAATACAAAAAAGCCGTTGAATATAATAAGGATTTATTCATATCTAATTATTTGATTGCAACGGCTTATGATTCTTTGGGACAATATTCAAATGCTTATACTTATTATAAAAAATTCGTTTCTGCTTCAACAGAAAATGATGATTATAAAAAATATGCTCAAACTCGTTTGAATGACCTTAAAGCATTTTCTGCAAGTGTAAGATAATTATGGAAGATATAATAAAAAAAATTATTTCAAGAAAAGTTTCTGTTGCACCAATGGCAGGAATTACTGATTTAGTGCTTAGAAATTTAATTAGAGAATACTCTAAAACTTGTCTTATAGCGACTGAAATGATAAGTTCGGAAGGTTTAAATCATGTTCATGACTGTGCCATTATAAAAAAATCAGAATCTGATTCTCCAATTGCGTATCAAATTTCGGGACATAAACCTGAACTTATGGCAAAGGCAGCGAAGTTTCTGGAAAGCAGGACAGATATTATTGATATTAATATGGGGTGTCCTGTTAAAAAAGTTACCTGTGGCGGTGATGGTTCCGCACTGATGAAACCTCCTGAATTAGCTCAGGATATTGTTAAAACTGTGAAAAAGTCCGTAAATGTTCCCGTAAGTGTAAAATTTAGATTAGGTTTTACTGCGGATACAATGAATTATGTGGAATTTGGTCAAATGATGCAAGAGGCAGGAGCTGATTTTATTACTATACATGCTCGTACGAGGGCTCAAATGTATTCAGGTAACGCTGATTGGAGTAAAATTAAGGCATTAAAACATTCGGTGGATATTCCTGTTTTTGCAAATGGAGATATAGTTTCTGTAGATACTGCAGAGCAATGTCTTGAACTTTCTGATGCCGATGGTGTTGCTATTGGAAGAGGTGTATTAGGAGATGTTTCATTACCATATAGGATTGAACATTATTTTCAGACAGGTGAAAGACTTCCTATACCTTCAATTGATGAAAAATTAGATATTTTAACTCGGCATCTTGAAAATGAAATATCATTAAGAGGTATTGATGTAGGTATCAAATGTATAAGAAAATTATATGGATATTATATTTCAGGAATCAGAAATGCGGCAAAATACAGAGCTGAGCTTGTAAGAATTGATGATTATTCACAAATGCTAAAAGCCTTGGAAAGAATCAGGTTTGAGGTGCATCAGACTGCTCTATCGGAAGTGTAACGATAAAGTTGGCTCCGTTTCCTTTTTCACTTTCTACTTTTATTTTTCCACCATGCATATCAACTAATTTTTTGGTTATAGTTAAGCCCAGTCCTGTTGAAGTTTCTTTTTTATAAAAAGCATCTTCCAGCTGAACAAATTTTTGAAAAATTTTTTTATGGTTTGCTTTGTCGATACCTATTCCAGAGTCTTTTACGCTAATTTTTATTTTTTTATTTGTGTTTGTAACCGTTATTTTTATGCTGCCCTTTTGAGGAGTGTATTTTATAGCGTTGCTAATCAAATTATAAAGAATTTGCTGTATTTTTTGATAATCTGCATATATATCAATGTCTTTTTGTATTTCATACGTAAGATTTATTTTTTTATTTTTTATTAACGGCATTAATATATTGGTTGCTTCAATTATTGGTCTTGATATTTCAAAGTAACGCTTAACTAATTTTATTGCGTTTGCCTCTATTTTTGATATATCAAGTATTTCATTTACCATACCAAGTAATTGTATTCCGGAAACTTGTATGTCTTCTATATATTCAGATTGTTTTTTTGTTAATTTCCCGTATACTTGTGCTTTTAATATGTCAGAAAAGCCTATTATAGCGTTTAATGGTGTTCTTAATTCGTGAGAAACACTTGCCAGAAATTCATTTTTAACTTTATCGGCAGCCAGAATTTTTTTGTTTTGACTTTTTATGGTTTTGTATGCACTGTGTGTTTCTTCAACAGCATTTTTAAGTGCTTTCTGTTGTATTTTAAATACATTTGTCAGTTCGATATCTTTTATTCTATATGAAATTATGCTTGTTATTGCATCTATTTCTTCTAAATTATCTGTACAATTTTCCCAAAGTATAAACCCAAAAATAGTATTCTTTATTGCTAATTTTGAGATTACATACTTACGGCCTTTTAATTTTAAAAGCTGTATTATATCGCTATTGTTCGTTAATACTGAACTTTCAGGCTTAAATAATTCCCTTGCCAAATTTTCAGAAATATCATAACTTACATTTTTTTTTATATTTTTATTTGTATTTTTTAATTCGATGCTTTCGAAGTTTAACAAAAAAATATAATAATTATCAAAATTTATAACATCTTTGATAACATTAAATATGTTTTTATAATCGTCTGAATTTATTTCTGTAGATAATAATTGCGGAATAATTTCAATCAAATTTTTTTTCATAATTATGTTTCCAAATACCCGATGTATGGCAGATTTCTGTAAAATCCATCGTAATCAAGACCATAACCGACAACAAATTGATTTCCTATTTCAAAACAATAATAATCAGCCTGTATATCTACTTTTCTTGTTTCTTTTTTGTCTAACAGCGAACAAAATTTAAGCGATTTAGTTTTAAAATTAAGGTTTATAAAATCAATTAAGAATTTTGCTGTGTGTCCGGTATCAATAATATCTTCAATTATTATTACATTTTTACCGTTTAAGTCTGGAAGTGAAATATCTACTGCATTAACTTTACCGGTTGATGTAAACCCTGAGCCATAACTCGAAAGTCTTATAAAATTCATATTTAAAGGCATCTTTAAATGTTTTACCAAGTCAACAGTAAACATAACAGAACCCTTCAATACGGATATTACATAAAGTTCTTCATTTTTATATAAATTATTTAATTTGGCTCCAAGTTGGGCTATTGCATTTTGTATTTCCTCTGCATTTATAAGAACTTTTAAGTCTTGTTCTGTTATCATTTTTAGCATATTGTATCCTCTCTCTTCTTCAATGTTAGCACATGTGTGCATTTATTGACAACTTTTATTTTTTCACTTATTCCATATCCGCTCACCCAAAGCGTTTCCGAACCTTTACAAAGTAAAATAATATTGTCTTTTTGATGTTGTGGTATATTTTTATTTATTAAATATTTCTTTAATTTGGTTTTATTATTCGCTCCTAAGGGTTGAATAATATCACCATTTCGTCTTGTTCTTAGTGTGAAATCTATTTCATTAATTTCAATATATGCTTTGTATTCACTATCTTTTGGAAATTTATCAGGTATTTTATTACATTTTTCTATAATAAATTCATAATTTTCAAATTTGTATTTTCCCTCGCTTTTTATTTCTATTTCTGTTTTTATTTTATTAATTTTTCCTATTACTTCAATAAATTCTGAATTAACAAATAGCCAATCATGAGAATTGAGCGATGTTTTTTTACCAGATTTTGAATTAAGATTTTCATGTATAAATTTTAATACATTTTCTATTCTTTCCTGTGTATATTCAAAATCATATTTTACAAATATTTCATATATAACACGCTTTTTCATAAAGTCGGATAAATCCTTAAAAACAGCAGTTATGATTTTTTCATTATTATATATATTAAGTTTATTGATGTATTCTTTTATTATTTGTTCTTCCTCATAAGCCAATAGTGATAACGAATTTAATGCGTTTTCATATTGCGGATTAATTTCTTTAAATAATGGAAGTACTTTATTCCGTATATAATTTCTTGCATATTTGTTATTTTGATTTGAACTGTCTACATTCGGTTGCAGATTATTTTCAATACAGTATTTTTCTATTTCTTGTCTTGATATATTTAACATTGGACGGTAAATTTTATTGAGCTTAGGAGAAATTCCTTGTAAACCTTTAATCCCTGTTCCTTTAATTAACCGGTAAACAAGTGTCTCCGCCGTATCACTCTTTGTGTGAGCGGTTAGTAGCGCATCTGCATTATATTTGTTTATTACTCGTTCAAAAAAATCATATCTTAACTCTCTTGCCCTTGTTTCTGTTTGTTTTTCATCCTTAGAAAGAGTTTCTGTATAAAATTCCAAATTATACATTTTGCAGAAATTTTCACAATTTTGCATTTCATTTTGAGACTCTTTTGCCCGCCAATTGTGATTTAAATGGCAGGCAATAAGTTTAAATTTATATTTTTTTGCTAATTCAGCAAGTATATTCAATAAAGCCATAGAATCATAGCCACCTGAAAAACCAACTGCAATAATTTTGTTTTCTGATGCAAGTTTATTATCAACTAAAAATTTTTCAATTTTATTTTTCACTTCTTTGCTTTTCTAATATAATACCCTGTTTTATTTCAATAACATCTGCTCCAAGCTGTTCTAAAACCTTCATTGCTACGCAATCAGGATAATTAGTTATTGCATATAATAAGTGCGAGGATTCTATTTTTAATTCGTTCCTTGTTTTTGCAAGTTTCCAGGCTTCTTCCAAAACTTTTTTTGCTCTGTCTGTAAATGTTATTTCTGTATCAAAATATTCATCACCGTAGCCTATGATTTCTTCAACAGCATTTCTTGCATCTTTTATGTTTACTTCAAGTTCTTTTAATACGCGACTGCCTATGCCGTTGCCTTCTGAAATTATTCCCAGCAAGAACATTTCCGTTCCTACTATATTTCTGCCAATACGACGAGCTTCTTCTTTTGCAAGTTTCATTATAGTAACTGTTTCCGGCATTTGATTTTCAATAGGCTTTAAAATTTCCTTTTCCAAATTCGGAATTGATATATCAAGTTGATTTAAAATATTGTATGCTATTCCCTTTTTGGTTTTTAATATGCCTAATATTAAATGCGTAGGGGTAACAACTGATGAACCAAGTTCTTTTGCACATTCAATAGCATTATTCATTGCAATAAAAGCGTTAGGTGTAAAAATTATTTGTTTGCCTTCAAATTCATCTTTTCGATTTGAAACTTCGGCCAGTTTTTTCTCAAAATTTCCGCTGTTAATACCGTTCTTAGATAAAATTTTTGTTAATTCGGCTTCATTATCTTCTAAAATTGAAGATAATATTTGCTCTGTGCCAAGAATTTCATAATTTGATGCCGATAATTTTGATAAAGCTTTGTCAAAGACATTTTTACTTCCTGAAAGTAAATGTTCTATATCAAGTAATTCGGAAGGTAATTTTGTTGTATCATCACTTTCCGGATGGAGAACTTTTTTAACTTTTCTCTGAACAAGTCTTGAAAGTAAATCTTTTGACTTATAAACATCAAAACTAAATTTTTCTAATATTCTTGATACATAAGAATTTTTATCGTTTAAAATCGCAAGAAAGATATGTTCATATAGAATATTCTGATTAGACGTCTTTTCCGCTATATCGGAAGCCTTTTTTAGCAATTCTTTACTTGCTATGCTGAATGGAGGTGTTGTAAATATCCTTGATGATTTTTCAAATCTTAATTTTTCTTCTACAACTTTTTGTAATTCTTTAAAATCAATGTTGTAGCTTCTAAAAATGTTTAATGATATTCCCCTTGCTTGTTTAACAAGAGCCAGCAAAAAGTGTTCGGGTTGAACTGATACATTTTGCATAAGTTTAGCCTGATTTTGTGCTTCTGTTACTACATTTATTGCTTTTTCAGTAAATTTTTCTAACAAGTTTATTCCTCTATTTCTTCTTCTAATGATTCTATATATTCTGAAACTCTATCAAATTCATCATCATCTTCAATTGTTTCAAGAGAATATCCACTTCCTTCTTTTAGTAGTTTCATAACTACTATATTTTCATCATCCTCTTCCTCAGGATTTGTCAATAATGCATATTCCTGTTCTTCAAAGACGATTATATCAAACAATTCAAATTTTACTTCATTGCCGTTTTCGTCTATCGTTTCAATAATTCTTTTTTCTTCTTCTGACATATTAACCTGCTTTCTTTAATTTGTTTTTGATAAGTATTGTTCTAATATTATACAAGCACTTTCGATATCGACTAAACCTTTATCTTTTCTAAAATCTACTTTTCTGTTTCTTAAATTTTCTTCTGCTTCGTCAGATGTTAACCTTTCATCTTCTTGTATAACTTCAAATTCTGTGAAATTTTTTGAAAATCCTATACAATCATCAGCCTGAGAGCCTTGTGTACCATCCATATTGTATGGTACACCTATTACTATTTTTTTTACATTGTTTTCTTTGGCTATTTTTTTTATAGCTTCAATAGCTTTATCCTCAGGTGTTCTGCTTATATATGAATGGCCGTTCGCAATTACATGTAAGTAATCGCTTAACGCTATTCCCACTCTTTTTGTACCTATATCGAGTGCCATTATTTTTTCCATTTTAGTCGGAAACCCATCTGTTTTCAATTTCTGCTATTATTTTTTCCAATTCTTCAAGTGAAAACTCTCTTCTTATTTCACCCCTATTCCTTGTGAAGATACTTGATGTCTGTGATTCTTCCTTTATTCTGAATTTTAATCCTACATAATATTCGTAGATGCTCTTTCTTACTATATTTATAAACATTTGATGCATTGCTTTTTCATCAAAGTAGAGTGAATATAATCTTTGAGCTTCATTCTTTTCGTTTGCAAGATATTTTAAATATGCAGAAGTTAATATTCGTTTTTGCCACTTTTTAGTATCTTTCTTAGGTATGATTTCATCAATATTATCTTCAATCATTTTGTCTAAATCTATTGAATAATCACCTTTATGGTATTCCTTATTTAGGTTTATAATAAATTCCGAAAATTCATCCGAAAAATCGGTGTCTAAGAACCATTTTTGGGCTACGTCTGATAAGCATATTTTATCAAAATCATTTTTAGAAAGTTCTTCTTTTTTGAACTTGTCTTCCATAATAAATTCCATAGGAACTGGTTCAATAGGGATATCAGATGTTATAGTGCGCCAACAAACATATTCATACGAAACTATTTCTCCATTTCTGTGAACAATGTTTTCAGCCTGGTTTAATAGAGCCTTTAATACAGTTTGATTAATATATACGCTGTCTTCATCACCATAGAATCTTGAAACAATCTTTTCAAATTCATCTTTTGTAATTTGATTAAATCCAAAGCAATCCACAATTCCCCATTTATCATTAACAACAACAGCTAAAAACTGTATTGTTTCATCTTCTCTTTCTCTTGAAAAAATTAATGCCTGATTGCCGTGTCCGTCGGGATAGCTTGTATAGCATTCATAAGGTTTAGATTCAGATAAAACGTCTTTGTAAAAGTCAATGGCATTATCTTCTCTTACACCGGAAAGTTTTAGTGCTGAAATATTTCTTTTAATTGCAGGAACAATATCTTCATCAGCATATTCCAGTACTTCCGTTAACGCATGAAGCGCCAGTTGTGATTTAGTTTGTCCCAAAATATTTAAAGCAACAATTGCAATTCTTGATGTCGGGTCGTGCACAAACAATGGTATTAAAATATTTGCAAGTGCATCTTCGGAATAATCATCACCGAGTGATTGAACCAAAGTTAATTTATCTTCATAAGGCAATGCTTCCAAAAAATCCAAAAAATCTATTTGAGCTTCCGGATTCATTATTGCCGTATGTAAAAGTTCTCTCGTTTCAGAATCAATAATATCTTCAGGAGATTCAAAATATTCATCAATTTCATTGTAATCTACACGGTTTCCCATGTCTTTTAACAAATTAAGTATTAATGCTTTATTGTAATCACTTACTGTCGGACTTTTTAGTGATGTCCATAGAGCATTTTCAAGATGTTCTTTGTCTGTCAATTTTAACATCAAAAAACTTATGATAAAGGCTTTATCTTCTTTTGTTTTAATAAATTCACGCATTAATAAATCAAGCAGAAGCTTCTTATCTTCCTGTGCTGCAAGAACTTTAATTATATCGTTTACTTTTGATGTGTCGGATATTGTTTGAAGCTTAGTTATTACGGTTAATATTTCCGCTTTTAATTGTATTTTATTGAGTTGTTCCATTATTTGCTTATCCTCCAGATAGCGTCAAGAACTTTTTGAGCTTCTTCTGACGGCATTCTGTCGTTCATTATTAAATATTGTACCGCTATCATTGTACATTCAGAGCAAATATTTACGCCGGGGCCTTTTACCATTTTTAAAACTTCCGTATTCGGACGACCGCAAAAACTGCAAAAAACAGGCTCATTTTGCTGAGGTAATTCCTGTTCTTCTTGTTTATGTTCTTTATGTGTTCTTTTCCCTAATTTTACAACTTTTTCTTCTGACATATTTTTTCCTTTTCTTAATTATATTGTAACTTAAATTTAATTTTATTGCCAAATTATTAAATTTATTTTAAAATATTATTAAGTTATTTTTATGGGGTTAGTGATGAAAAAAATATTATTTTTAGTGACTATTTTAGCTTTATCTGTATTTACTACGGCATGTATTAATAATTTAGCTGTTCAGGAATTGAATAATAAAGCTGCTGAGTACATGCAAAAAGGTGATTACGAAAATGCAATCAGCCGTTTAAAATCAAGTGTTGATTTAGATCCTTCTGTCTTTGAAACACAATATAATTTAGCGGTTGCATATACCGAAAATGAAGATTATGAAGATGCAATTGAAGCTTATAAGGCTGCTATTAATATTAAATCTGATTCTAAGGATGCTTATTATTCTATGGCTGTAATGTATGAAAACTATGCAAAAGACTTGTTTGCAGGTAATACAAAAGAACAAAAAGAAAAAATGGATAATGAAGAGGACGATGAGGATAATAAAACTTCTCTAAATGAGGATGGTACTTTTAAACCTACTGAAAGTGATATTGAAAAGGTAAAACAATACTATAATTCTTCAATTGAGGCTTATGAAAAATATTTGGAATTAGCCGCTGATGCAAAAGATGCTTCTGATGTTGATGCTCATATTCAAGAGTTAAGAACTAAATTAGAAACTTTGGGTACTGATACTAACTAATGATTATTTTGTCTTCACCGGGAGCTGTTGCTTTTAATATTGGTGCTTTTCCTGTTTATTACTATGGTATTTGTATTGCTATTGCAGCATTGATAGGGTTTTGGGTTTCTTATGGCGTTATTAAGAACTATTATAAGGATTTACGTTCTGATATTTTATTTGACGTTGTAACAGTTGCTATTTTAAGCGGTATAATTTTTGCAAGATTGTACTATTGTGCACTAAATTTTGATTATTACCAGAATCATTTTTTTGAAATTTTTAATATCCGTCAAGGAGGACTTGCGATACAAGGTGGAATATTTGGCGGTTTTATTGTAACTTCATTATACTGCTATTTCAAAAAATATCCTATTTTAAAATTGGCGGATATTTGTTCTTATGGACTAATTACTGCACAAGCCATTGGTCGCTGGGGTAATTTTTTTAACTCTGAGGCATACGGATTTCCTTCAAAACATTTTATAGCTGTTTTTATTCCTGAAAATCTTCGTATTTCAGGATACGAATTTTATAAATATTTTCATCCTACTTTTTTATATGAATCTTTGCTTAATATATTGGTTTTATTGATATTATTTTTTGTTGTGAGAAAAGCTGTTAAGAATATTGACGGTTTAGTCTTTGCGTATTATTTATTCTTATATTCTCTTGTAAGATTTTTTGTTGAAGCTTTGCGTATTGATTGCATTGTTAACGTTGGTGCTTTACACGCACCACAATTAGTATCATTGGTAACAATATTTTTTGCAATATTATTTATATCTTATAAACGAATTAAAAATAAAAATTAATGTTTTTCAAATGAAAATTCCCAGCCGTCATTTCCATTATTTTCCGTAACTGAATGTTCAGGTGCTTTTACAGGCATTTCATCATTATTTTGTTCTTCTTCATTATCTTCCTGTTTAGGATTTATTGGAAGTCTGAAACCAAATGTTGAACCTTCACCTAATTTTGATTGCACAAAAACTTGTCCTTGGTGCAGCTTTTCAACCGAAATTTTTACTAAATGTAACCCTAAACCGGTTCCTTTTATTGTATGTGTATCATTTTCAATTCTGAAAAATCTGTCAAAAATCTTATCAAGATATTCTTCGGCTATACCTTGTCCTTGATCTTCCACGCTTACTTCAACAAAATCACCCACTCTGGCTCTTTCTGCCTTTATCCTTATGCGTTTGCCGTCAGGAGAGTATTTTATTGCATTTGATACAATATTTGATAAAACTCTTCTTATACTGTCTTTGTTAAACGGAATTTCAGGTAAATCAGGCTCTTTCATAACTGAGAATGTTAAATTGTGTTCTGAGGCTATAACCTTCATTTCATCTACAACATCTTCAATAACAGGCATAATATCTTGTTTTGTTTTTTCAAGTTTTACATTTTGTGATTCATAACGTGAAAAATCAAGTATATCATTAACCATTCTGTTTAGACGCACTATTTCCTGATTCATTACGCCGATAAATTCTTTTTGAGTATTAAAATCAAATTCGTTTCCGTAATTATAAAGTGTGTCTATATAGCTTCTTAGGACAGTTACAGGTGTTCTTAATTCGTGCGAAACATTAGAAATGAAGTGTGAGCGAAGGTTATCCATTTCAATTTCTTTTGTAACATCAATTAATACAATAATATACCCAACATATTCGCGGTTTACCGTAAACATTGGCGACATAACAGATTTTATTATTCTTTTATTTACCTCGATGTTAAATGCAAGAGGTCTTTGTTCCATTATATCCAGCGGTGTATCTTTGAATTGTTCAATTCTTTCTTTAAAGCACATCTCTCCGCTTGTATCACAATATTGTTGAATTTTTGTTTTTAAAATTTCATTTGGGGTAACATCTAAAAGTTTTTGAGCATGTGCATTAACCAATATTATGTTATCATAGTTATCACAAACTACTACACCATTTGCTATACAAGCCAAAATTGCTTCAAGTTTGTTCTTTTCAAGAGTAAGTTGTCCAATATTTTGTTCTTCGTACTTGTGAAGGCGTGATGACATATCATTAAAAGCTTCAAATAATTGTTTTGCTTCCTTACTCATGCCCTGAGATTCAACTTTTATACCAAAAGTTCCAGATGAAATTTTCTTTACGCCATCTTGCAGAAGTTTTAGTTCTTTTGTTGTAAGAATTGTGTGGGCTAACATAACAAGAACTATCAGCCCCCAAGTTAGTGCAAATACCATAATTAATGACATTGTTGTTGTATCTGTAATTTCATTAATTATGGTGCCTGACAGTCCTACCATAACGGAGCCTACATTCGTAGCATTTGCACCAACTTTTAATAACATTGGGGAATTAACAACAATTTTTGCAGTTTCAGCACGTTTTGAATAATCTTCCTCACTTGAATATATTGTGCGTGACTCTGAATCTCTAAATTCTATAAAAGAGATATCATCATTGCTGTTTAAAATTGATAAAGTATGAGAACGCAAAGTATCATATTTACCTAATTCCGGTAAGTCTTTTGTTAATTCTACCGATTCAATGGCAAGAGTTTTTGATATTATCTGCCCAAAGTTTTTATATCCGTTATCTAAATCTTTTCTGATTTTGTTTACTGCAAAGCAGGTAAGACAAAGCATCACTATCGTTGTTGACAGTAATCCCAAAATAATCAACCGATTTTGAGTGGTCATATTCTTTATCTTGTCCATAAGTAAATTATATCATGTCATAATTTTACAGGCAAATATATTTTTATTGTTGCATTTGTGCAGCCGGTTCATCGTCATCAGTGATGCCTTTGTCAACCTCCAGTATTTTTGCAAGCGTTTTGGCATCACCCTTTAATTTGAAATATTCTGCAAATTTTTGTGTTGTTTTTATATTATATGAACGACCATTTTTATCTTTATGTCTTGATATTAAACCCATGTCTAACAATTCTTTTACGTGTTCATAAGCATTTGCTCCACGTATTTCTTTCAGATATGATTGTCGGATTGGTTCTTTTAGGGCAATAACCGTTAATGTTTTTAGTGCCGCAGGTTTTAAATCAACAGGACATAATTTTTCAACAATATCCATGTGTTCGGATTTTACTTGCAGAATGTAACCGTTTTCGTCATCGATTTCCAATGCTCCATCGCGTGATGAATAATCCATGATTAAATCAAGCATTGCTTCTTCTATGCTGTCAGAATCTGTTCCTAGTATTTCTGCTATTTCTTCCGTTTGAAGTGCTTTACCAGTTGTAAAAAGTACAGCTTCAATTCTTGATTTAAGTTGTTCCATCTGCCTTTACCACATATAAATCTGAATAAAATTCTTCCTGCTCTATATCACATTTCCCTTCTGCCGTTAAAAACAGAACCGCGATATATGCGGATATTTTACTCATACCTATTGAAATTAATTCGTTTAATTCAACTTTTTTATCTTTATTAAATATTTTATCCAATTTCCTTTGTATTGTTTTTATTGAGTTTTCTATAAATTCTTCATGAGCTAAATTCACAATATCTTCTGCTGATAAATTCGCATAAGATTGTACGTGTCTTTTAGAACGTTCTTGAAGTTGTTTTAAAGACTGTTTTTTTTCTAATTTTTCATAAAATTCTAATTGACGTATTAAGTCTTTCAATGTAACTGTACGATTACGATTTACTTTTACACTTGTTCTTCTTTGTAAAACTTCGTTGAATGAAATTACATTGTTTCTTGGTGGTTCATAGTTTTCTATAATTTCATCATCTAAAATTTCATAATTATCTTCAGGTTGTTCATCAAAATTTAAAATGTCATTACCTTCAAGTACGTTTGATTTTAGGCGTAATAAAATTGATGCAAACAATAAAGTTTTGCTTGTTGCTCTCAAATTCTGAGCTTTCACTTCAAATAAATGAGATAAATATTTATCTGTTACATCAATAATATCTATGTTCCAAGGATCAATTTTCCCTGCTTTTGCCATTTGAACAAGAATTTCAATACCTTCTGCCTGATAAATATTATGTTGTTCTACGTTTTCGTATATAAATGCTTCTGCCATATTTTTAATCTCTTAATTTCACTCCGGAAACTTTTGTAATTCCTTTTTCTTTTTGTGTTACACCAATTGTCCTATTAGCTGATTCTATCATAGGTTTTCTGTGACTAACTACTATAAATTGCGTATTTTTTGATTGTGTTTGAATTAAATTTGCTAATTTTTCAACATTAATTCCATCTAAGCTTTGGTCTACTTCATCAAATGCATAGAACGGAGCAGGCAAATATTTTTGAATAGCGAAGACAAATGCAAGTGCCGTAATTGATTTTTCTCCTCCTGACATGCTTTCAAGGCGTTGACGTTTTTTGTCTCTCGGTTGAGCATCAATTGTTAATCCGCCTTGGAAAGGCTCTTCCGGATTTTCTAGAATTAATGTTCCTTCTCCGCCTGCCAATTCTCGGAATGCTTCTTTGAAGTGTATATTTAGATTGTTATATGTTTTCATGAATGCTTCTTTTTTGGTTTGTTCATAACCTTGCATTCGTTCTAATATCTGAGCTCGTTCTTTTGATAGTGTTTCAATTTGTTCTTTCATTTCTGCTTGACGTGTTGAAACTCTTTCAAAATCGTTTATTGCGCGCATATTTACATCGCCTAATTCATCCATTTTCTTTTGAAGGCGTTGTATTTTTGCAGTGAGTTCATCAATTGAAATTGTTGAAGGCTCAATATTTTCAACATTTACTCCTGTTGATTCAAGTTCCTGCTTAGCCGTTTCTAATTGAGGTTCAAGTTCTCGTCTGCGAGCTTTAAAAGATTCAACCTGTTCGGCTATTTTTTCTATATCTGATTCTTTTAAGTGTTTTTGTTTTTCAAGATCAAGCACTTCCTCGTTAATCTTATCACGTTCGTCTAATAGTTCTTTTAATTGACTTGTGATAACTTCAATTTTTGTATTCAAATCATCCAGCTGCAAATTTAAACGCTCAATTTCTTCTTTTGCAATTTGCTTATCTGATTCGTATTTTTCATTATTTTTCTTGATATTGGTGATTTCTTCATAGCGAGTATTTATAATCGATTCGTCAAATTTTATTTGTCTGTTAAATTCACTTACATCATTATTAGCCTGCATTTTATTGGATTCATATCTTTTTATGCTGTCCTCAATATTTTCCGTTTTTTCCTTTAATTGTTTTAATGTATCACTGTCTATCAGAGCT
>JAFWGJ010000140.1 GCA_017512405.1 bacterium | reverse complement strand
GTGTTAAATTAGTGAATCGTGAGCAGAGTTTCTATTCCCCACTCACAAATCACTATCAAACAAATCCTGTCTTTATAGAACCTTTGCCAAATTTTGCCTCTATTTTATCAATTGATGAAGATAATTTATCGGATTTTTTACTTGTCTGAACATCAAACAAATTACCTTGAACAATATCTGCATTGCTTAAACAAGAAAAGAATACACCTGTTGAGCGATATAACAAATCCGAATTATATATGTTTTCAAACAATTCAAATGCAGGTTTTGAAATGTCAATTTCAAAATTTAACGCTTGCTCTATGTTTTTGCTATCAGAATATACAACAAAATCCTTAGTTTTAAGCATTACACCTATATTTGAAGTCTTTAAGTTATGTTTCCTTAGCTTTCGGCAGGCATCTTTTATATGTTTTTTTATTTCATTTTTGAGAAAATCTTTTTCATTTGTAGATGGTGCAAAAGAACTCGTTTCCTGAATGGATTTAGGTGCTTTGTATTCAGGCGATATTTTATAAATACATTCCCCTAAAAGTTCGTGTTTTAACTCCTGATATATTATAGAATACTTATTTTTAAGCCATTCATCAGATTTTGAAACAAATTCCGAACAAGTTAAAATACCTTCTTTATTTAATGCAATTTTCATTCTTCTGCCAACACCGCAAATATCTTCCACTTTTGTTATCGGCAGAATTTTTTTTAATTTTGATTTACCAATTAAATAAACCCCGCCTTTGTTTTTTGCATAATCACTTGCAAATTTAGCCAAAGTTTTAGATTTGCTAACCCCTATTGAAACAGGAATATCAACCTCATCCAGTATTTTCTGCCTTAAAAATACCGCCAACTCAAAGTAATTCTTTTTATAAAGTTTACAAAGTCCGGTAAAATCAACGTAAGCCTCATCTATTGAACAAACCTCAACGTTTGGACTGAAATCTTTTAATATCGCCATAACTCTGAGTGAGAAATCTTTATACCTTTCATGATTTCCGTCTAGATAAATAACGTCTTTAAACTCTTTTTTAGCCATAAATGTAGGATAACCCATAGGTACACCCGCTTTTTTGGCTTCTTTTGAACGAGAAACAACACAACCGTTTACACCGCCTGTAACACAAACAGGTTTTCCTTTTAATTCAGGACAAACAGCCTGTTCACAAGATACAAAAAAAGAATCACAATCAATCAGAGCGTAAACTTTATCCATAGTAATATTATAACAGTTGATTTCTTTACAAACAAGTTTTTTTATGGCTTAATAGATAATGTGAAGGAGAAATTATGACTATTGATAAAAATATTATCTGTATGAAATGGGGTAATAAATTTGGACCTGAATATGTAAACAGACTTTATAAAATGGTTGAAAAAAATATTACAATACCTCATAGGTTTGTATGTTTTACGGATAATTCCGACGGACTTGCAGAAGGAATTGAAACAAGACCTATTCCACCTTTGAACGAAGAAGGTATTCCTGATAGAATGTGGAAAAAACTTACTGTTTTCAATAAAGAATTGTATGATTTAACGGGTACTGCATTATTTTTAGATTTAGATATTGTCATAAGACAAAGTCTTGACCCGTTTTTTGAACTTGACGGTGATTTCAGAATTATCAAAGACTGGGATTTTCCAAATGATATAATCGGAAACTCTTCCGTTTTTCGTTTTGAAATAGGCAAATACCCTGAAATATTAGACCACTTCTACGGTTTAGGAACTGCTATAAGAAAACACTTCCAAAATGAACAAGCATTTTTATCTTATGAAATGTTTGAAAGAGGTGTTCTGCAATACTGGCCTGAGGAATGGACTCCGAGTTTTAAACGCTGCTGCTTGCAAAAATTTCCTATGAACTGGTTTAAAGAACCAAACGACCCGCAAGATGCAAAAATCGTTATCTTCCACGGGAAACCAACACCTGACCAAGCAAGAAAAGGTTATTTCGGCAAATGCGGTTTCAGATACATAAAAGCAACCAAATGGATTGACAAATACAGGGAAAATTAATGGATAAAAAAACAATAAAAATTAATTTTGCTGATACTGAAAAGGGCTATTTCAATAATGAAGACAACATTTTTCTTGATGTTTTGAAAGAAGATTATAATATTGAAATATCAGATAAACCTGACTTTTTATTTTACTCTTGTTTTGGAGATAACTATAAAAACTTCTCAAATTGCGTGAAAATATTTTTCACCAATGAGAATATTGTACCTGATTTCAATGAAGCTGATTATGGCTTAGGTTTTCATAATTTGCAATTTGAAGACAGATATTTAAGATTTCCTGAATATTTTTATAAACTACCCGCTTCCGTTCAAAACCGTTCAAATTTAAGCAACGAACTTGCACACAGAGATTTTTGCAATTTTATATACTCAAACAGCATAAATGGAGAGGGAGCTAAATTAAGAGTTGATTTTTGCAAACAACTGCAAAAATATAAGTTTGTGGACTGCATAGGAAAAGTTTTACATAACATAGACATTGAAATTGAACCAAGAAAAGGTAATTGGGTTGACAGTAAAATCCAATTATTAGGCAATTATAAATTTACAATCGCCTTTGAAAACAGATTTACAAACGGATATACAACTGAGAAACTATATCATCCTTTAATGGCTAATTCTATTCCGATATATATGGGAAATCCTGATATTGCAAGAGATTTTAATCCGAAAGCATTTATTAATTGCAATGACTATAAAAATTTTGATGAAGTTATTGAAGTCATAAAAGAACTTGATAATAACGAAGAAAAGTACATGGAAATGCTTCGTCAACCTGCAATGCAAGAGACTTATGATTTTGACGGTAAAAGTAAGTTAAAAGATTTTTTAATCAATATTATAGGAAAAGGAAATAATCCTTATGTACGTCAAAGAAATAGTTTTGTAAGATTTGTAGAAAAGAATTTTATGCCGATAAAAACAAAGGGAATGCATAAGGTTCTGCATATTTGCGGTTTACGAATAAAAGTAGGTTAAAATGAAAAATTATGAAATACTAACTCTTGGCGGTAATTGCGGACCAAGAACATTACTGACAACTTGGAATTTAATACCTACAAAAGCAAAAGGTAGATTATCATTGCCTTTTGATTTATCAGTGCATAAAACAAAAATTGTTACGGAACAAATAAAAGAAGATTTTGCAAATTATCTTAAAGGTGTTAGATACGGTTATAAATCAGGAAACAGGTATTATTGGACTAATTTTAATGACGACGTTATATATTATCACGATTTTATAAATAAACCTGATATAAATAAATTTGAAAAAAGATATACAAATCGTATAAACAATTTCAGAAAATTATCTAAGGAAACGGATTATGTATTTTTCTTGGTAAATTGTCTTGAAGACACAACAGCACAAGATTTAAATGAACTTTATGAAGCTCTAAAAAGTTTTCGAGAAAAACCATTTAAATTACTTGTTTGGCAGGGTGCAGATATTGATTCAACACAAGTTAATCCAAAAATAAAAGTTTTATACAAAAAGGGCCCCACTCAAAACGGTTTAAACGCTTGGGATAAAAACAGAGAAATTCCGCAGGAAGAAATTGACTATATAAATGCTCTTAAACAATTTGTAATTGATAACATTAAAGATGAAGGATTTGATGTTCAATATTTTGAACTTGCATTAAAAGATAAATTAAAATATTATATAAAATACGAATTACCCAAAGCATTCACAATATCAAATAATTGGGATGATAACAGAAAGGTTTTAGTATTATTCGGGAAAAAATTTAACTTATGGAAATTACCTGAGGATTAATAATGAATAAAAAAAAACATTCACAATATCAAATAATCTCACTGGGGCAAGCTTGTTTAACTCGTGCTTTTTTGACTTGGGAAAATCTTATTCCTACTAAAAAAATGGGCAGAGAATCAATGGTTTTTGATTTGGCACGCTATAAATTATTTTCCGTTATTGAGTTAATTAAAAATGATTTTGCTGATTTCTTTGAAGACTATGAAATTAAGTTTATACAGAGAGATGCAAGTACAACCTGGCATAGCAAAAAGTACAACATAGATTTCACACATGATAATGATATCATTAATGATTTTGAAAAATTCCGCAGCAGATACGAAAAAAGAATTAATAATTTTAATGAAGCGTTCAATAGCGACACTTTCACCTATTTCATCCACTATATAGAACAGGGAGAAGAAAATCTTAGAGAAAACATAATTAACTTAAATAATGTAATTAAAGAAAAAAGAGGTAAAAAGCCTTTTAAGCTTATTATATGGAATTTATCAGGCAATGATTTAAATAATATTCAAGATGTTGATATTATTAACTCACAAAAAACAGTAGATGAAAATACAGACTGGTGGAATCGTTCATTTTGGACAAAAGAAAACTTGAATTGGAGAAAAGAAATTGCTTTACAGACAGAAGCACTTATCAAAAACCACTTTAATATTGAACACTTCGAAGATCCTTTGTTTGAAAGAATCTATCAAAACAATATAAAACCATTACTAAAACAAATTTTTCAAATAAACAATCACCCGAGAGAAAACAGAAAAGTCTTAACCCTGTTTGGTAAAGATTTCACCATAAAAAAAATAAGACCTTATAATGAAGAAATAATAATAAGCTTTGATGGCAGAATGGCAAATCAAATGTTTCAATGGGCCTTAGCAAGAGCTTTTGAACAAAAATACGATAAATTACCAATAATTGACGATAGCACAGAAACAATAAAGCTTAATAATTTTAAAATGATATCTGCAATAAAAACAGTGGATAAAAGTTTAATATATAAAATATGCAAAATGATTCCGCTTCATAATTTAAGAAATAAATTGACAAAAATGAATTTTAAAATTTCTGTTGTTAATGAAGAATTGGGTAAATATTGTGAAAATATTTTAGATACCACCCCTCCTGCGAATCTAAAAGGATTTTTCCAAAATGAAAAATATTTTATAAACGTTAGAGAACAACTTTTAAAAGATTTTCAATTAAATGAAGATTTAGATGAACAAAATCGTGAAATGCTGAAAAAAATTAAAAATACCGAATCCATTTCAGTACATTTCAGAAGAGGCGATTATACAAAAGCAAGAATTGCAAAGGTTTTTGGTTGTTGCGGTGAAAACTATTACAAAAATGCAATTAAAATTATTGCAGAAAAATTAGACAAAAAACCTACTTTATTCATTTTTTCTGATGATATAAACTGGGTAAAAAACAATATCAAATTCGAATATGAAACAATATTTGTTGATATAAATTCCGGCAAAAAAGGGTACTTTGACCTCGAATTAATGAAAAATTGCAAGCATAATGTCATTGCAAACAGCAGTTTTTCTTGGTGGAGCGCATGGTTAAATGAAAATCCTGATAAAATTGTTGTTGCCCCGCGACCTTGGATATGCACAAGAACAAAAGAAAATGATTTTGAAACGGTCCCTGAAAGCTGGATAAAATGTGATGCAGACTTTGGTTAAAATTCAGATAAATTAACCGCTTATTTTGTGATATACTTAATAACAATTGGAGAGTAAAATGCAAAATCAATTTATAAAACTTTTGAGTTGTTTAATCCCTTCAAAAAAGGCTCGAATCGCATTCAGAGCTAAATTCGGAAAAATTCCTCTGCAAAAATACGGAGTAAAACACGTATACAATCCGCAGGATAGTCAAGATATCATTATTAATGAGCTGAGTAAAGGACAGCCTTGTATGATATGCCGTTTTGGCGGAACTGAAATGAGAGTTGTTGACCATTATTTAAAAAACAGAAATAAACTTAATGTAAAATTCCCTGAAAAAATTAAAGAGATGATAGGAGCTTTAAGTGGATTTTTTCCTTCAACAGACTACCTTTTATCAAGATTTTCCAGTGAATTTATAGAACTTGCAAAAGATATTGACGTTTTGGCTGTTTGGAATACAAAAAGCGAAAAATATATGTGTGAAAATTACTTAAACAAGAATGCAAAATTGATACATTTATTCGCACTAAATACAGTTAGCTTTGAAAATCCTTGGAGCCAATATCTGCAAGGCAAAAAAGTTTTGGTTATTCATCCTTTTGCAGAAACTATTGAAAAACAATATAAAAACAGAGAAAAGGTTTTTGCAAAAAATCCGAAAGTTTTACCTCAATTTGAGTTAATAACAATGAAGCCAGTTCAGGGATTAGCAGACAGCAGATTTGAACTTCCATACGAGAATTGGTTTGAAGCCCTTAATGATATGAAATCCCAAATCAGCAAAATCGATTTTGACATAGCAGTAATAGGTGCAGGTGCTTATGGAATATTTTTAGCCCATTACTGTAAAGAATTAGGCAAACAAGCTGTTCACCTTGGAGGAGCAACACAACTTTTATTTGGAATCACAGGCAAACGCTGGGATGTAGAACAGGCTTTTGTTATTGAAAATGTTATTAACGAACATTGGGTAAGACCGGATATAAACGAACAGCCAAAAGGCGTAAAACAAGTTGAAGGCGGCTGTTACTGGTAATTAAGGAGTCAAAAAAAATGCTGGATTTTTTATATTCAAAGAATTTTAATAAAGAAGATAATATTGTCAATGTAAAAATTTTAGGCATAAAGTTTAAATATACCCCTAAAGGAACCAATAACAAAATATACATTGAGGAAAACGGTGTTAAGAAAGAAATAAAAAAAATAAAGGGACTTAACATTAAAATTCGTGGCAATAATAACACTGTTGTTATAGGAAAACCTTATAAATTTGAAAATTCAAGAATTCATATAATGGGTAACAATAATAAAATTATAATTGAAGCTACCCAATATTATATAAAAAACTGCTTTATAGTAATGAATTGCCGTCAACAACTTTCTAACAGAACAGTACACATAAAGAAAAATTGTTCAATGGAAGAAGCAGAAATTCAATGCTTTCCTAATAACGCAAGTCTGACAATAGGTGAAGACTTTATGGGATCATTTAATTTAAAAATATATACAGGCGACGGTCATCAAATAAATGACAAAACTACCGGTGAAATATTAAACAGTAATTCATCGGTAGAAATAGGCGACCACGTTTGGGTTGGACACGATGTTAGTATCGGTAAAAACGTAAAAATACCAAGCAACAGTATTATAGGATTCAATTCAGTAGTAACAAAAAAATTTGAAGAAGAATATACCGCTATTGCCGGCAATCCGGCAAAAATCATCAAGCATAATATAGTTTGGGATCGTAATATGAATTTCTAAACAAAAAACTCTCTTATCATTATAAGAGAGTTTCATGTTGTATGAAAAATCTATTATTTACCGATTTCAGTCGCTTTCATAGCCATTGCCTTTGTTATGTTCATAACAGAAAGGTTGGCCTCATAAGCTCTTTGAGCCATCATAGCATCAGCTATATCAACCATCGGGTTAACATTTGAACTTCTTATGTATCCGTTAGCATCAGCATCAGGGTGTCCGGGCTTATAAATTCTTTCGCCTGGAGTCGGGTCCTCTACAATACCGCCGTATGAAACACCGCCTTGCAATGCTCCTGAATTACCTAAACCAAAGTAACCATCTTGCATATTATTTAAAATTGCACCGAATGATTCACCTTTAATCGTATTTAAAACAGGTATTTTTCTTACGTAATTAGGTGTATCAATATTTGCAATGTTCTTTGCGTGAATGTCTAATCTGTTACCATGTGCTTTTAAGGCATTTGAACCTATGTACATTGAATCTAATATTCCCATAATTACCTCGCTTTTCTCTTTCCTGTTTTATATATCGTTCTTTTTTTTTTTAAATACAATTTCTCCTTATTATTTACATTAAATGTATTAGATTACTATTTACCAACGTTAAGTGCAGTTTTCATCAGGTTGATTACATTTGACATACGTCTTGTTGCCATGGTGTAAATCAAAGAGTTTTGTTGCATACCGATTAATTCATCTGCTACATTAACACCTTCGCCCGCATTTTGGTCAACAATACTTGTAACGCCCATTTCTCTTGAAAGTTTTGTTTCCATAGGACCGTTTGCATTACCCAAACAAGCTGCAAAATTGATGTCTTGTCTAACATAATTTGGAGTGTCAACGTTTGCAACGTTTTCAGTTAATAATTTTTGTCTTTTGGCAACTAATCCCAAAATTTGAGATGATCTTGCAAAACTGTCTACCGGATTGAATGATACCATTTTTATTACCTCGCCTTTACTGAATTTAAATCAACTAAGATTCTCTGATATTAATTGATTTATTGTACATATCGTCTGTTACTTTCAAAACACTCATACTTGCTAACATTGAAGCGTTTAATCTTAACATGTCGTTAATAGAATTATAAATATTAGTGTTTGAATTTTCTAAATAATTTTGTTTAATATAGTTGTGATTTTTAACTAATTTTGGTTCACCTGATTCGGAAGTTTGCCAAACTCTGTTACCATGAGTATCTTGTTGTAAACCTTCATAACAATCAAATTGTACCAAAGGTATTGTACCTAAGCATTTACCTTTACTGTCAGTTGCAGAATCATAAGAGAAAACTCTTCCGTCTTCTTTGATTTGGAATTTATATAAGTTAGCAGGAAGCTTGATACCTGCACCAACAATCCAGTTATCATTAGTAACAAGGTAACCGTCTTTACCTCTTTTGAAAGAGCCGTCTCTTGTATAAGCAACTTCACCATCAGGAGAAACAATAGGAATAAAACCGTCACCTGTAATTGCTACATCATAGGGATTACTTGTAACTTTTAAAGAACCTGCTTGATAATCTGTTCTTAATGCACCTGAAACATATCCGTCATCAGATAACATTTGTTCAAAACGAACAGCCTTATAACCGTTTGTGCTGTAGTTTGCAAAGTTAGTACCGACATAGCCCAATCTTTCAAACATACTGCTTGCGTTATTAATATTTTTCCTAATTATTCCCTGAATACTGTACATAATTATTACCTCGCTATTTTATTTCTATGCTTGACCTAATTGACTGATAGTTTTTTGTAAATTTGAATTTTCGATTAAGAACATTTGCCTGTTAGCTTCAAAAGTTCTTTTAATAGGCATTAAACTCATAAATTCATTTTGAAGAGCTACGTTAGAATATTCACTGTAACCTTGTTGAACTTGCGGATTGATAATTCCGACACCATTTGAATCAACAATACCTAAATTTGCAACGTGTTCTAATTTTTTGGTTTTTCTGTTCAAAACACTTATGGCACCTCTTGTATTAACAACAACATCTTTTGCCCCCTCAGGCAATTTATTGAATATAATAGGAACACCTGTATTTGATAAAACTTTATTACCTTGTAAATCAAGGAAATTACCGTCGACATCAATTTTAAAACGACCGTCACGAGTCATTCTAACACCATCAGGAGTTTGAATTTGAAAATAACCCTTAGATGCCATTGCTAAATCAAGCGGATTGTCAGTCATTGCAAGTCTTCCAACAGTATCATCAACAACAGTAGATAAACCGTCAACGCCAAGAAATTCCGTAAATGAAGAAACAACAGATTCTCTTCTTTGATAACCGACTTTGTCAAATCCGTTAACATTTTCACTGACATTTGACATCAAAGCCGTTTGTACCTGCATGGCACGAATAGCTGTTTTTAAACCGTTTTCATTAAGTTGTACACCGCCGTTAATTCTCATATTTACCGCCTCGCTTCTCTTATTCTCGTATTATTAATCGGATAAATCAAGTAAAATTAGAGTAAATCGTAAAAATATCATCTGAATAGTTGACTTTTGCCATGTATTTAATGATGAAAAATAAAAAGTCAAATTTTTGCTTGACAAGATTTCATTTCCTTATTAGAATAGTTATAGTCGTAAGACTTGCCGGCATAGCTCAACGGTAGAGCAACGGTTTTGTAAACCGTAGGTTGTAGGTTCGATTCCTATTGCCGGCTTGTTTTATGATAAAGCCTTAAAAGGATATGAACTACATAAGCCTTTGTGGCGCAGGGGTAGCGCACTCCCTTGGTAAGGGAGAGGCCACGAGTTCAAATCTCGTCAAAGGCAATTTTAAAACGGCAAAGACATGGGTCGGTGGCCGAGTGGCTAAAGGCAACAGACTGTAAATCTGTCGACGCGAGTCTACGGTGGTTCGAATCCACCCCTGCCCAAATAAAAAAGGATATGGTTTTATACTATATCCTTTTTTATTTTATGGTGGTAGGATAAGAAACACTCTCTTTGTGGTTAGGCGGATTTTTTGCAGAGGGCGAAGGAATTTTGCAAAGTAGATATAATCTATTTTGTAAAATCCGTAGACCCGTTTAACGCAAAAAATCCAAGACAAATCCACCCCTGCCCATTTTTATACAATACAGGAATTGTATTTTTAAAGTATTTGGATTGCTGCTAGAATTAATAAACTAACATTAGCGTAATATTATATTGTTAAAAAAATATTTAATACATAAAATCACAATCATTTTATGCTATAACTATTTTATTATGCACAAAAAGCTTTTAAATAATATAAAGAATTTAATTAGTAAATTTAGCCAATTAGACAAAATAAAGATTTTTGGTGTCACAGTTTTAATCTTTTTTGTATTTTATATATTAAAAATATTCGGATATATGGACTATACAAGCAAATACGACATTCAAGATGTTTTTTGCTACGACACTTTTGTTGACTGGACGTTAACACTTGATAATAATATGAAAACAACTTGGGGACTCCCTGAATTACATAACTATAATGAGCCTTTTATAATCAAATTTAAAAAATACAAAAAAATAAAATCCATAGAAATTTATAATTCGGAATACCGAAAACATCCTTTTCCACCAATAGACATCTTTACATCACAAGATGGAGTTAAATGGAGTTCTTGCAAATACAATTTATATTCAAAAAATGATAAATTTATCTTTTTATTTTATCCTAACACTTGTAACGGTAATTTTATCAATTTAGTTTACAAAAATAAAGCCAAAAGTTATTGGCCCATTTCGGAGATAATAATTCATGCTAAATAAAAAATTCAATTTATATTTTTTGATTACTTTTTTGGTAATATTTTTAACTTCAATGTATTTGTTTTTTATCAACAAATATCCACCTATATATGGGGATGGAATTGGATTCTATGAATATTTCAGAAAAATTTTTATAACCGGAGACTTTGTAAACAGTACGCCAATAAAATATCCTGTTGGAACAAACTTGCTTCAAATTCCGTTTCTTTTAATAGCCTATGGTTTTTCATATATTTTTAAAATAGATATGCAGTACGGATATTCTCAGATATTTAATAATGCTGTTTCAATTTCGACTTTTTTTTATTGTGTTTTAACTTTTGTAATTTTATACAGAATTATTAAATATTTTTTTAGCGATAAAGTTACTTATTTGACTTGTATTTGCTTATTTATTGGAACAATGATACCGTTTTTCACAGTAATATATCCGAGCTATAGCCATATATATGGTTTATTTATGAATTCACTCTTTATGTACTATGTAATCTGTTATGAAAATAAATATTATAAAAGAACTTCTTCAGAAAAGATTTTATTGGACTTAGGTTTAGGATTAATATTGGGTTTAATTTGCCTTATCAGATATACAAACTTTATAATGTTATTAACCTATATTTTTTATAATGTATTCAATATAAATGATTTAAAAAAGAGACTAACTATAATTTTTTCAAAAAAACTATTCTATCAAATAGTGACATTTTTATTCATCGTATTAATACAAGTAATACTATATAAAATTTCTACTGGTAGATTTATGTTCAATGGATATGCAGGTGAAGAATTTCCTTTTTTACTGAATCCTCAAATATTTTATGTTCTATTCAGTGATACAAAAGGATTATTTATATTTTGTCCATTGCTGTTTATTGGATTTTTAAGTATGCTGTTACTAAGTGATAAAAATAATCCATTTAAGTTTTCACAATTATTGATTTTTTTAATTGTTACATATATAATTTCTTCTTGGTGGTGCTGGTGGTTAGCTCACGGATATACAATAAGAATATATTGTGATATTATTTGTATTTTTGCAATTCCTATTGCAACTGTTATAAATTTGATTTTTCAAAAAAGAATCCAAAGTTTCTACCGATATGTTATATCATTTTCGGTTATTATATTTACATTTTTAAATCTTTTATGGATAAATGGAGTAGTCCTTGGGAATATTAATAGTAATTTAGCTTCATGGTATATGCTAAATCAATATATTTATTCATTTTTTCAATAATCAATTAAATAAAAATAAAAATAAAAATTTTTATAGCGACTTAACTATCGGCTCACCTAAAGAATATTGTATTTATATTGTTCTTATTTTTATACATCGTGTTTATGCTAATATTGTTTTGAGATGAATACCAAAAACAATTTAAAAATATGGTTGCTGCCATTAATACCGTTTTGTTTATTTTTATTGGCAGCGGTATGTGTATGTAGTTTTCAAAAAATTACAGATTTTGATATTTATATAATAAAACTTCTACAAAAAACTTTTTCATTTATAAGCTATAATTTTTCAATTAATATATCAGCATTTTTCAAATTGTATAGCAGTGTAGTTCTATTTATAGTTACATTTTTTTTGGTTTATAAAAAAGACTTTGGATTGAACATAATTTATGCCATAACAATTTTTTCATCAAAAAACTTTTATGATATTTTCAAAAATATTGTACAACGACAAAGACCACCATTAGAATTACTTCACTATCACCAATTAGATGATTTTAGTTTTCCATCAGGACATAGTTATAATATAATGATTCTTTTTGGCGTCTTAATTTATATTATTTTTAAATACAGTAAAAATAATATAATTAAATATTCTTCAGCTGCAATTTGCACTATAATGATTATGCTTGTTGGTTTATCAAGACTTCTATTGGGAGTTCATTATCCTACCGATGTTATTGCAGGATTTTTACTGGGACTTACTACCGTTTTTACTATTTGTATAATTGATAAGCAAATTAGTTCTGATAAAAACTAACATAAGTTTAATAATCTTTTGAGAATACACCGTTATGTGTGCATATTGCATCATATTTGCCAAATGGTATTATTGTTTTACCCTTTTTATCAAGCAGAGATATTTTACCGTTCTTTGTTACAATAAATACGCCATTTCCGTCGTTTCTGTAATATTCTAATCTGTCGTAAATGTTTGGAACAATAGTGTTGCCATTCATATCTACTGCGCCTTCGTCTAAATCATATATCATATATGCATTACTTACAGGCTTTTTGCGCATTATGCTCAAATGTATCAAATCACTGTCTATTACATCTGCATAAGCACTTTTTACGTTGAGTAGTTTTTTACCATTCACGCCGAAAAATGCGTATTTATCACTTGATGAATATGTTGCCTTAAATACTCCATACATTGGCGAATAAACTGAATTAAACTCTGCCGGTACAATTACTTTACCATTTTTGTCTAAAATTCCTGACTTATTTGCTTTTTCTACGTAATATACGTTATCTCTTAAATTATACGAATCATATAACTTTAATTGATTTTTCAATTCCTGAGATAACGGTTCATCCTGTAATGATATTTCATTTCCGCTTTTATCAATCTTAATCCAATTCTTATCTTTTTTTACAGAAGCATAACCGTTTTCAAAATATCTTACATCTGAATATTTTAACGGAATAACAGTTTTACCGTTATTATCTATAAATCCCCAATGATTAGGACTTATTGCAACTGCGGCTAAACCATTACTGAATAAATTATATGCATTTATACTCCAATATTTAAAAGGTACAACCGTTTTACCGTTTGTATCCACAAAGCCATATTTACCATTGCTTTTAACCGCAAACAATCCCATTGTAAGTTCATTGTTTACATGTTCATATTTAATATCTACAACAACTTTCCCTGTTTTATCAATAACTCCGCATTTATCGTCTTTACACACAACCGCATAACCGTTTTTAAAAGGCGATGCTTTTGTATATTTAAATGGTATTACAGTTTCACCTTTTTTATTTATATACCCCCAATCTAAATTATTAATTGTTGCAGGTGCAAGATTTTCTGAAAACATACCTATTCTCTTGAATTTTACAGGAACAGCAACATTTCCTTTTATATCAATATAACCTGTATTATCACCTATTTTAACTTGATACAAACCGGATTTTTTCTCATCATCAAATATGTAATCATATTTAAAGTCTACAAGAACCTTGCCTGTTTTATCTATAATCCCGTATTTATCATTGTCTAAGTTCATATCAAAATGACCATTTTTTGGTTTTGCGGCAATAAAAATATTGTTTCCAGCAGCAGGATTGAATTGTAACCAGCTGTACAAAAAAGGGATTTTAACTTCACCTTTTAAATTAACAGCCCCACATTGATTTTTATCGTTACAAACACCTACTAACAAGTCCTCATTTGAACAATAACCAATATTCACACTTAACAATAAAAGTGTAATTACATAAATCAGTTTTTTCATAATTCTCCTTTTTTATATATTTTAGGATAAACGACCTTAATTTTTTCATTATTTACCAAAACATATTCTTCATTAAGATAATAATCAGAAGGGACTATCCTTTCAAATCTTACAATTGTATCATTAGGCAAATAAAATAATTTGGTTGGCCACATCCAATTTCTGTTAACAAAAACCACTTTACGAATTTGTTTTGTTTTTTTGTTATAAACAAAATGATTAATATTTAAATAGTCAAAATCTTTTGCAAAACTTACTACTCCATAATTTTTAAAATTAAGCCTTTTCAAAATTATATTCCCTGATACAGGAGCATAACTGGCAATAGTAGTAACCAGCATCAATATAATTACATATTCTTTACGCAAATGATAATTAATAACACCTAAAATAAGTCCTAACACTGAAAAAGTCGGAATAATATACCTAACCGCAGGATCTTCGTGAAACGGAGATATTACTACAACTACATATGCCCATAAAAAAGTAATTCCATATATCAGCAAAAACTTTTTCCATTCATCTTTTTCAAGTTTATTTTTTCCTAGTACAGGAATGCCCATTATACCCATAGCAAGAACAATAATATAAAATGATAAATTATTAAAAATATATTTAACCAAAAATTCAATCATATAAAGGCCGTTTCGGTATATATCTATAAAATTTGTAAATGTAGCAAACTGACGAGTTTCCTTCATGTGTTCAATATTTTTAAAATTTTCGAAATACGAAGGACAAAACAGGTACACTAACAAAATTGCAAAAAGCATGATTCCCCATACCGAAATGCAAATTTTTATTTTCTTTTCTTTTAAGGTTCTTACAGTCAAAATTAATGTTAAAAACACCATCAACACTAACGGATAATAATCTGAAAGCAGAAATAATGCAAAAATAAATGAATATAAAAGTCCTTCTTTTATTGTAATATTATTCTTTGTATTCGTCGATTTATACAAAACAACAAAATAGTACATAGCGAGTATGAATAACGCTTCCATCAGAGGATAAGACCTTAGCAGCAATGTATTTGAAATACTCCCTGTTGTTATAAAGGCAAAAAACAGTCCTATTGCAATAAAGACCTTATCAGGCTTTATCAAGTATAATAATTTATACATAAAAAGAAATGCCATAGTAAAAAATATCAAATTAAGATAACCTGCCACCAAAATCATAGATTTTGTCGATGAAAAATCAGCTCCGGATGACCATATCCTAAATATTGATAAATAAAAATTTGTATGTTGGTTGTCTAATGACACATTATGCAGACTTATTAAATCCTTGCATATACTTTTTAAATCAGCTTTACTTTCCATCAGGGCTTTTTTTATATCATAAGCCGTATAATCCTGCCCATATTTAAAACGTAAATCTGCCCAACCATATTTAACTTTTGAACCATCTTCCAATAAATTATTAGGTGTTGATACAATAAATGTTGAAACATCATCAAAGAACAAAAAAGTTTTATTATGTATTGCACAAACACGTAATGATAATGTCAGTAAAAATATTAAAACAATACATATATCTATTTTATATTTTTTGAACACCGATAAACAATTATGTAAACATACTTTAAACATAGTAGAATTTTAGCACAAAATAGTGTATGTAAGTAAAATTGATACGTAAATAATTTTATGTTAGCATGTCTTTATGATTTTTATTAAAAAGCATTCTATTTTCATAATAATACTATGTCTTGGTACTTTATTCAGATTAATAAATCTTGATAAAGAAACAGGACTTTGGTATGACGAAATAACAATATATTCAATAGCTTCACAAAAATCTTTTTTAGCTATGATAAACGAAGATTTACATAGATTTTTACTATTTCCCCTCTATTATATAATATACCATTTTTGGATTTCTATTTTTGGGAATTCTGATTTGATTATCAGAATGATGTCTGTTATTTTTGATGTCGCAGCAATTATAGTAGCTTATTTTGCGGGAAAGGAATTGGCAAAACTCTGCAAATTTGAGGCAAATAAAACAGGACTAATATTTATGAGCCTTTACTCTATCAATTCTTTATTTATCTACTATGCACAAGAAGCAAAATTTTATTCCTTATCATTATTATTTGTTACTTTAATTCTGTTATTTTGGCTAAAATATTTAAACGTTCAAAATCTAAAAAACTTTTTAGGCTTATATTTTTCTTGTCTGTTATTAATTTTAACTTACACTTCGCAAGTTTTACTGGTAATTTTATTCTATATAACAACTTTTATTTATTTTTTGATAAAAAAAATAAATCTACCAACTAAACAATTAATCATTTTCCCGACAATAATAATGCCTGTGATAATATTCTGTCAATTTGTTCCAAATTACTTTTCAGGAAATTTTGACGCTGTTGCCTTTGATTTTTCATTTATTCTTGTACTATTACAAAATTTCTTTAGTCCTATATTGAATAGTCTTCAAAATAATTCTCTTCACTACGAAACTATCGCTTTTAAAAACTTATTTAATATAACATTCTTACTTTTTGTCGTTTACCCTGTAGTATTTATGTTAATTTCAGGAATAAAATCATTAAAAAACTGTGATATAACCCGCTATCTTTTCGCAATTGCTTTAAGCTACATCGCTATCCACATTTTATTAACCTTGACTACTAACTACAATGTTCTTGTTAGATATTGCCTTCTCGTATTACCTATTATTTTATCTATTTGTGCATTATCAATCTGCAAACAAAAAAAATTAATTGCATTTGGAATTTATATAACAATTTGTATATTTATTATATTTTCACCTATGGGTGTGACACAAATTGCAAGACCCGACGGATATAAACAACTCGCACAGATATTAATTGAAAACAAAATTTCTCCTTCATCGGATTTTGTCTTACCTATAAGAACATCCCTTTTAGATAAATACTTTCTAATAAACGGAAACAGAAACAGTCTGTATGTATTAAATAATGAAGATTTTCAAAAAACATACTTAACCGAAGAAGAAATGAATGACTTAAAAAATAATTCAAATAAATTTAAAATTTATAAAAGATTCTTTAAAAGTAAAAATATATCTAAGGATTTTGAAAAGCTTGTAAGCAATAATTTCATCAAGGATAAACCTATTGTTTTGATTACAGATAAAACAATATGTATTTATAGTAATGAGCAAATTCAACAAATTGCAGATTCAACATTCTACAACCAAGTTCCGTTACAATTTTTGAGACTGTCAAAACTCAATAATGATTTGTTTACTATATTAAAAAAGAAAATGAAACTCATATCAAATATAGAAACTTCTAACTGGGAAATAAGTATATTTGAGCCATACTAATACATTGTTTTCCTTATATTTTTTCTTAAATCTTTTTGGACTTTATTATATTCGCTCATAGGTTTTATTGTTACATCACCTGTTATAAAAACTTCCATACCATGGTAACAAGCCCATTTTGGATTAATTCTATCAGGATGAGTTTCATCCCATTCCAGAGCTCGTTTCATTATATTTACAGAAAAGGACTTGTCTTGTTTTGCAAAATATTCCATTGTCTTTTCTGCAAGCATCGGATAATATGCTATTTGCTGCAAATTACTTTTATCAGTACACATTGAAACATCTTCTGTTGAACGAATTCTACCAACAAAATACCAAAATAGAGCATCTTCCTTACTTTTTTGAAATATATAATCAGCTAATGCAACATATGTTATTGGTTTAATCTTATCGTGATTTTCCATAGTATATTTATATAAATTCTCTTTATCTATATCTGACATTTTAACAATTTCCTGCGCATATCTTATTGGATCTTGTTTAGAATAGTAATTAGTAAAACTGCCATTTTTTTCAACAATAATTTCAGAATTAGCAATTACACAGGGAACGAAAACAGATATTAAAAATACAATTGTAAATATTATTAAAAAACTTTTTTGCATAAAATCCTTTCTTTTTATTATAAATAATTTTACATCCAAATTCTGCCTGTTTTTATTTTTTCATCAATTAACGGATTGAATTTTGCTTTTAGCTGTTCTTTTCGTCCGTTTGGTGTGCGAGTGTAAATTATGTCTAAATAACCGAAATAAGGTTCTAAATTTTTCGCCAAAACTTTAACATTCTTTTTATTTGTAGCAATTATATCCGGCACAGTAAGATATTTTTCTTGATGTTTCAAAATGTAGCGCTGATTTTGCGGAATTGAATACAATTCGTCAAAAATACCTATGAAACATTCCCTTTCATAATTTGTACAATTGGAAAGAGTTACATAAGGAATGTATTCAGTACTTACAAAATTTTTGACACATATTTTATTTGGTGGAGTTTTAATTATACCAATATGGAAAAGTGTATGCAAAATTCCATCAATCAAGATTTTTGTATGGTCTTGCATTTTCTTTGATTTATATTTTACAAATGCAGGTATAAAAATATTTTTAAAGCACCAACTGTCTTTATGATTTAAAAGTAACACCGGCATTTGAATTTTTGGCGATTTTATTACACCATAAACCTGTGATACAAAATGTTCTTCTGTAATTACACTTTTTTCAAAAACTTGCTGCCACTTGTTTTTAATCTCAGACCTTTCTTTTGCACGTTGTTCAAAAATTTCGTTTAATTTCTTGCAATCACCAGAATTAACCTTTTCATAATCAATTCCCATACGTTCTAAGCCGTTCTGAATGGTGTTATCAACAAAACTTACACCCTCAAATGTCCTAAATCGATTTTCCATAAGCTCTATATCGTAATCAAGACCATCTGATAGCGATACCAAATGCCAAATGTTTGCATTTTTACTTGAATTATTTTTATCAATCCTTATTGCACGGCCTCTCATTTGATTTGATAACATAAATGAACCCACTACACTTGCTATTATCAAAGAATTTATACAAGGTGAATCCCATCCCTCGCCAAGCAAAGATTGAGTTCCTATTATTACGTTTAGTTTACCTGCATTAAATAGTTCGGTAACCACAGATACCAAATTTACATTTCCAACAGGCTCCAGTTTTATATAGTTTTCGCAATAGTCGGAAATTGTTATTTTGTCATTTTTTATAAATTCTTTTAAATTTTCAGGAAGAACGACAAGAGAACCTGATAAAATACCTGTTTTATATTCATTATTTTTAAGTTCTTCAAACACGGATAAAATATTTAATCCGCCCAAATTATCGGAGCCGATATAATCCAACAATACAACTTCTCTTAAATCTTCTTTGAGGGTTGAATATTCAATTTCTGTAATTTCTTTTACAGATTTAATTTTATTTGTATTTCTTGCAAATATTTTCCTAAGGCTTTTGCATTCTGTTAAATTAACTTTTTTTGAAGCTTCAAACAGATTTAATTCTTTTAACTTCCCATTTATATCCGTAGGTTTTTCAAAGTATTTTTCGTAGGTTGTAAAAATTCCGTTTAACAATATTTCAGCCGTTTTAAAATTCCATTGAGGGATATTTTCTTTTTCAAGACAAAGAAAATTCATTAAAGTTACGGCAGTCATATCTAATTCATCGTGAGCAAACAGATAGGATATTATTGATGTTGTAAAATCAGTATCTTCATATATTTTATCAACATTCTTTTCTAAATTATCAAGCAAATTTGACGTTTTAATTATGCTAAAAAATTTCGAGTTACTACTTAAAAATTCAAAAAATTCTTGTCTGTTTTTCTCAAAATTATTTATTATCGCCTTATCTTCATTGTTTAATTCACAAAACCATAACAAGTCCTGATGCGGACATAAATCACCTTTTTTAACTAATTCCGGTATAGAAATTTCCAAATCTACCGGTCCGCAAAGTGTATGATAATTGTTCCATTCCGTCGTTGAAACATCATAAGGCGGAGTTCCCGTCAAAGAAACTATCCTAAAATCTTTGCCCTCTAAAAATTCGCACAAATTTTTAACAGATAAATACCATTCAGTTCTTAAATGATGAGCCTCATCTAAAACAATAGTTTTAATGCCGTTAGATTTTAAAGCTTCTACAAATTTATCCTGAGTTTCCTGATATTTAAAAACAGAATGTAAAAGCTGATAGGTAATTATAGTTATTGGTTTAATTTCTTTTGCATCAAGACTTATTAAATTTTCACCACTATCAGATAAAAAAGCTTCGCAAATACGTTGTTTCCATTGGTTTCTGATAGTAATTGTCGGAGCAATAATCAAAGCAGGATTATCTAACCTTGCCAAAACTTCAATTCCTAACGTTGTTTTACCTGCGCCCGGCGCCGCAACAATATTTAGTTTTTTATCCTCTAAAAAAGTTTCCAACTCATCAAGAACTCTTTGCTGATATTCACGCCAAGTTCCTTTAAACTTCAATATTTCAGATAATCTAACATTTTGTTCAAGTATCATTAACGAAAATATAGCACAAAAATCGGTTTATTACACATAGATAACAATTAAACCTACTAAAATGCCCAATATTACAAAAAACGCAGGTAATTTGCTTCTGTACATCAAAATTGACTGAGGTAATATTTCAGCAAATACAACATATAACATTGCACCACTTGCGAAACTTAAACTTAAAGCAAGTCCTAATGCTCCCATATCACCTATCCAATAGCCTAAAACACCTCCAATTACAGTTGGAAAACCGCTTAGGGCAGTAATTAGTATTGCAAATCTTCGTTTTATACCTCCGTTTATCAGAGGAACCGCAATGGCCATACCTTCAGGAATATTATGCAAACCTATTAGTACAGCCAAAACAAGAGCTGAGCCTTTCATTGCACCTGAATTAGCAAAAGATGCACCTATTGTCATACCTTCCGGAATATTATGCAAAGCTATTGCACAAGCCATAATTAACCCCGCAACAAATAATGACAACCTTGTATCACGTTTTCTCATATGCTCGGATAAATGGTTACTGTGAATAATCTCATCCAAATCATCCGCAGTCTTTGGGTGTTCAACGTCTATATGGTGAACTTCATGGTTTGTTATCCTATCAATGAATAAATTAAGTAAATACACAACAACACAACCAATTACGATACCAGCTGATATAATAAATATATTTGTTTCTGTTTTTACTGCACCAACAATTAAATCTAAACATACAATAGCCGTCATAACTCCTGCTGCAAAACTCAATAATAAACTGGCAGTTTTTGAAGAATTACGCTTAAACATGGCCCCAACAGCACCACCTAAACCTGTGCCGCCAACACCTGACAACATTGTAACTTTTATAAGTAAAATCAAAGAATCCATTTTTACGGTCCTTGTTAAGTGTACCTAACATTAACTTTTTTATTATATGATAAAATTATAATGCAGACAAGAAATTTTGTTAGGTTACTTTAACAAAACTAAATAAAGGATAAAATATGAAAGCCTTAAAATCAATGAGATTGCACATAGGAATTTTCGGAAGAACAAATGTCGGAAAATCATCTTTTGTTAATAAAATTACCGGACAAGATGTTTCAATTGTTTCTGATATAGCAGGAACAACAACAGATGTTGTTGAAAAATCTATGGAATTATTACCAATAGGTCCTGTAACTTTTTTAGATACAGCAGGACTTGATGATAAAACAGAACTTGGCGAAAAACGCATAAAAAAAACAGAAAAAATTTTAAATAGATGCGATGTTGGTGTAATAATCACCGATAAATTTGATTTAGAAGCATGCGAAGAGCAATTAATCTCTGATTTAAAAAAATTAAGTATTCCATATATAATTGTAGTAAATAAACAGGACAACAATTTAAATCAAAATAGCGAATATATCATAACCTCAACAATTAACGATAAAAACATTATTGAAAAATTCAAACAAGAATTAATTAAAATTTTACCTGAGGAATTTATCAATTCACCCCAAATTGCAGGCGATTTAGTTAAAGAAAAATCAACTGTAATACTAGTAATACCAATAGACAAAGAAGCGCCAAAAGGCAGACTTATTCTTCCACAAGTTCAGACAATTAGAGATTTATTGGATTCTAGCTGTATTACAATGTGCGTAAAAGAAAGCGAATTACAAGATGCAATAGATAGTCTCAAAGTCCCTCCTGCTCTTGTTATAACAGATTCACAAGCATTCAAAAGTGTCGCTGAAATAGTACCTGAAAATATTCCTTTGACATCCTTTTCAATTCTTTTTGCAAGACTTAAAGGCGATCTAAATGAATTTATAAACGGCGTAAAAGCAATAGAAAATTTAAAAGATGATTCAAAAATATTGTTTTTAGAAAGTTGCACGCACCACGCAATAGAAGACGATATTGCAAGGGTAAAAATTCCAAAATTATTAAGCAAAAAAACAAGTAAAAATTTAATTTATGAATACTATACAGGTCATGATTTCCCTAATGTATCAGGTTATGATTTAATTATTCATTGCGGAGCATGCATGACAAACAGAAAAGAAATTTTATCACGAATTATGATTGCAAACAAAAAGCAGGTTCCTATTACAAACTATGGCATTGTTATATCATACTGTCTCGGAATTTTAGAACGTGCAACAAAAATATTTTCATGATATAATCTATTTGAAGAAAGCGGAGTAAAAAATGATTACTGTAAAAGATGTTGAACATGTAGCAAAATTAGCTCGTTTAGAATTAACAGAAGAAGAAAAAGAAAAATTTACACGTCAATTAGGTGATGTTTTGAAATATGTTGACCAAATGAATGAAGTTGACACATCAAATGTTGAACCATTATCTCATCCTGTTGACTTTGTTAATGTAATGAGAGAAGACGTTGTAAAATACGACCAGACAAAAGAAGCTTTAATGCAAAACGCTCCTGATGAAGAAGACGGTTTCTTTAAAGTTCCAAAAATCAATTAAAAACGTCTTGGAAATCCAACTATCATAAAATTATAACTATCATAAATTGTGGGGAAATATGGGAACAAAATATATTTTTATTACGGGCGGAGTTGTAAGTTCGCTCGGTAAGGGGATTATTGGAGCATCATTAGGTAAATTATTGAGAGCAAGAGGTTTTTCTGTTGCAATTCAAAAATTCGACCCCTATATTAACGTTGACCCTGGTACAATGAGTCCATTTCAGCATGGCGAAGTTTTTGTAACAAACGACGGTGCTGAAACAGATTTAGATTTAGGTCATTAT
>JAFWGJ010000139.1 GCA_017512405.1 bacterium | reverse complement strand
GTTTTAATAAAACAACAGGATATTTTGCAGCGATTATATTCACCATAAATACGTTCTGCATATACTATTCGGTTGAAGTAAGATTTTATGGGCTTATTTTTGTACTTGCCTTAATCAGCGCATTTTATTTTGTAAAAATGCTTGAAAATCTAGACAGAAAATATGTTTTAGGTTTTATAATTTCTCACTCGCTGCTCTTATATACATTTTCCGCAACACCTTTATTAACTTTATTTTATGGTATCACCGGCGGATTATATCTGCTAAAATATAAAAAAGACTTACTTGAACAGTATTGCAAAAAATTCTTAATATTAATAGGAATAGCGGTACCTGTTGTGATTTTCAACATTTGCAATATAATTATTATGCATTCCAATTTCTGTTCCTTCCAAAAAGATATTTATTCATTTAATTGGAACGTTATTTTTGATATATTGGAAAATTATTTTACAAGCCAAAATTTTCAGATATTCACAGGTGCTTTAAATGTATATTTCAACATGTTTTCTGAAATGCAAGACGGATTATATTTAATTTTTGTATTTATTCCGATTTTTATAGGCCTTGGTGGAATATTAAAAGCTTTGCTTGAAAAAAACGAAAAGCTTTATTTATTTATTTTACCATCTGCATTATTTCTATTAAGCACATTATTACTTGCATCAGTTGGTGCAATGTCACTATTAACAAAATATACCGCAATAATATTTCCTGTAATAATATGTGCTGCTTGCTTCGGATTATCAAAAATCAGTTCAAAAGTTATTTCATACGTTATATTCATTCTATTTGTAATATTAAATATTTCATTTCTACATATTCAAACAATGAATATATATAATCTTCACAGAGTTGAATTAGGCGGAATGACAAAAGTTATGAATGAAATTATCAAACCTAAAAAAGATGATTTAATTATGATTCCATATTCCGGAAATAAAGTTATGAGATATATTCCGCAGGGTAATCTTATACATTTCTTTTTGGATGACGGTTTGCTTTTGAAAGATAAAAAATCATTAACTACATATTTTGACAAAGAATTTATAAAATATCTGAACAAAGATAACGTAAAAAGACATCTTAGCGAAAATCCGAGTTTGAATATGCCATTCATATTATATAAAATAATATTAAAAGATAATTACTTATCGACAATGAATAAAGGACAACGTTTTATTGTTATTTCATATCGAAATTCATTTATTGAACAAACATTAAAAGATTTAGATTTAGACCAAACAAATACAACTGACAATATGTTTTCTTTTATAATGGCAAAAGCTTTAAGAGATACCATACTTATAGCTAACTCATACTTAAAGCCTGTAACAACATATACAGATAAGAATAATTTGTACACAATATTTGTTTACGAAAAACAATAATAAAACCTTTTTTATGATAAAATAATAAAAAAACTCAGGAGATAATAATGGAAGATTTAAGAGAAAAATATGAAGTCGTAATAGGCTTGGAAGTACACGCACAATTAAAAACAAATTCTAAAATATTTGCACCTGACGGTTGCGAATTCGGTAATGAACAAAACACTCAAATTAGTCCTATCACATTAGGAATGCCCGGAGTTTTACCTGTATTAAACAAAGCCGTAGTTGATATGGGCATTTTAACAGGTCTGGCTTTAAATTGTGAAATAGCAGAACGTTGTAAATTTGACAGAAAACAATATTTTTATCCTGATTTACCAAAAGGTTATCAAATTTCTCAATATGATGAACCGATTTGCGGAAAAGGTTACTTGATGGTAAACGGAAAAAGAATAGGTATAACAAGAGCTCACTTGGAAGAAGATGCAGGAAAACTTGTTCACGCAGGTGCAGACGGACTTGCAGGTTCAAGTTATTCACTTGTAGACTTAAACAGAGCCGGAACACCATTATTAGAAATTGTATCGGAACCTGACATGCGTTCACCGCAAGAAGCAAGACAATATATGGAAGAATTAAGAAATATTGTTCGCTACGTTGGCGTTTGCGACGGCAACTTGGAAGAAGGCTCAATGAGATGCGATGCAAACATTTCAATTATGCCAAAAGGTTCAACAAAATTCGGAACACGTGCAGAAATCAAAAACGTAAACAGTTTCAAGGCTTTGGAAAGAGCATTGGAATACGAAATAGACAGACAAATAGAACTTGTTGAAGACGGCGAAGAAGTTGTACAAGAAACAAGACTTTGGGATGATAACGCAGGCGTAACACGTTCAATGCGTGGCAAAGAGGATGCTCACGATTACAGATATTTCCCTGAACCTGACTTGATGCCTCTTGTAATTTCAAGAGAATGGGTTGAAAAAATCAAGGCAACTATGCCTGAATTACCGGAACAAAAACGTCAAAGATATATGAGCATAGGTTTGAGTGAATACGATGCAGGCGTTGTTGTTGAACAAATGGATTTGGCAATGTTTTTTGACGAAGTTTTAAAGCTTGGAGCTAATCCAAAAATTGCAGTTAACTTCTTAATGGGTGAAATTTCCGCTTACTTAAAAGAAGAAAAGTTATCAATTAATGATACAAAACTATCACCTGAAAATCTGGTTGAATTAATTTCATTAATTGAAAAGGCAACTATATCAAACAATATCGGTAAACAAATTATCATAGATATGTTAAAAGATGGTGAAAAAGCATCCGATATTGTAGAAAAGAAAGGTTTAAGCCAAATTTCCGATACAGGTGCAATAAAAGAAATAGCACAAAAAATTATTGACGCAAATCCTGCGCAAGTTGAAGCATACAGAGGCGGCAAAGATAAACTATTCGGCTTCTTCGTAGGTCAGGTAATGAAAGAAACAAAGGGCAGAGCTAACCCTCAGTCAGTAAATGAAATTTTGAAAGAATTACTTGGCTAGTTAAGCGAAAGAGGTGTCTATGGCATTATTTTCAGCAAAAAAAACTTGTATGGATTTGGAAATCCACGAACAACCTGAAATTTTAGAAAAAATAATAAAAGAATACGTTTCAGATGACGGAACTATTAATTTTGATATGCCTAATGACATCAAAAAAGTTGTTCTTGTTGCAAGCGGCTCATCATATCACTGTGCAAGGTTTGGTGCAGACTTATTCGGAAAAATTGCAAACGTTTCTGCAAGAGCAATATATTCAAGCGAATATTTATTAAAACCAAAAGCTCCGGATGAAGTTGATATTTTGTATATATTTATCACACAGTCAGGAGAAACAAGTGATACACTGAGAGCAGCAAACAGAGCAAAGCAAATGGGAATGAAAATTGCCTGTATCACCAATAACGAAAAATCTTCAATAAGTAAGGTTGCAGATTATATGGTAAAATGCTTTGCCGGAACTGAAAAAAGTATCGCAGCTACAAAATCGTTTACTGCTCAACTGCTTTGCGCGACATTGATTGCATTTAAGTATGCTCAAATGAATAATATTGATATAACAGAGCGTATTAAAAATATAAAAACATTACCGCAAGTGGTAAAAGAAACTTTTGAACTAAATAAAAAAGTTAAAATATTAGCTAATATGCTGAAAAAAGAGAAACATTTTATCATAACGGCAGACGGTATTTCTTATGCAATGGCAAAAGAAGCCGCACTAAAAATTCAAGAAACATCTTATTTATATGTTACGGCAATAATTTTAGGCGAATTTATGCACGGACACATGGCTTTATTAAATAATAAAATGCCTCTTGTATATATTTCAGCATCCGGAGTATCATATTCGGCAGCAAAAAATTTAGAAAAAATCAAAAAAGATTATAATCCTCCAATATATATTATCGGACGTTCTCACGAAAGAATTACACCTAATTTTAATATTGCAGTAGAAAATGATGATGATATATTAAAAATGTTCTCTAATGCGATTATAGTACAAATGCTGGCATTGGAAATTGCAAAAAAACTTGGCAAAAATGTTGATAAACCAAAAGGATTGGTAAAAGTCGTAAAAGAAAATTAAACTCTTGTTTTGTTATAAACTTTAACTGCTTTTATAGCCATAGCTACATCTTCTTGTGAAGCAAATGATTGTTCCAAATTTATACTTATTACGTTATCAGGTAACATTAAGCTTTCAAGCTTTTTAAAAATACCTGCTTTTTGCAATAATTCAGATTTATTTTTGGTTACTATTATAACCCTTTTTGATACAGACAAAGTCGATAAAATATACACCTTGATTAACTCAAATAACACTCCGAATGTATTTTTTGAAATAAGTAAATAAATGATGTACTCAATAAGATTAGATTTCTTAAAAAAGCTCTGTTTATAGTCTACATATTCAATTCTGTCTATTTTTTCCCATTCAATAAATTGCCTTAATTTACAATCATAAAACCCTTCTTTTTCAAACTCAATTTTATACGGATATAAGAATTTTGTAAGTAATATAAAAAGCATCATTATTGAATCTTTTGAACCAATTATAAACAAGGATACAAGCATAATGTATGGTATACGATATTGAGAAGAAAATACCTCAGCATCCATAATAAGCATATAAGTAAAACCGACTACTAATGGAGTAATAACAGCTAATCCGACAAAACATGCCAGAACATCCCACCTTTTTTCTCTTACTCTAACTTTTTTCATTTACTCGTTATACTCTTTTATTGCAACTTCCGCCCAATTTGTAAGTGAATCTATTGTATAAGGTTTCGGAAGATAAACATCCGCACCCGAATTTAATATTTGTTCCTTACTGTGATATATTGACGTAGTTATAATTTTTATTTTTGAATTTTTCATCTTTATTTTACTACAAATACTAAGTTCAGATAAATCTTTATTATCACTTACATCCAAAATTACAAGCGCAGGATTTATATTTGCAATTTCTTCCGCTGTATCGCATTGCTGTGCAGCGTACCCCCTTAGCTCCAATGCTGTTTTCAGCAACAATGCCAAGGCATTATCTCTTTCTATTATAATTACTTTGTTATTATATTCTCTATTTACTACTGAATCCTTGCCGACAATTTGAGGTCTTTCTATTAAATAAGAAGATATGCCTTTCTGTCTTGCCAGATTATACGCTTGTCTTAATTCATGAATAACTTCATCCTCAGATACAAAAGGTTTTGTTTCATTCGTTATGCCTCCTGTAACCGAATAGATAAATTCGCATCTTTTTTCGGTGAATTCATCTCCTCTTATCATCATATAACCACGCTGTAAATCTTGTTCCGAGTAAAATTTATTTTTTACCGTTTCAAAGGCATAAGTTATAAACGATGCTATTTTCTCGACCTTATCAGGTTTTGTTATTATTAAAAAATCTCTATCCGTTAACATTCCCAAATAATCATCTTTATCAAGTGATGATGCTATTATGGCACCAAAAGTTTGTAATAATCTGTCTGATGCAAGCTCTGTGTACGCTTCTTTATAGCTGTAAAAATTTTCTATCCCTGTATGAAGGCAAGCCCAAGGTTTTTCTTCTGCTAACATTCTTTTTATTGCCTTCTTACAATATTTTATTGACGGAAGTTTTGTTTTGGTATCTAAATTAGTTTCAAATTCACGTCTGATGTGAGCCTGTATTCTTATTTTAAATTCATCAGAATTAACCGGCTCAGAAATAAAATCATCCGCTCCGCTTTGCAATACAGCTATCCTGTCAGAGCTTTCCGCTGATTTTGACATCGCTACTATTATCGGACGCATATTATATGTTAAAACCCTTAATCTTTCACAAAAAGCGCACAAGTCTTCATTTATACTGTCTGAAATGATTATTAAATCAGGTTCGTTTGTTTGTATAAATTTTAAAGCTATTGGTATATCTTTGATAATTTCAACTTTGTTGGAATTATCTTCAAGTATCTTTCTATACTTTGTTGAAAGCTCTTTTCTTGTATCTATTATTAGTGTTTTTGAATACATTTTTCCCTCGCCTGATTTTCTATATCACATACGGGTAAAAGAACCTCAAACATTGTTTTTTCGGAGTTACTTTCGACAATAATTGAACCGTTCATATTTTCAACAAGAGTTTTTGTTATATACAAACCCAAACCGCTTCCTTGAACTGCACGTGTAAGCGGACTATCTATTCTTGAAAATTTTTCAAAAATTCGCTGTTTGTCTTCGTCTTTTATTTCAACACCTTCATCTGTAATTTTTATTGAAATTTTGTTATTCGGAGCAAAATCTGTTTTTACAATAACATCTGTTTTCTCATTTGAATATTTGCAAGCGTTTTCAACTAAGTTCATTATTATCTGCTGAAATTTATCTTTGTCGATAAAAATTTCAGGCAAATTTTTATTAAAATCCATAATAATTTTATGTTCGGGATATTGCTGTTGAATAATCGGTATAACTGATTTTATAGCGCTGTTTGGTTCAACATTTTTAAAAACATAATTCTCAGTATTTTGTGATTTTGATACTGTTAATATGTTTTCAACCAGCTTTATAAGTCTGTTTGATTGCTCCTCTATAATTTTCAAAAACTGTTTCTTGCTGTCATCATCAAGCATATCCCAAGACGATAACATAGTCTGCGCAAATCCTCTTATACTTGTTAAAGGAGTTCTCAATTCATGAGAAACTGTTGATATAAAATCGTGTTGTGATGTATTTTTATCCATAAGATAATTGTACACCACTTTTGATAAATATTCAGAAAATTAAGATTTTTATAATTATTTGATTACATTTACGTACAATGAACGGGAGCATACACTAATTTGTTTTCCGTTAAGGTCTTTTTTAACATCTTCTACATAGTTATTTACCGTTTCTTCATCAAAATACTGTAAAAAGCGTTCTTTCATTGTCGGTCTGTCAGGTGAAGGCGGTGAAACAAACCATTTTTCAACCATCTCAGAATTTGCAACATAAGTAGACGGAATCACATCACTATCAACAGACCCGTCAGAAAACCCTGCAATTTCAAGATTTTTAGCCAAACTATGTTCGTCAAAATTACACAGCGAATCCTTCGGATTTGTCATAAATTCATTTTCCGCTTTTTTAAATTCTTCATAATTTCTTATATTTTCAGGATTTGTAAGTTCCCAATATCTTGTATTTGAACGAATTATTGGCTCAAAGCAGCAAAAACGTCCGCCTTTTTTCAGTACACGATATATTTCATTAATAGCAGGCTGTTTGTCGACAATATGAACCAATACTGAACGACACATTGCTTTGTCTACCGATTCGTCAGGTAAATCAAGCTGTTCTGCGGGACTGTTTAACATTTTATATCCTTCGGTAATACCCTGTTTTTTCAAAAATTCTTCACAGCTTTCAAGACAATCCTTAAATTTGTCGGAAAAAATCATTAAACCTGTTCCGTTTAATTGTTCTAACGCTTTAAATGCCAGTAAGCCTGTTCCTGTACCTATATCAAGGACAGTTTCACCTTCTTTTATATTCGCTCTTAATAAAACATTATCCCGAACTAATTGAAGCCAATTAAGTGTTTGCTGCTTCATTTCAGGTGTTAAAAACGCAAATCTGGTTTCCATTAACCATTGTGTCCAATTCTCACAAATATCTCTGTTATTAGTCATCTTATCTTCCTTTTATTTTTAGTTTCATACCTAAACTTATAATATTATTAATTATGTCTTGCGGCAAATGAGAAATAATCTTTGCAAAAAATGCATCCTTTCCGACAGTATAAGATGCTTTTGGATGTTTTGAACTGTCAGCTTTTAAAATTACCGAAACTACTTTTTGCACATCTAAACCGCTTTTTTCATTTTTATATGCATTATTTACTAAATATTCATATTCTTTTTTATATTTATTTTTTTCTAGATTACATTTATTTATCTCTATAGATTTTCTCCATAACGGAGTCGCAATAACGCCCGGCTTTACAGAAATATACTTTATTTTATTTCCACATTCTGCTTGCAAAGCATTAAACAAAATATCCAGAGCTCTTTTTGAAGCACAATATGGGGAAATAAAAGGGAAAATACCATAACTTGCCATAGAACTTAGGTTTATTATTTTCCCGCCATCTAATATTGGTAATAAGTTTTTTGAAAAATTCAAATGAGAAAACGTATTTACTTCAAATTGTTTTCTTATCCCGTCTAAATCAATTTCTTCCACAGCACCCGCTACAACACAACCCGCACAATTTATTAATGTATCTATTTTATCAGTTTTTGTTTTAATAAAATCTGCAGCCTGTTTAATTGATTCTGATATCTCCATATCTATATAAAACGGAATTACATTTTCGCTGTAATTCCATTTTTTTATTTTTTCTTCATCACGGTAACCTGCAAAAACAATATTGTTTTTACATAATTGATTTAATAAAGCAAACCCTATTCCGGAAGTTGTGCCTGTTATAACGTATGTTTTATTCTTCTTCATTTGATAAAGGTCTTAACAATATAATAGAACTCAAATTTAATTGAAGAAAGTTATGATACTCCGTTTTTCTGTCAGGGATAATACGATGTTTAATTTCACAATCTTTAATCGCAACAAAACGTTTGGTACTATTCAAAATATCGGATAAAACCCTATTCTTTTTACCCGTTTTAGGCATAAAAACATAACCCTTTATCTCATAATCAAGAGTAACGACCAAAACTTTTTCAGACCAAACTCCCGATAAAAAATCTTCCTGAGATTTAGACAATTGTTTATTAACATTAAATTCTTCTTCTGACATATTTTACTCCTTTTAAGCTGTGTAAGAACTGAATAATGGTAAGTACAATGCTAACGCAAGAACAAGTACAATAGCACCAATTACAATCAACATTATTGGCTCAATCATCTTTGTTAATGTATCAATAATACCATCTAATTTTTTATCGATAAATATTGTAGCCTGTGCAAGCATATCACCCAAACGTCCTGATTGTTCACCTGTTGCAATCATAAACATAATCATCTTAGGCATAACCTTAACAGAACGTAAAGCAAGCGAAAGGTGTTGACCTTGTTGTACTTTTGTAGTTGTTTCAGCCAATTTAATCTGCAAAGTATTATTTGTCAACGTAATATTTGACAGGTATAAGCAATCAATAATCGGAATACCTGCTTCATAAGCAACCTGCATTACGGCAACAAAGTTTGAAAAGTTTGAATAAGTAATTAAAGCAGATAATACAGGTATTTTAAGAACAAAATCATCTAAAATATCACGTGTTTTTTTCCAAGCAAATATTGTATATATTGTTGCAGCCATTGATATAAATATAATCGGTATCAATATCCAGTAAGCTCTTAGGAATTCACCTATATTCATAAGAAATGCCGTAATTGGAGGTAAAGCTTTACCTAAATTTTCAAACATCTCTCTAAATGCAGGGAATACAAATACCAACATTATTGTTACAATTACAAAAGCAAGAACAACTACGAAAGCCGGATACATTAATGTACCTATTACTTTTCCTCTGATAGCAGCTTCTTTCTTTTGAAGTTCCAATAAACGTTCCAAAGTCTTTTCCAATTCTCCGGAATCTTCACCAGCTCTAACAAGACCTATATAAATTTGTCCAAAAACCTGCGGATATTTTGCAATTGTATCTGCAAACGTAGAACCTGCAATAATTTGTCTTCTTAATTCTTTTGCAATATTCCTTAATTTCGCCTTTGCCGCATCGTTTTCCAAAAACATTAATGCCTCAATTACTGGAATACCAGATTGAACCAAAATTTGGAAAGTTGATGTAAAATCAATCTTATCTTGCAAAGACATTTTCTGAATTTTTTTTGCAACAATTTTATTACTGTCGCTTGTATCCTCAGTAATTTGAGTTGGCAAAAGAGACATTTTACGTATAAGTGCACGCGCCTCTTTATGATTTGCCGCCTCAATTTTACCTTTTACCGTATCTTTATTGTTTTTTAATGCAACATAGCTATATATTGGCATTTTTTACCCCTATTCATTTACAAGACCAAGTACACGAACGAACTCATCAATAGTTGTTTCTCCCTGCAAAATATGATGGAAGCAAGCCTGATTAAGTGTTTTCATACCACAAGCAACGGCTGCATCCTCAATTTCAATATCATGCGCACCCATAGAAATTAATTTTTTAATTTCCTTGGTTACAGGTAAAATTTCAAATACTCCTAAACGTCCTTTATAACCGGACATTTCGCATTTTGAACATCCTACCGGTTTATATAATTTTGTTTTCATTAATTTTTGAATATCAGATTCATCAACCAAAATTTGTGCAGCTTCATCATGAGTCGGATAATACTCTTGCTTACAACTGCATAATTTTCTCACAAGACGTTGAGCAATTACACCTGATAAAGTGGAAGATACAAGATAGTCTTTCGCACCCATTTCAATTAAACGGGTAACGGTTGCTGCTGCTGAGTTTGTGTGAAGCGTACTCAGCACAAGGTGACCCGTCAAGGCTGCGGAAATAGCAACCTCTAATGTTTCATAGTCACGAATTTCACCAACCAGAATAACGTCAGGGTCTTGTCTCAGAATAGCTCTCATACAAAATGCAAATGTAATACCTGCTTTTGTATTTACCTGAGATTGGTTTACACCTTCCAATTTAATTTCGACCGGGTCTTCAATCGTGGTAATATTTACGCTTGTTGTATTCATAACTTTTAATAATGAATACAAAGTAGTAGTTTTACCTGAACCGGTAGGACCTGATGTTAGAATTATACCGTTTGGACAAGCAATCATCTTTTTGATGATTGAAATATCTCTTTCGGTTGCACCGTCCATTTTAATTTCTTTATCCGCAGAATCAAAGCTGACAGGTGGCGCAAGTACACGGATTACTATCTTTTCTTTACCGCCGACAGGAAGTGAGTTGATACGAAAGTCGAACATTTTATTTTGATACTTGATAGAAAAACTTCCGTCCTGAGGACGGCGGTGTTCTGCGATATTCATTCTTGACAATACTTTAAAACGGGTAATTACGGCATTTTCTACTTTTGCAGGAATTTCAATTACTTCTCTTAAAATACCGTCAATACGATACCTTACTACGTGATTTGCAATACGAGGTTCAATGTGAATATCGGATGCGTGCATTTCAATAGCATCCGTTACAATTTTATTTACTAATTGAGCAACAGAACCAGTAGAATCCGTTAATTCTTTTTCAATTTGATCCCAAATAGAATCTTCAACATCATAAGCAAGTACATCACTTTCTACCTGCTCCATGATTTTTTTAGTTTCTTGCTTAGCTTTTGAGAAATATTTGTTTATTGCATTTTGGAACTCTATATGAGTCATTAAGTATGGTTTAGGAGTTTGTCCCGTTAAATACACAATGTCTTTAAGGACATTTGTATCACTGGGATCTACCATACCTAATTTAATAGTCTTACCGTCGGAACTAAGTGGTATAACCTTGTTGGACTTGATAAAATCCTCAGGTAACATTGACATAAATTTATCTTGACCTCTTTGCATCTCGGCAGTAACAACTTCAATACCGGATTGTTGGTGTAAAGCCATTTTTAATTGGTCAAGATTAATAAACCCCATAGAATACAGCATTGAGCCCAATGGCATACCTTGTTTTTTACTTTCGGCAAGAGCTTCTATTAACTGTACTTCTGTTATAACACCATTTTCGATTAAAATCTCACCTAATTTTTTTCTTTCTCCCGTCTGCGGTAAACGAGCAGTTGCAACAATTTTTGAAACACTGCTGTTTACCATTTCTTGTACAACGGTAACCAAAAAATCATTTAATTCATTAGGTGCAATTTGCAAAAATTTTGTCGGACATTTACAAATTTTTTTTGCTTCTAGTTCAACAATACTTTTTTTAGATTCAGAGCTTACAACAGCAAAAAGAGTGTTATCTTTTATGTCGATGGGCACGAACCTATAATTTTCAAGTGCCTTTACATCAAACTGCGAGATAACATCTCTGTTTATGCTTGACTTTAATTTTACTAATTGCTCATTCATTTTTCATATTTATTATAATGCAGTATTTGGTTCTTCGGCTCCTATATCCTCAGTATCTTTTAAAATTCTTGGAGTTAATAAAATTATTAATTCTGTTTTTGTTTTTTCTGTTGTTGTCGAACGGAAGAGTACACCAACAAGCGGAATATCTCCTAAAAATGGCGTTTTAGCTACCTTCTTAGTTTCCGATTCTTGAACCAAACCGCCTATCATTAAGGTTTCATTATCCTTAATACGAAGGCTGCTTAACTCAACTTTTCTTTCATTCAATAACGTTGCAACCAACTCCATTTGAGATGTACCTGTAAGAGCACCCGTTACCGTATCTTTTACAGTAGTATAACTTGAATTAAAATTCAATGATATATAACCTTCCGGACTAATAAACGGTACAAGTTCAAATTTCAAGCCTAAATCATCACCCTTATTATAAGTTCTTTCGATACCGGTAATAGTACCCGTATTTGAGTTTTGAATAATTTCAGCATCAACTGTATCAATATACTGCGATGTTAAATCTATGCTTGAAGTTTCTCCGTTTGTAAGTATAACTTTTGGATTAGCAACAACACGACCTTTACCATTTGATATTATGTAGTTAAAATAGTACATCACTTGCGGAGCACCGGTTAGCTTATAGAAAAGTGATCTGTCAATCCAATTAATCTCACCAATACCTGCATCATAATAGCGAGTATCTTTAGAAAGCGGTATATTAGGTCCAAAAGGTAAAATACCACTTGTAGTACCTTCTGTTGTTGAATTAAGCTCAAAACCCCTAGCCCTAATTTGCCAACTATTAGTAAAGTCTTTTTGACCGTCTTCAAATAGCTCGATAATTGTTATATCCAAAAGAGCCTGAGGTTGTTTTATATCATTTTCTCTTATAAAATCCGCAATTTTATTAACCAGAGGCTTTGAACCACCTAAAACATTAATGGTACCTCTTTGTGGGAAATAACTTACTATCATCTTTTGTTCACCAAAAGAACGTAATTTTAAACTTGCAGAACCGCCTGAGGCACCGCCACTTGAACCGCTGCCTGAAGAAGCACCTGAGCTGCCGCCCGAAGAACCGCCTGAACTGCCGCCAGACTCTTCACCTGAACCGCCAAGTACACAAGCAACAACATTTTGTCCAAGTTGAATGGCACCGCCTTCACCGCCGCCTGAAGAACCTCCTGAACTACCGCCTCTGCCACCGGAAGAGCCACCTGATTTGCCACCACCTGAACTTGCAAAACCTGTTACCTGACCTGATTTAAAAAACGGACTTTTTTTCACAGGTTTTATATTAGCCGCAAATCCTGTAGAGCCGCCACGACCACCGCTGCCACTGCCGGAATTGGTTGAAGAGTCCCACTGTACAGATTGAGAGCTTTGATCCAAAGGTCCTTGAGTCATCATCAACATTCTGCATACTAATGTTGCCATTTCGGCAGGAGTAGTATGTTTTACTGTAAATGTTGTATTTAATGGAGGTACATCCAGCTTCGCAACAACTTTTTTTACCATTGCAAGGTCATTTTGAGTACCAAAAACCATTAATTCATTTCTTGTGGTATTTGTTACAACAACATCCCAATTAGATAAACCGGGAGTTTTCTTTGAAAATATATTTTGATTCAAAAAATTTGCAATTAAAGATGCATCTACATATTTTACAGGAACAGTACTTATTGCCTGCTTTGATATACCTGATGTTCTGGCAAATCCGCTGGATGAAACAATTATAGTATTACCATCTTGAGAATAAGTTAAATCCGTAATTTGAAGCACCATTCTAAAAGCATCATTTAACGGTACATTAACTAAATCCAAATTTACAGTACCTTGTACTGACGGATGTAAAATTAAATTAATCCCCGCTTTGTCGGCAAACATTCTCAATACAGGTTTAACATCTGTATTTTTTAAACTTAACGTAATTTTTGGATTTTTGCGAGAAATATTTGTAGCCCCTCGCAAGTCTATAACCGATTCGGCAGAATTGTTTCTAATTACAGGCTTAGTTTGACCTGCAGCAATTAAAGTCTCACCTGCAAAGGCAAATGAAGCCGATAATATTGTAATTACTGCTAAGACCAGTATCGTTACCCATAGTCTTTTGTTTCGTTTTCCCATTATTCACTCCCAATGATTAAATATTATTTCCTTTAACGTCCTCCGCTGCCGGCAAAACGTTTATTTAAATTTACAACATTCGTATTATTTGTAGTAGATAAACTTGCAAGAATTATACCTACCGGTGCCTCATAAATATTCGCACCCAACTTTAATGTAACAGTTTTTGGTTGTATATTTAAAACTTTATAACCGTTTATCTCATCACCTTTTCTTACAAGATAATCCGTATTATCTATTTTTATAATTGCAGACGGATTATATGTGTCATACATAATACCTGATACAGATGTTTTCAACAAAATATTTGCTGTTGAATTATAACCAACAGATGTAGGAGGTAATATGTTATTTGGATCGACTTTTACAACTTTTTTTACACTGGTTTTTTGAATATCTGTAATTGGTAAAAACGGATTTACAGAAACCTTTTCATCCACATCAACAACCGCTTTTTTTGAAGTCAATGCCTCTTTACCTTTATTTGAATCATTATTTCCGCTTGCAATAAGCATGCTGTTTGGATCTATACCACCGCCGTCATTATATGATAAATAATTTCCGCCTTGCTGAGATGCACCTGAAGTTCCAAAAGCTGATTTCTGCATTACAGTAGCACCTGTATCCTCAGCACTAATTGATTTTAATTGTTCAATAGCAACAGTATTTGCACCTGAAACCATTTCATCCGAAGTTATATCATTGTAGACAGAATACAAACCGTAACCAACGGCAAGAGATAACAAACTCAAAGAAACCGATATAGCAATAAACAGAGCTTTCTCATTTCTGAATATATTATTAAATCTTATTTTTATAACATGAACGGTTGGTTTACTAATACTTGGAGTGCTTTCTGTCAATGTTGACGGAAAGTTCAAATATCTTGTTCTGTAACTAACCCTTTCATTACTAAATCCGCTAATCATTTTCCCAATTTCTGTGTATAGTTGTATTTCCTTTAAGAATATGATTTAAAATTTATAACATCTCAATCATAATCCATATATTTATATACTAGCACACATTATAAAAAAAAAACCATGCTCCATTACTTTTTTTAACAAATTATTTAAAAATTTTTTCATAATTGTATAATATTTACATGAGAAAAGCCGGAATTATAGCTCCAATTAAATTACCAAAAGACATTGAAGACTTTGCGAAAGAAACATCATGCCATAAATTTTATGTTTATCATACAAAATTTATGGACGGTAATTTTGAATACCTTTCTGAATTTATAAATATTGCGAAATGTAATAATTGTAAGATTTATGTTAATTTTAAACATAACATTACGGAAGAAGATTTACCAATGGTAAAGAAAATGATAAAATACCTGAAAACCGTTGATATAAATGGTATTTTTATTAACAGTTTTGCGGTTTTGGAAGCAATAAAAGTTTATAATCTTCCGTTTGAAGTTTTGATAGATTCTTATTTTGATATTCACAATTTGTCAGGAATTGATTTTATGAATAATTTTCATAAAATCGACGAAATAATTGTAACAGAGGAAATTTATTTAAAAAACATCGTAAAAATAAAAAAATATACAAACCTTCCGCTTGCGGTTGATTCTGATAATCTTCCTTGGTTTGCGGAAGATATGGAAAAGCTAAATGCTATTGATGACGTTGTTATTAAAGGAAAATTTAATTCTTCCGATGAAATTTTAGAAGGCATAAAGTTAATAGAAAAAATATTAGATAAACCTAAAATTTTTAAAAATCAAAAACTGCCTTTTAAACATGTCAGAAAATGTACTTATCAAACAAATCATTTTTCAGGTGATGTTGTGAGTGCGGAAGGATGCGATTTTAAATTTAGCAGAAATATTCAAAACTTTGAATGGGAATATAAAAAAACGAAACTTCAGAGTGATGTTCAATATTTTAAAGATGAAAGATACAAAATAAATTTACGTCTATCTGAGTTAGAGCATTTAAAAAGCTTAAAAAGATTTATTAAAAAATTAGGTTTTAATCCTGTTGACACAATCGAATATGGTGAAATCGTCTCAACTGCGGATTTAGCAACAAGCAGTTTTGACAATGTTATAAAAAAAGTTAAAAAATTCTGCAAAAACAATAACATAAAATTTCAGCTTTCAACTCCAAGAATATTAATAGAAAGAGATTTTGACAGAGTTTATGAATATTGTAAAAGTTTGGTAATTTCAGAACCTTGTGCCTCATCACTGATTGTAAATAACATAGGTTATTTCTGGGCAGTTATAAATGATTCTGATTTAACCAGAATACCAATTGAAATAGGTCAGGGAGTTAACTTATTAAACAGTCTTGCAATAAAATGTCTTAACAATCTCCATCCTATTGACACTATTGATTTTACCGAACAAAATGACTTAACCGGAACTATTTCAACGCTAAAAAAGATAAAAAATATAATACCTAATAAAAAAATTACTATTGCGGGAAATATTCGGGTTCCGTCATTGGGTTTATGCCCATTGAACAATGACAGTGCCGTTGTATCAAGACTTTCTTGTAAAGCCCCTTGTCATAAAGGAGGATTTGCGCTCAAAGACCCATCTTTAAATAAATTATTTCCATTCACTTGTGACGGTTTTTGCAGAATGCACATGTTTGAAGACCAAATTGCAGAAAATTACGATATGATAGATGAACTTGTTAGTGCTGGAATTAATGAATTTGTATTTGATTTCAGTGCATTAAAAGCTAATTTTATACCGGTAATATTGACCAATTATTTAAATTCAAGATGTATGGGCAATATAAAATAATTTTTCTTATGGTAAAATTATTATTGAAATAAGAAAGGATTAAAAATGAAAAAATACAATATTATAATTTCAATCATGCTTTTTGCATTTTGTATATGCGGTATATCGTCATCAAATAATATGATGGCAGCTACTCAAAAAACACCCGCAAAAACATCAGCAGCACCTGCAAAAACAGTCCAGAAACCTGCTGCTCAAACTCACGTATATACACCGGCAAAAGCATTAGATATTGTTAATAATCCAGGTGCTTACCTTAATAAAAGAGTAAAAATCACTGCAAAATTTGATAAATTTTCAAGTTTAGGACTTGATTACAAACCTGCATTAAGAAGCTCCGAAAAATATATTACCTTTTTAATCAAACGTGATGATGTTGAAAATAATATTCCTCTTTCGGAATTGAAAAATTTTATGAAACGGGAAATGGCTGAAAAATATATTGATTTAGAAACAGATGACGTTATTGAATATTCCGGACTTGTATTTTCGAATGCACTTGGAGATGCTTGGCTTGAAGTAGAAAATTTTAAAATCATAACTTCTAAAACACAAAAAACAAAAAACGAGTCCAAATAGTTTAAATGTATGAATAATCAATAAATGTCCTGTGGTAGAATAACACTTATTATGGAGCAATTTTATGAGTAATAAGAAATTTTTAACAATACACGGACATTTTTATCAACCCCCAAGAGAAAATCCTTGGCTTGAAGCAATAGAGCTGCAAGACAGTGCCCTTCCGTTTCACGATTGGAACGAAAGAGTTAATTACGAATGTTATAATCCAAATTCTGTTTCAAAAATAGTTGATAATAGGAATAGAATTCTTGATGTTGTCAATAATTATGAAAAAATGAGTTTCAATTTCGGTCCTACACTATTATCTTGGATGCAGGATTTTTCCCCTGTTGCTTATGACAGAGTAATTAAAGCAGATATAAAAAGTGTTTCGGAACATCACGGACACGGAAATGCAATAGCGCAAGTATATAATCACATGATAATGCCTCTTGCGAATGAACATGATAAACAAACACAGGTAAAATGGGGCATAAAAGATTTTACTTACAGATTCGGAAGAAAACCGGAAGGCATGTGGCTTGCCGAAACAGCTGTTGATGATGATACATTGAGAGTCCTTGTTGAAAACGGAATTAAATTTACAATTTTATCACCATATCAAGCTCAAAGAGTTAAAAGAATACCTGATTCTAATTGGCAGGATGTAAGCTGGGGCAATATTGATCCTGCAAGGTCGTACAGATATTACATTAAATCCGCTCCCGGTAAATATATAGATTTATTCTTCTATGACGGAGCAATATCTAAATCTGTTGCATTTGATGAACTTTTAAAAGACGGTAATAAATTTATCAGAAGATTAAAAGAAGGTGTCTCATCAGGACGTGACTATAATCAGCTTATTAATATAGCAACAGATGGCGAAAGTTATGGTCATCATACTAAGTTTGGTGATATGGCATTAGCTTATGTTCTAAAAGTTAAAGCTGAAGATGAAGGTTTTGAAATAACCAATTACGGTGAATATTTAGAAAACTATGCAAGTGATTGGGAAGTTGATATCAAACAAGCTTCCTCTTGGAGCTGTTTCCACGGTGTAGGAAGATGGAAAGAAGATTGCGGATGTTCAACAGGCGGAAGTCAAGGCTGGAACCAAAAATGGAGAAAACCGTTAAGAAAAGCTCTTGATTATTTAAGAGATGAATTAAGTATTCTTTTTGAAGAAGAAGGCAAAAAATATTTCAAATATGATTGCTGGGATGTCCGCAACAAATATATTGACGTAATTTTAAATCGCGCAGAAAGAGTTATTAAAAACTTCCAAAAAGAAAACTTTTTGCCTGATTTATCAGACATTGACAAAGTAAGAGCAATGGAGTTATTAGAAATTCAACGTCAAGCAATGTTAATGTACACCAGCTGTGGTTGGTTTTTCTCTGAAATTTCAGGAATTGAAACCACACAAATCATGAAATATGCAGCTCGTGCTATTCAATTGGCAAGTAACTTTACAAACAAAAATTTTGAAAATAAATTCCTTGAAATATTAAGTGAAGCTCAAAGTAATTTTAAAGAATACGGCAACGGAAAAGAAATTTTTGAACGTTTTGTAAAACCATCAATAGTTACCTCAAAACAAATTGCGGCTCTTTGGGCTATTTCATCACTTTATCAAGATTTTGATGATGAAGAAGATGTATACTGCTATCGAATTAAGAAAAATTCTTATAAAAAAGTAGAAAAAGGTAATGCAAATTTTGTAATCGGCAATATTGAGATAAGCTCTAAAATTACACTTGAAAAATCAAATCTTGTATTCACTTTGATGCAATATCAAGGCGGAGATTTCCATTGCGCAATTAAGGAATTCTCGTCTGATGCGGAATATACAAGAATTCAAAAAGAACTTGTTAAAAACTTCTTAATTAACCCTATAACCGAAATTATAAGAGCAATAGATGAATATTTCGGAAAAGAATATTTTACCCTAAAAGATATATTTATAGAAGAACGCCGTAAAATATTGCAAATTTTACTAAAAGATAAAATGGATAAATTTGCTCAAACTTATGAAGATTTATATAACGAAGGAAAGATTTCGATTTACCAAATGCAATCGTTAGGACTAAGTGTTCCTGATGAATTCAAACTTGCGGCAGGATATGCACTTGCTCGTCAGTTTAATGAACTTATGAATGAATCAAAATCATTCCTGGATCCTGACATTATACAGCAAGCGGCTGATATATCTTTTGAAGCTAAAAACATCGGTGTAAAAATTGATAAAGAACCAACATCAAAAATGTTTAGTCACAAATTACTTCAAAATATAAACCGACTTGCTAACAGTATTGAAATTCATCAAGCTGAGGTTATACTGGAAATCTTTGATTTTATTGAAAAACTTGATTTGAAAGTTGATATTTCGGAAGCTCAAAACACCTATTTCAACAGGATTTACCATCAAGTAGGAGAATATATTGAAAACATCAAAGATTTCAAAGACGAAAAAGACAAAGATTTTGTGGAAATTCTACTTGAAATAGGTAAAAAATTAAATATTAATACTGATTTTTATAAGAATAAACTTGATAAAGTTATTCTTAGCAATATGTAGTTTTATTTACCAAAAACGGGCGGCGGCTGGATATACAAAGGTTTCAAGGCATAAAAATCTTCCGCTTTCTTTTGTCTTGATATGTCAATTAATATCTTTGCAAAGTCATGTTCTGTTTTAGTATAAGAAACTATATCGCTATTTAATGGCGAAAATATTTCATACATTGAATCATCTGTAATTAGAGAATAATTGCCATTTATAACTTTTTCTTTCAAATCTTCAACCGGTATGGCTCCAAGTATTTCTTTATCCCAAGCATAAGCTTTATTTTTTCTTGCATCAAGCAAAACTAATGGTGTTTTTTCCGTTTTAGTAACTCGTGAAATAATTTCAAGTGATGAAATTCCAATAGTTTTTAAATTAAGTTGTTGTGCCATAACTTTTGCAACTGTCATACAGGCTCTTATACCTGTAAAACTGCCGGGGCCAATATCTGTTACAACAGTTGTTAAATCTTTTGGTGTAAGATTATTATTTTTCAGTAAATCCCTTATATTTGAAATCAAAAAAGCTGAGTGATATGTATTACCGTCATTTTCAACAATTACCGTATCTAAAATTTTATCATTGTCTGCCAGACCTACATATGTTTTATCAAGACAAGTATCAAAAGCTAATAGCATTTTCTTAAATCCTCAATAATTTTTTCTTCTTTTTCTCCATATCCATATAAATTATATATTCTGGCATCATTATCTTCGTATTTAACATTAATTTCTATTCTGTTATAAGGAATTTCATCCTGCGAAAACTCTGCCCATTCAACAAATGTTAAAATTTTACCTTCCGAATATTCTCTTAATTCATCACAAATTGTTTTTACTCCAACATTTTCCAACCGATATAAATCAAAATGATAAATTGGAATTTTTCCGGTATGATATTCATTCAAAATAACAAAACTTGGACTTGTAACCTGCTCTTTAATTTCCATTTGCTGCGCAATTAGCTTTACCAGTGCAGTTTTACCTGCACCTATTTCTCCAAAAAGATTAATAAAACAACCATTTTCCAAAAGAGGTGACAGATTCTCGGCAAGTTCTTTTGTATCACTAATAGAATTACACAAAACAGAATAAGAGTTCATATCAACCCCTGTTAATAATAACCTTATTTCTTCCGTGTTCTTTCGCAAAGTATAGGGCCTTATCAGCTTTTGTATATAGTTGTTGAGGTTCATCACCTTCATGATATTCGTAAACACCAACACTTATTGTTACCTGAATTTCGCTGATTTTTGCATCTTTTACGCCGGTTAAATCGACATGCTTTGCTTCAACATTACTTCTTAAACGTTGAGCAACAGTTGCAGCCTCTTCTAATTTTGTATATGGTAAAAGAATTGCAAACTCTTCACCACCATATCTTGACGGAATATCAGATTCTCTTAAACTGCTTTTAATTATCGCTGCTACGTTCTTTAAAACTTCATCTCCAACCGCGTGTCCGTGATTATCATTAACCTTTTTAAAGAAGTCAATATCAAGCATTATTGCGCATAACGGATGATTTTTACGTTTTGCCATTGCAACTTCTTGTTTCAAACGAACTTCAAATTGACGACGATTATTCAAACCTGTCAATGCGTCTAATGTAGCGTGTTGCAATACTTCAGCATACATATTTGCACGCTGTATTGTTATTGATGATTGTTTTGTCAATTGGTCAATATAATCAATTTCTCTTTGAGATAATTTATCAATATGGCTATGTGCGACAATTACACCTAAAACAGATGAATCAGCTGCAACAAGAGGGAATAAACCTATTTTATTATCATCAGCAAGCACATATTGAGTGTCCGTACTCATATTATTAACCATTTCCAATATTTTTGTATCACGGCATGCCATAGGCCATACAAGATTAAATGAACCTTTTTGTTTTAAAAATATGTATATCAAATGATCCGAAATAAATTTATCAATCATTTCACCAATCAACGGTATGATATAACTCAAATCATATTGTGTTTCAATAATTTTTGCGATATTTTTCATTGACTCATGAAAATCAATATTCGCCTGCATCTTATCGGCAAGAACTTTGTTTTGAATTTTTAATGATATTTGATATGAAGCAATAATTAACGCTTTAAAGAAATCTATTGTCAAAATATCTGACATTGTAAGATTTATGATAAGTTCAATAATTCCATAAGGATTATCACCTTTCATCATCGGGAATAAAATCGTATTTTTACGCGTACTGATATATTTATTGATATCCCAAAAATCTTTAATATTAATAGTATTGTCATTAATTAAAAAGTCATCATACTTTGAATTTTTTACGATTTGATATAATTTTTCAGTGTATTTTTTTTCATGAATTTCATCTATAACAATCCAACTTTTTGTGTAATCTCTAAGGGTTTGAGTATTTTCATCATAGATATATATATTTAAATTTTCCAGTTTTATTATACTTCTAAACGCATTTGAAACCGCCTCAATAATATCCGTAGGCTCTGAATTTTGAGTTAAGCCTATTGAAACCTGAGATAAGAAATCCAATTCCTTTGAGTTTATACTTTCTTGCTCAAATGCTTCGCTCATAACTACCCTTTCAACTACTTCAAAAATTTATCAATATCATCAAAGTCAGATGAATTTGCAATAAGTTTTTCATGTACGCTAATTACATTTTGCCCCGAAATATTTATTTTTTCAAGTGCAATATCATCGATACTTAAATTTTCGTTACTCTCTATTGCTTCTGCAATTTTATTGGCAATATTCACAATATAACACTCTTGTGCGCATTTATAACTTTTTTCCGGATTATGATGATTTGAAATTATTTCACAGAAAAGTTCCGGTAAATTCCAGGAATAAGCAACCACATTGCCTATTTCACAGTGATTTAAGCCGCAAAAATTTTCTTCACTTTTCATAAAATCAAAATCCGTTTTATAATTTTGTTTGCAAACTTTTGAATAATTTTCTCTGTCATATTTTGCAAGAATAATTTTACCAATGTCATGTAAAAATGAAGCAGAAAAAATATCTTCCGACTTATCAATGTCAGAATATTCCGCTAGCATACGAGAAGCTGTAGCTACCATCATGGAATGTTTCCAAAAGTTTTTGTAATTAAAGGCGGAGCCTGACGAACTTTCCGAAAACATCTTAAAAACACTGGCAGAAATTATAAGTCCCTTTATTGTTGTAAAACCTAATATAGTTATAGCTTGCTTTACGGTGGAAATTTGTTTTGGAAAGCCATAATATGAAGAATTTACTAATTTTAAAACTCTTGCGGTTAAGCCTATGTCATTTGAAATTATTTTTGCAAGAGTTTCGCTGGATGTATTCTTATCTTGCATTATTTCGATTGATTTTGTAATTATTTCAGGTAAAGATGGTATATTTTTTATATTTTCCGTTAAAGCGGATATATTTTTACTCTGTATATCTTCTTGCATAATAATTTCTGAATTTACGCATATAATTTCTATTTTCATCCTTGCAAATTCATCTTTTACCCAATCCTTAAAATCTTTATTCGGACTTATTACGTCAAAATTAGCTATAATAATTCTTTCTACTGTATTATAGCTTTCACTCATAATATTCAATAAAACAGGTTTATAATCATATTTTTCGGTAATTTCGTTATAAATTTCATCAACATTTATATTATGTACTTTACAAAAATTCAGTATATCGGCACGCTGTTTTGAAATTTGCATTTCCGATATTTCATTATTTTGTTCGTAACTACATAAATAAGCTATTGTTTTCAATGTCTTTATCCGTTTTAAAATTAAGATTCAAATAAAAATCTAGAACTGCACTTTTTGAAATTTTGCAACAACAAAGATTCATCTTCGTACATATTTGCAGATTCTTTATTTTCATCAGTTTTTTCTTTTAATTCATCCTCTTTTTTAATTTTTTCACTTCTATCTGAGTCAGTTATCTTATCATTTATACCTTTTTGTAAAGCATCCATTGAAACCGCGCTTAAAATATCAAATATATATTGAGAATTGCTTTTATAACCGCTTGAAGCGAGCACCGCAGCTTTTTCAAGCTCATCTATGGCGTAATTTTCATGATGCAAATGTTTTAACATTAACCCTAAATTATAGTGCGCTTCATAGTTCATAGGTCCAACATTTATTGCCTGACAATAATACTGACCGGCCTTTCTGTAATCACCAAGCACATGGTATGTTAAAGCAAGATTGTAGAACATATTATAGTCATTCTTTACAATATTTATTGCATTCTCATAAGCACTTGCAGCTCTTTGCAAGAACTCTTTTCTTTCAATTTTGTCCTCCTTAGGTAAATAAAAAGCTTTTTGATAATAAGCTTTTCCCATATTGTAATATGCAATTGCTCTGTTTTGCGTTTCGCTTTTCTTATTATTGTATATAAAAGGTATTGCTATTAATCTGTGCTTTGCAGATATAATTGCCTTATATTGTTCAATAGCACTGTCAAAATCACCCAATTTTTCAGCAGTGATAATTCCCAAATTCATCCTTGCCAGTGTATAATTTTTCTTTGCTTTAATAGCATTTTCATAAGCTTGTGTTGCTGAAAAATAGTCTTCATAACTTACGTATATATTGCCTAAATTAAGCCAAGCTTCATAATGTTCTGGGAATATGAACAATCCTGTTTGGTATGCATCAATAGCACCTTGCATATCATGTTTTTTAAAGGCTTTATCGCCTTGATTAACATAATACATACCACGAATTTTATTAATTTGTTTTATACCAAAATCCCTGCCGATTGTAAAGCAATAAAGCAAAAATATCACTAAGGCAACTGTAACAACCTTTATTATAATGTCAAGAATTTTTCCCATAGTTATTATATTAATATCTTAAACATTTGTGCGCAAGTTTGTATTAAAAATTAATTTGTTTCCAGTAATTTATTGTAAAATTCCAAATGCCTTGAAGCCAATTTTAATTTATTCAGTTTTTTGTAACAAAAAGCAAGATTATACTGAAAATCAGGCTCCGTATTTTTTAACTCAACAGCTTTTGCAAAATATTTTTTTGCTTTTTTGTAGTCGCCCAATTTTAAATACGCACAGCCTATATTGTAATAAGCATATGCAAAATCTCGTTTTAATCTTATTACATTTTTATAATTATCTATTGCCATTAATGGTCTGTCTTCTTCAAGATATATATTTGCAAGGTTATAATAAGGTTTATAATAATTCTTATCTACCAATATCGCACGCTTAAACATAAAAACAGCTTCTGCATTTTTATTTTTATCTTGAAGTAAATTACCCATCAATAACCAATCCTGAGCATTTTTATCATTTTCAGGAATAGATTCAAGTATTTTTATAGCCTGCTCAATGTTATTATCATTATAATAAGCCATTGCTTGCTGAGATTTTGTCATTTCATCCGCATTAACAGCAGAACATAAAGATAACGATATTAACATAATTAAAATAAACAACTTCTTCATAATAGAATTATAGTTTAAATATTTTTCTTCGTCCATTTGTGGAAAATTTAAATAACATGTGCAAATATATTATTGATGTCTCTTTTACTGATTAATCCCCCTGTTTCGTGCGATTTTGACAGGGGGTCTTTTTTATTTTGTTAACAAAACTTAATAAATCGCCAAAAACATGGCAATTATTGAATCTCAAAAAACTTTATTTAAATGTAAGGATATTAAGATACACTCGTAAAAGATACTTACGCAAGTAGCAATATCCGAACAACGGTTTATGGTTTTAATAGTAATGAACTTTGGAGGTTCAAAAAATGACGGTTAATTTTAACGGTATGAGCATTATGGATATGCCACTTATGAGTGCTTATTCAAATATGGGACTTGGTACCGGAATGTATGGCATGGGCTACGGTATGGGCGTAGGCATGATGAATCCTCAGTATATGATGACTAACATTCAACAATGGGATGACTTCGGTGTTAATCGTCAGGTATCTGCTTTCAGAAACCAAAACAATGCACAGTTCCAAATGCAAGCTCAAAACGGAACCATTGAAAGACAAGTTAGAATCTTAGAACAACAAATTAAAGCTAATAATCAAGATAACGTTAAAACTGAGTACAATAAATTGTTACAAGCTATCAAATCTGCTTACGGTTCTCAATTGCAAGGTACTGAAGAAGATAAAATGTTGACGCTTAAACAATATGCTGATCAAATTTATTCTCAATATACCGGCTCTTATATGGTTGACGATATTAAAGCTAACGGCAGAAGCTCTTTCGGTGACGGATTTATGAAAATATTCTCATTCGGTATGGGCAACAAAACTTCCGCTGCTGAAAACATCGAAATGATTACCGGTGCTAAACAAACTACATCTTCTAAGGCTGGAAGCACTGTTGGTAAAGTTTTAGGTACTATTTGTACTCTTGGACT
>JAFWGJ010000138.1 GCA_017512405.1 bacterium | reverse complement strand
CTTGCTCAGCGTGATGCTTTAAAAGCTGAAATTGATGAATTGAATTCTTTTAAGTGTTATTGTGGTTTAACTAATAAAGATTTAATTAATTATATAGTTTTAAAAAATAATTATGTTGCAAACAGGCAAACATGCAAAACTGTAAGAAAGCAGGAAAAACATAAGAACAGACCGCTTTCTGATGATTTTCTGGCATTTGAAAAAACAACAAAAGATATGCTTCACCAGATGCAAGAATGTAATTGTGATCAATGTAAACTATATAAAAAGCATGCAAAAAATCTTGAAATTGTTGAAAGATATTCTGCAAGATTAAGAAGATTAGATAAAGAAATTGAAATTCAAAAAGATTATTTTTGGAATAATTTCTTAAATCACAGAGCAGCTCTTATTGAAATGGGGTATTTAAAAGATGATTATCCGACAGAACATGGCATTACGGTGTCTCAAATTAGAGCTGAAAACGAGCTTTATTATGCGGAAATTTTCTTTTCAAATATTTTAGAAGGGCTTTCACCAGCAGAATTAGCATCTGTTATATGTTCGGTTGCGACAGAAGAAATGCGTATGGATAATTATGCTCAAATTCCTCTTTCGCCTAATGTAAGAAAATCTCTAAATTTAATAAGAAATATTCGCAAAAAAGTGGATAGAGTGCAAAAGAATAATAATGTTGACGAGCCAATGTACATAAACACTTTTTTTGCTCCGTTAATTGAAATGTGGGTTAACGGTGCGGAATGGGATACTTTAACAGAAGAAGTTGATATCGGGGAAGGTGATATTGTTAGAGTATTTAAACGAACAGTAGATGTGTTAAGACAATTATGTACTATTGATAATATTCCTGATTGGCTTGTTTTCACTGCACGAGAAGCAATAGATAATATTCAACGCGAGCCAATTGATATTGATTAATTTTGTTAATAATTGTTAAATTTTTTGTAAACAAATAGCAAATTTTTATGTTTCGAATACTTTATGTATTTGTGTTAGTGTAGTAAAGGAAATGTATCAATTATGACAATCAATCCAATCGGTGCAACTTCCAATGCGGCTCAGCCTCAATTTACAGGTGCCGTTGACAAAGTTTTGGGAAGTAAAGCATTTGAGAAAGTTGCTGAATTTGCAGGTAAAAACTCTGCAACATTTAATGCAGCTTCTTCATTAATTATGGCAGGTGTTTTGAGACCTGCTGCAATTATGGCATTGCCTGCTAAAAATGAAATGATCAAAAGAACAATGGTAATGCAGCAGCTCACGCAATTGCATCAGCTGTAATAGGTTTTGCAATTACATCAGTTGTAATGAAACCTATTTCAAAAGGTTTAGGAAAAGTAATGGGTGATACTGAAAAGTATTTACCAAAATTACATGAAAAAATGAAATCAAATCCTGCATTTGAAAAGAATGTAAACAAAGTTTTATCATTCGGACCTGACATTTTATTGGCAGTTCCAAGAGCTCTATTAACATCAAAATTATCAGGTGTTATTAATAAAGCTTTATTCGGAAAGAAAAAAGGTGCTGATAAAGCTCCACAACAGGCAGCTCCTCAACAAGCACCAGCAGCACAAGTTGCTCAACGTCCCGTACTTGATAACTTCAAAGGAGGTACAAAATAATGAACGTATCAGCTATTAGTGCAGCTACTCCTCAAAAAGCTCAAAATGTTAACTTCTCTGGTTTAACAGATGGTGTTGCAAAAGTTATGAGTAAAGTTGGTAACTCAGATGCTTTTGTTAAAGGAATGGATAAAATCGGTAACAGCAAAAACTTAATGACTAATTTGTCTACTGCAAGTTCAGCTGTAACAACAGGTTTATATATCTACAAAAACTTAACAGATAAGAAAAAATCTAAAAACGAAAAAATTACAATGGCTTTAAACCAAGCTTTGACTTTCGCAGTATCAACAGCTTTAACTTACACTGTTGTTGGTGCATTGAAAGGTAAAACTAATAAATTAGCTAACAGATTCGGTGAATTAATGGCTCAAAAGGGCGGAAAAACTGCAAAAGAAATGGAAATGTTACAAGCAGGTGCAAGAAACGCTATTGATTTAGTAATTTGTTCTTCAATCAACAGATTCATAACACCGGTTGCAATTACTCCTGTTGCTAATAAATTAGGCGCAAAATTAACTGATAAATTAGATGCAAGAGATGCTGCAAAAGCTCAACAAGCTTCTCAAAAAGCATAACATCTAAAACACTTTACAACTAACATACTAAAAAGACTAACCTAAAAAGGTTGGTCTTTTTGTTACCTGATTACAATTCCATGTTTTCTACAATATCTTCTTAATTCCGTACTTGCAGCCATAACTGTACTTACCAGTGTACTGTTATGAAGATTTTGCGCCAAATTAACGGACTTATCATACATTTTAAATGCACTCGTTGCATAATCTCTTTGAGATTCAGATTTAATTGTTGATAATTCTTGTAAATATTTTCCGTATAAGAAATATAATTCAGATAAAATATCAAGTAAATCAAATTGTCTTGCTATACCGATTGCACTTTCTATATATGCTTTTGCTGAATCATAATCTTGCAGTGCCAAATATGCTTCACCAATAATTTTATTGAATTGAGTTATAAAATAGAAATTTTGGATTTTTGGACTTTGAGCGATATCAAGTGCTTTTAGAGAATATTCAAGAGATTTTTCCGCACCTGATGTAAGTAGTGTAACTTCTGAGATAAAGTACCATGACAGTAATACACCAAGTGCATTTTTTTCATTAGCAAAATATGCTACTTGCTCTGAATATATAGCAAGCGATTGTTTAAACTTACCTTTTTCTTTCAGAACTTTACCAAGTAACAATTTTAAAATGTTTTTGCTAAATTTGTCATTATTATTATTGACAAAGGTTACTATTTGGAATAATTCATCTTGAATACCGTCAAGTTGATTTCTCAATATGCTGTTAATAACACTAATCATATTCCACATAGTCATGGCTTGATTGTCCATGATGTCATTATTTTTATACTGTTTTAATGTTTCTTCAAGAATTACTTCGGACTCTCTTATTTCACCTTTAAGAGTATTAGCCAGAGCAAGTGTAAGTTTAGTTTTGCAGATATATAAATCGTTTTTAACATTATTTTTTTCAATGATTTCAAAAATCGTACTAACAACACCTATGGCACGGTTATCACCTTGTAGTACCAGAGCATTTGCAAGTATCAAGTATGTACTTAACCAAGCTTCATATAAATCTTCAATTTTAATATTTTTATGACTGCGTGTTGTATCAAGATTTTTTTCAAATATAGGTAAAATCTCTTTATCTACAAGTTCAACTAATTCTCCAAGATTTCCTATTGTTAATAATGAAAGCAATTTTCTTGATTTAACCATTGCAATTTCAAGTTCATAAACGCTGTCTATATTAGCTGCTGCTGTATCTATACATTCAATAACTCCGAAATGATTACCCGTTTTTTGACAGCATTGAGCTAAATATCCTGTTAGTTCAAATTCTTTTAAGTTATCTTCAAGACGTCTTACATGCTCTATAACTCTTGGTAAATATTCTATGGCCGCACTAGGATTTGTATATGACATTAATTTTCCCAGGCGTTCATAAATATTATTTTTAATTATAGAGCTGTTCATGCCTTGCAGTTTGTCGACAAGGACAAGAGAATATTTTTGGGCAATAATGTATATATTTTCATCACCAATTGCAGAAGTTTGTCTTACTACTTCCGACCAAGCGTTTAATGCACTCAAATTTTCTTTTAAGTTAGTTGCAATAAGTGCAAGTGATGAATGAGATGAAAGTGTAAATCCTGATAATACAACGAATAACTTCTCATTAATATTTCTAAAATTTTGATCACGTTTTGCAATTTCCAATATTGATTTCCAAAGTTTTGTACTCTTGAATTCATAAGCGGATTCATTTACAGGGGTAATATAGTTTAAATCAAGCAAACTCGAAAATAATTCAACAAATGTTTTGTCTTCAACTTTAAATAATTGGTTTAATACAACAGGATAAAATTTCAGACCTAATACAGCAGCTGCAAGTAGTAGTTCATATACCATGGAATTTTCATTCCTAAGTATTTCAAGACGCTGCTTAACAACTTTATCAAAACTGTCAGGTAATTTGAATGAAATATAATTTCTGCTTGAATCTGTCACAAGATTAAGTATTTGTTCAATATAAGCCGGATTACCATTAGTTTGCTTATGTATAGTATCCCTTAGATTTTGTGAAGTCCCGACAAATAATGGATTATATTGGTTGATAAATGTATCTGTTTGACTATCATTAAATGGAATTAGTGATATATCAGAATATGAACTGTCAGTTAGTGATTTATCATATAAATATGTTTTTGCAGAACGGGGTTCGTTATATGTTAATATAAATTTTGCATTTTGAAGACCGGTTTGAGCATTAATAAGTGTTTTTAAAAACTCATAAGACATGTTATCAATATGTTCAAAATTATCAAATACAAACACAGCCTGCATTCTTGAAGAAATAGTATCAAACACTTTTCTTAATATTGAAAAAGTTCTGGCTTTGTTTTTGAATATATTTTCGTAGTATGCAGATTTTTCAGGGTATAAAAAATTTATTAAATCGTCAATTTCGTCATATTTTAAATTAGTGAATTCGGATTTAAAAAATTTAGCGGAATCTTTTTTAAGTTTAGTCGTATTTACGCAGAAATTAGGTACATTAAAGAATGTTAAAAGAATATCCTGAAATAAACCGCAAGGTGTAATTTGGCTAAGTGGGGTAGCTTTACCGATTAACCAAACAAATTGATTATCTTTTAATTCTTCTATCGTTGCACGTATAACTATATTTTTACCAATACCACTTTCACCGCTAAGAGAAATAATACTTACCGATGTATTTAGCAATGTATTTACAAGAATATTTTTAGCACTTGCCTGCGTGAATAAATTAGGCGAATACTCTGCAATTGCATTTGAACTTTTTTCTTTTGGTATTTTTATTTCTATATCAGGTTTTGGTTCAACAATCTTAAATTGTCTGTTAGCAGCTTCTGACAAAATATTTTTAGATTTTTGAATTTTCCTTGGACTTGGTATTACATTTCTTTGGTTTGGTAAAACATTTGATTTAAGAGGTAAAATGCCCTTATAGCCATTTGATGTTTACTTTTTGAAATAGTATTTTGAACGCCTTGAGGTTGCTTTTTGTTAGTTTTTGATTTTGGAAGAACACTTTTTTGTTTAGATTTAGGTTTTTGTTCTATTATTTCTTGTTTAGGTTCTTCCGTAACATTTGTATTAACAGAAGCAGATTGCTGTAAGTGCATTGCATTCAGCTGTTGCGGAAGAATATTTAGCTGTTGCTGTAAACCGTTTAATTGAGTTTGTAAAGTATTTAGTTGAAGCTGTAATGTTTCATTTTCTGCACTTATAGCTTTCTTCTTTACTTTTTTAATTTTCTTTTTTGGTTCAAGATTTTTTGATGATGCTGAAACTTTTTTTGTTGATTTTTTTTGAGATAATATTTTTGTTGTTTCTTGTAGTAATTCTTTTTGCGGAATAACCGGACTATTCGGAATTGTATCAGCAACTTTGTTAGGTCTAATAACGTCGCTTTTTTCCATAACTTTTATATTCTGCATAACTTTTGGACGAGGTGATTTTGGCGAAATTTTTGAAATTTCTGGCAAAACAAATTGTCTTGGTGGGGTTAGTTTATTTTTATCGATTGTTCTTTTGGTCGCAGATTTTTTAAATGATGCTCCGCATTTTCGGCATGAAACTGCGTTTGGAAAATTAGCAGCCTTGCATTTTGGACAAAATTTTACAAGTTCTGCTCCGCATTCTACGCAAGATTTGTTATATATCAGATTATATGAACCGCAATGCTTGCAAATTGTCCCAATTTTCATGTTGCAATAAGGACAATTGAGAGATTCATTTGATATTTTCTTTTTACATCTTGGACATATCATTTGTTACTTAGCTGTTATTGATTTTTTTACTTCTTCCATAAGTTCAAAAAGACGTTTGGAAACTTGTGATTGAGAAATGTTCATATCTCTTGCAATTTCCGCTTGTTTTTTGCCTTCTACGTATCTTAATTCATATAGTTGCAGATATTGTTTTGCCACATTTTGGCTATGTGCTATTACAACAGAATCATAGACTTTTTGTAATAATTCTTTTTCTATTACAATTTCTTCTGGATTACTTTTTATTGCTACAAAATCGTAATTAACATTAAATGGAGCAGTAGAAGTGGTTTCTTTGGTGTTTATTTCTTTGTCATTTCTCACATAAGCTTGATGTGTTCTTCTTACTCTGCCCATGTCTTTCAAAACTACTACGATTGCTGTTGATGCAATTTTTCTTAAATATGCTTCAAGCACATCAGAATCATCCATTGTTTCGACAATGGACAGTGAGCGTTTACAAGTCTCATTAAAAAAGTCTTCAAATAAATCTTCGTTATTTTGGAATTTTTTATCGGACTTGATTATTTTCTCAATTAAGTCTAGATGTTCTTGTGATAATTCCAATTTTTAACTTTCATCAAAAATCTGCTAACTAACATTTATATAATATCACAAGTTAGAAATTAATTATAAGAGAAAATACATAACTATCGTTTTTACATTCTGAAGTTGGCGCTTTTACGTATTTTAGAGCCGCATTTACAGTTTGTAACACAATACTGTCTATTTGTTTTGAACCGCTTGAAACACTTGTTTGAATATTGTCAGCTGTTCCGTCTTTTTTAATTTCGATATTTATTATCATTTTATTTGAATAAGGCAGTTCTGTTGTATTTAATAAATCGCTCTCAATAGCGAACTTCATAGTTTTGCCCACTGTTTTCAGATATTTTACGATGCTCTCATTGTATGTCAAATCTTGAGGTACTTCCCAATATAATCTTTTAATTTGACTGCTGGACAGAGGTTCTGGTGTTTTTGCGTAATTTTGGTCAGGCAGTTTGTTTATTTTTGATTTATTTTGATTTAAACTTGCTTCCATGGAAGCTGCATCCTGCGGTCCTCCTGCTTCACCTGGAATTTCACCTATACCCTGTTTCTGTTCATCTTGTTCTGAATTATTTTGAGAGTTATCTTCTAATAATTCTTGGTCTTCTTTATCTTCTTGTGTTTCCCCTTCAATTGGCATGTTTTGGTCTTGTTGTTCTGTTACACCTCTGGTCGCATTAATTTTTTCCATAATAAAATCTTTTTTTACAAATCCAAATGCACATATTAAAACAATTAAAACTATACCTAACAGTGGTGACGTTTTTTTCTTTTGTTTTACAGGCTGAGGATTTTCCATATTAACTTGATTTTGATTGAATGCATTATCCATTGCGTCATCAGTTTTCATATTTTGATTATTGTCTTGATATAATGTTTCAATGGTATTTTTATCATTATTCTCAAAATCAGGAGTGTAATCATTGACAGAGTTAACATCCAGTGGAATATCATTTATAGGTTGCTGTTCCTGATTATATGAATAATCAATATTATTATTTTCTGGACTCATTTCCGGTATGTTTTCCAATGTGGATACTTGATTATCATAAGCAGGCTGTTCTTCATTATTATTGTTTTCATAATTGTTTTCTATATCCAATTCATCAAGATTTATGCTATCAACATCAATATTATCGATATTGATATTATCAATATCAATATCATCTATATTGATATTTTGTGAATCGGTACTTGAATAATCATTTTCTTCATTATCTAATTCGTCTAAATTTATATCATCTAAGTTTATACCATTAATATTATCATTATCATTATTATTACTACTTGTTTCTTGTGCTGTCGATTGAAGAGTTGAGTCAGAGTCAGGAACCGGTTCAATTGTTTCAAGAGGTTCTAATTCGTTGTCCATGTTAAAGTTAAAACTTTCGAGATCAAGTGAGTTTTGTTCCGTATCTTCAATACCCATTGCAAAATTAGGGTTTAGTAAATTTGGATTAGCTTTTTCAGTGGCTTCTGCCATATCCATTGTGAATTCTTCTAATCCGCTCATATCATCAGATTCTGTATTATTTACTTCCTGTGTATTGTCAGTATTATCAGAATTAACTTCATTTGCATCGTTTTCTATTGGTTGGAATTCTAAATCATCAATAGTACCTGATATTTCAGGCAAATCTTCCGTAATATTATCAAAATTAACTTCTTCAGCAATATCGTCTAGTGAAGTATTTTCTTGATTATCAAATGACTCGGAATCAGTGAAATCCTCCGGAGTAAAACCAGAGTTTTCTTCTGTATCTTCTGGGTTTATGTTATCCGTAGATATATCTTGAACATTATTTTCAGCAATTGCTTCGACTTCGTTTTCAGATTCTGAAAATTCTTCAAAAAACGGTAAATCTCCGTCCGGTTTAAGTTCAGGCAATGTTAGATTAATTGGTGCATCAGTTGAAAGTGAAAAATTGTTTTCACTGTTGTCAGTATAATCTGAGCTTTCATTAGTATCGATTTCTTCATTTCCTGTATCGAAGGTAGTGTCATTATCTGTGGTTTCTTCTTGCATATTATTTATATTAACGTCATTGTTTGACTCTGGTATCAGTGTTTCAAAATTTTCTTCTTCCAAAACATCTTCTGTTAAATTTTCAATTTCAAAGGATTCATCTAATGTTAAATTGTTTTCTTCTTCTTCTTCTTCTTCAAATTTGCTATCGGATTGTGAAAAATCATCAAGCACAAGACTATCTGCTTCTATTATTTCATCAGCATTGTCATCTTGAATGGAAGTTGTTTCTGTTAATTCTTCCAATTCAAAAGATGAACCATCATCAGCATGTTCTTCCGAAATATCTACGTTTGTAATGTCCTCGGTAGGAACAACTTCTGATAAATCATCTAATTCAAAATCTGAGGCTTCCTCAATTATTTCCTGTACCTTTTCAGTAGGTTCTAGTTCGGATAAATCTTCAATTTCATTGAACTCTGGTTCAATGATGGAATCATTTTCTGTTACATCTGAAAGTTCTTCATTATCTTCAACTGCTTCATCAGAATTTAGTTTTTCAAAATCTTCTAAATCAACTAAGTTTGTCATATCTTCATCATCAGCATCATCTAACGAATCACTTGTATCCAGACCTTCAAAACCTTCAAATTTTTCAAATCCATTGAGGTCTGTAATTTCGCTAACTTCGTCTTCTATTTCTTTAATTATATCCGTTGTATCTGCTATATCATTATTTATTGCAAGATTGGCCAATTCTTCATCAGTCGGCAATTCGTCAAGAATACTGCTATTCTCATCCGAACTGTCAATATCCGGCAATTCTTCAAATTCATCTTCTATAATATTATCTTCTGACATGTTTTCATCCTTATTATTATCAACATAATCTTCTACAAAATCTGTGGCAGTTATTTTTGCCAATTCATCAAGGTCTATATCTGCACCTATATTACCATCTTCATCTTTGTATAATTCTTGTGCACCAAGTATATCCAATACAGAATCATTTAAAATTTCTTCCGTATGCGCAAGCTGGTCTGAGATATATTCAAAATGTTCAAAGTCTTTGAAAAATAGGCGTAATTCGTTACTTCTTTTTAATATGTCATACAGATATAATTTTTCATTTTGAAGTATATCGCCATCTATAAAATTAACCAATAAGCTTTGTGCTTTTGCAATTTCACTTTCTGTTGCCGGTTGATAAGCACGGGTTTTAGCTGATGTTATTACGGATTTTAAACTTTGTTCATTATATACTGCATCATTTGAAACAAAATAATATTTGCCATCAGTAATTGATTTATCAACTTCGTCAGGTGCAATCGCACCTACAAAGTCAGCTGACATAAAATCAGGAGCAGGCACTATAAATATATATACATCAGGTGTTATATTATAATCATAATGTGCTTTCGGCACACAAAGAGAGTGTTCATCTTTAACAAGCCTTATATCTGCTTTAATATTATTAGATGTTAATATGTCTGCTATATCAATATCTTTTAGAATAGATCGTATTGTGTAAAGACTATTATAATTGTCAGATTTTATGCTTAATGAATTTAAATACTTAATACCTAATCTGGCGCCGAGAACATTAGCAAAAGCTCTTTTTTGATCCTTTTCATCTGCATTTTTTGATACTATTGATGCATCAGCTAAATCATCTTGTGTGATTTCTATAAAATTTTCTTCGTCAAATATGCCCATAATTATCCTTATTATATATATTAAGATTACACGAGTTTATAAAATATTCCAAAGTTTTTGTAAATATTTGTAACAAAAAATTTGAACTTAGCAATAAAAGGGCAATTTTTTTTGAAACAAATTTTTTAACTAGGTATGGTATTACATAATTTGGAGGTTTTATTAAAATGATTTCAGGAATTAGCCAACAAGACGTTAATTTTTGCGCACTAGGAAGACAAGGTGGTAATGCTGCACAAGCAACATATATTCCGCAAGGTGGTGTTGATACTGTTGAAATAGCAGGTAAAAAAGGTAAAAAGGCTAAAAAAGGTATTTTTGCAGCAATAGGTACAGCAATTGTAGCTGCCGGTGCTCTTATATGGGGTGTTAAATCCGGTAAACTACAAAAAGTTGACAACCCTACTAACTTCTTAGGCAAATTGAAAAATGTAGGCTATGCAGTTGGTTCAAAAGGTAGTCAAGCAGTTGACTGGTGTGCTAATTCAAAAGTAGGTTCATGGTGCAAAGAAAAAGGCTCTTCTATAATTGACAAAATTAAAGGTCTTTTCCATAAAAAAGCTTAGTTAGATTTTATGTAATACATTGTGAAGCAGTGGCAAAAGCCACTGCTTTTTTTCTTTATAATTAAATGTTAACTTATGTTAAGCATTTTTTTTTAAATTAGGCAATAATCATGCTAAAAAGAACTTTAATAATATGTAAGGTTTTGGTATAGGAGGTCTTATTACATGGTTTCGGGTGTTCAAAACGTTTCATTCTTAGGCGAAATTCAAACTATTGATGGTAAAAAAGTTTTAGTTCTAAATCCGACTAACAGAAAAGAGGATTTACCGGAAGATACTCTTGAGTTATCGACGAAAAAAGAGAAAAAAAATGAGAACGGATTTTTAAATACGACTTGTAAAACAATTAGTGAAGGGGTTAAGTCCTTTGTTAGTAAAACTGTTGATGGATTTGTAAAAGCAGGCAGTGAAATTGTTCTTGATAAAGCAATTGGTAAAATAACTAAGAAATAAAAAAAGGGGAATGTTTAATACATTCCCCTTTTTTTTATATAAAATCTGCCAAAATTATATTACTTATTAAAAAACCTTTATTTGAAAGCCTATATCCTTTTGGTGTTATTTCAATATGACCGCTTTTAGTATACTTTTGCAGGATTTGAAAGTATTTTTTTTCAAAATCTATGTTATATTTATTATTTATGTCGTTTGTGCAAATTCCCTCAGATAATCTTAATCCGAGAAATATTTCTTCTTGTAATTTTTCTTGTTCTGTTTCGGTATGTCCAAAGTCTCGCAGTAGGGGATTTTCTATATATTTATTAATATCAAAAGTGTTTGCATATCTTATTCCGTTTTCATATCCGTGAGCAGAACAACCAAATCCGTAATATTCTTTGTTTTTCCAGTAGTTAATATTATGATTTGATACAAAATTTTCATTTATTGCAAAGTTACTTATTTCATAGTGATAGAAATTTTCAAGGACTTTGCATGCTTTTTCATACATATCTGCTTGCATGTCATCATCTGGAAGATTTGTAGGATTTTTTTTGCCGAAAACTGTGTTTTCTTCAATTTTTAACCCGTATAATGATATATGCTGAACATTTAAATTCTTTAGTATCATTAAATCATTTTCAAATATATCCATTGTTTGATTTGGCAGTCCATATATTAAATCAGTTGATATATTTTGGAATCCTGCTATTTTAGCATTTTCAACAGCATCAAGAGCTTGTATTGAGGTGTGTTTTCTTCCGATATCTTTTAGGATATTATCGTTAAATGTTTGTATTCCAATACTAATTCTGTTTATTCCAATATTTTTTAGTTCTTTTAGATAGTTGTAATTTGAACTTTCGGGATTGATTTCAAAAGTAATTTCAGCATCTTTGTTTAATATAAATTTGTTTAATATCTTATTAACATGTTCGATAGGTAAGACAGATGGTGTTCCGCCTCCAAAATATAGGGTATTGAGAATATTTTTTTGATAATTTACGTCTATATCTTTTAGTAAAGAAATTAAATAACCAGTTTCATGTTTTATATTACATGTCGATGTAAATGCGCAATAAAAACATTTAGAATTGCAGAATGGAATGTGTATATATGCACTTGTCGGATAACATATATTACTCATAAGCAAGTTCTTTTTTTATTTCACTTGCAACTTCAAACGCTGAATTTTTATCGGATAATAAATCTTTTACTGATTTTAAACCCTCAATTTGCTTGCTTCTTGCTTCTTCATCATATATTAATTTTTCAATATTATATGCAATAAAATCGGGTTTTGCACTATTTTCGATTATTTCGGGCACGATATCTTTATCAGCAATAATATTTGCGAGACAGACTCTTTTAATGCACCTTACAATTAAATATATCAGGTAAAACAAATAGGGTCCTTTGTAGGCAATAATCATTGGTGTATTATAAAGAGATGCTTCAAGTGCCACCGTGCCGGAAGCTAAAATTAATGCATCTGATATGCTTAACAAAGACTGATTTTCACCTTTGATATATTTAAAATCAGTATTTTTAAAATATTTATGATATTGCTCATCAGTAATACTTGGTGCCTGTGAAAATACGATTTGTAAATCGGGATGCATTTTTTTTAGTATCTTTGCTGCTTTTATAAAAATTGGCATTAAATTTTTTAATTCAAATACCCTTGAACCCGGAAATACTGAGATTAATTTTTTATTTTCATCTAATTCGTGTTTCTGAAAAAATTCTTTTTTGTCCGCTTTTGGCGGAATTTGACTTATTAAAGGATGACCGCAATATGTTGTATTAATGCCGTATGATTCGTACATTTCTTTTTCAAAAGGAAATATACAAAAAACTCTATCAACATACTTTTTTATTGTTTTAATTCTCCATTTACGGCTTGCCCAAACCTGCGGCGGAATATAATAATTTGTTTTTATTCCGGCTTTTTTTAGATGTTTTGCCATTTTAAGATTAAATACACCATAATCAATAAGTAATACAAGGTCAGGCTTGTATTCATTTTTTAAATATTTGATAAGATTTACTCCAAGTGTAAGATGATTCCATATTATTTTAGGAGTTAAACCCATGGCGGACATTTTGGAATGGTCAGAAAAAAGTTTAATCCCAAGATTTTTTAAGTTTTCCCCTCCGATTGCTTCAATTTGTATGTCTGGCATAATATTTAATAAATGCTTTGCAACATTAGAAGCGTGCATATCACCAGAATATTCGCCTGTTATAATAAATATTTTTTTCATAATTAAACTGCCATTATAACAATGTTGTTTTTATTTGCAAATTTTACAACTTGTTCTTGATCTACTATTATTGTTTCATTAGCTTCCATTGCTATAACAGATAATTTAAATTTTTTCATGTTTTTTAAAGTGTTTAATCCGATAGCCGGAATATCAAAGCGTTTATCTTGTTGCGGTTTTGCAACTTTAACAACAACTCCCCCTTTTTTTGCAATTTTACCGCCGCGTTCTATACATTTGTCCGTACCTTCGATTGCTTCAACCGCCATAATCATTTTGTCTTTTACAACAACAGATTGACCAACATCAAGTTTACCCATTTCTTTTGCCATGGAGTATCCGTATTGAACATCATTAATTTGTTCTTCGGTTGGCTTAATATTGCCTAAAACTCCGGTAGGAACCATAAGATTTTTTATGAACAATGTTTGATCTAAGACGGTTACGCCTATCTTTTCAAGTTCTTCCACAATTAAAAGCATGACTTGGTCATCATTAAGTTTTTTTGCAGATTTAAGGACTTCAATTGCTCTTTTATCAAATTTAGGACGTTTTAATATAAGCCCTTTATGGACTTTCCCTAAAAATGTTAATTGCTTTATTTCTTCATCTTGTAGTATTTTTTGAATTTTTAATACTTCACCGGGAGCAGCGGAATACACCTTAGAGCACACTTTTTTTAGTTCTTTATAATTATCATTTGAAAGTGATATACAAATAACTTCAAGTCCGTTTTTTGCAGCATTTTGTGCCATAATAACGGGTAATTGACCATCTCCCGCAATAAGTGCTTGTTTCTGTTCAAGTAGAATTGACATTTTTACTCCTCATACTTCTTTTGTAAACAATTATAACATAAATGAAAAATTTTAAAAAATTTTTACATAAAATGCGCAATTTTTTTTAAGAAAATGTTTTTATATAATTGAGGATATTTAAGATAATCATGATACATGTAGAAAAAATCTTAAAAATCTTCGAAAAACATTAAAGTTTTTCAACAAGAGAGCCGATATTTAAGGTAAAACAGGAGAAAAGATGGCTAATATTAACACAAAATTACAAATGCCTGAACAGATAGATGCAAATAAAATTGCACATAAAAAGGTTATGGGTATTGAAGTTTTGAGTGCTTCTCAACAAAAAGAAGTTTATAAAGGTGCTGATGGCATCAAGGATGCTCAATCACAAGTTAAAAAAGCACAAGAACAAACAGATGATGCTGCTTATGAGCTAAATGATGCAGAAGATGAAAATGATGATGCAGATTCACAAGTTGATGATGCAAAATCAGATAAAGATGCTGCTCCAACTGATTCTGAAATGAGTTCTACGGATGCTGAATTGGCTGCTTCAAGTGCAGCTGCATTAGCCCATACAGAAAATCTTGAAGCAATGTCCGGTGAAATGGATGAATATTATGCATCTACAATGGAAGGTATACAAGCTCAATACGATATAGTTGAAGAAGATAGTGCAGAATTAGAATCTATTTCAGAAGAAATGGATTCTTTAATGGCTGAATTAGAAGCTGGTGCCGGTGAAGGCGAAAGTGCTCCTGAGATGGGAGCTCAACCTCCTGTTTCTGATGGTATGGGTGGTGTAGTAGATGCTAATTTTGATGGTACTGGTTCTGGCACAAATTCAGCATATAGTTTAACAATTCCGACTGGTGGTGATCCTGGCAAAGGCGGCAAAGGCGGAGCTGATAGTAATCCTGGAAAAGGCGGAGCTCCTGTTTCAAATCCACCTGCTCCATCTTTCGGTGGCTCGGGTGCATCATCTGATTCCACTCCGACTGGCGGTTCAACTGGCGGTTCAACAGGCGAAAATAGCCACTATGAAAATATATTAAATCAAGTTAATGAACGCGGTGCTAGAGCTGCTGAATTGCAGGCTTCAATATCAGCTTCAAATGAAAGTGCAATGGCAACTTCTGATAATGCTAACGGATATTTAGCAGGTGTTACAGATAGTGCAAATGCTGTATCCGAAGAAGGTGAAGCTGCGAATGAAAGAAATGCAGAAGCAAAAGAATTTGCACAAACTACACAAGAAGTCGGCAAAATAATGAACTACACAGGTAAAGCTATTGAAGCTGTTGGTTGTGGTCTAAATGCGACTGGTGAAATTCTTAATGGTACAGGGACTGCTATTGCAGGTACTAGTGCTGTTGTAGGTGGTATCGGTGCTGCATTAATTTCCTTAGGTGGTCCTTTATGTGCTTGTTTCGGAGCTGGTACACCTATTGTTGCTGGCGGTGGTGCTGCTGAGGGCAGTAGTGTTGCATTAGGTACTTCATCAACAGCTATTGAAGGTACAGGCGCTGGTATTTACACGGCCGGTTCTATAACAAGAGATGTTGGTAAAGGCATTAAAGCCGCTGGTTCAGGTGCACAAGCTGTTGCTAGTGCAACATTAACTTACGTCGCAATTGATGAAGGTGATTGGCGCGGTGCCGTTACAAATGCTATTGGTACAGTTGGTAATGCTGCCTCTTGCGTAGGTGGTATTGCAGGTGCAGTGAGCACAATTGGTGAAGTTACAGGCAATGCCTTAGACACAGCATCTAAAATCGCAGATGTAGCAGATACAGTTGGTGAATATGCTAATATGGCTAACTCCGGTGCTAATATGGTATTCAGTGGTGTTGATATGTATAATGCTATTCAGGATGGCGATACTTGCGGTGCTATCACAAGTGCCTTCGGTGTTGTATCTAACGGTCTATCATTGGCTGGTGGTATAAATGGTCAAGTTAATAAAGGCAATGGTGAAAATGGTTTAAGTGAAGCAGGTCAAAAACTTCAAAAAACTCTTGGTAAAGTTAACAGTGGTGTAAGTGCTTTACAAGGTGGTTTGAATGCATATACAAGCTATCAAAATGGTGACATTGAAGGTGCTATTACTAACGGTTTAGGTGGTATTGCTTCAGGTCTTGCTATTAGCGACAAAACTAGCGGTGCAGGTAATATAGTATCCGGTGCAACAGGTATGTGGACAAATGGTCATGCCGCTTATACTGCTTATCAAAATGGTGATATTGCATCAGGTATTGGTAGTACAATAAGCTTCTTAGGTTCTGCTGGTACTGCTGCCGGTGGTATTAACAGTTTCTCTAACAACACAAAACAAGAACATGTAAAGGTTCCGAAACAACCTGATAATTATAATGAGCTTTCCGATGAAGAAAAAGCTAAAATTGATGCGGATATAAATGCAGCGATACAAAAGAATAAAGAAATTGATAAGCACAATGAAAGAATTGAAAAAAGACAAAAACGCGCAGAAAGATTAGGCGAAGTCCAAATGATAACAAAAGGTGCTGCCGGTTCTGTAAATAATATTATGACTGCTAAATCAGATTGGGATAGTATGTCAATAAATCCAAAAAATAAGAACACTAAAAATAACGGAACTCAAACAAATGGTGACTCATCAACACCGGCAAGAAAAGATTTAAATCTTGTGCTTGCAAGATTCCAAAATGCAGTACGTCATTAATATAATTTATAGTTTATAATACAAAAAACAGTCACTAAAAAATAAAAAGTGACTGTTTTTTATATTCACTAAAAATATTAAAGAATTGCACACAATTTTTAAAATAGTATAATAAGGACATGTTTAGGTATTATAAAAAATACGCGCCATATTTATTTTTAATGCCAGCTTTGGCAGTACTTTTAGTTTTCTTTTTTATACCGTTTTTTCAAACTATTTATTTTAGTTTTTTTGATTACGGTAATAATATTTACTCTCCGATATTTGTAGATATTGAAAATTATAAAAAATTATTTCATTCTGCAATTTTTTATAAAGTAATGCTAAATACTTTTTTATATTTATTTATTGCGGTGCCGATTTTGGCTATTTTACCACTTTTTATTGCAATATTAATAAATCAAAAATTACGCTGCTTAACGCTTTATAAAATATTAATTTATTTACCTGTAATTGTTTCAATTGTTGTTGCGGCTATTGCGTTTAAGTGGCTTTATGCACAAAGCGGCATACTTAATTATTGCTTAAATATTATTGGTATAAATTCAATAGGTTGGCTGACTGACACAAGATTTTCTTTAATATCGGTTATAGTTGTTACTATTTGGAAAGGTATCGGATATTATATGATGATTTATCTTGCAGCATTAATGAGTGTACCTAATGAATTATACGAAGCATGTGATATTGATGGCGCAAGTTTTTTAAGAAAACATTTAACCGTTACCGTTCCGCATATCATGCCAACTATTGCTCTTGTTACAACAATTAGTGCAATTTCTGCAATGAAGGTTTTTGCAGAAATTTATGTTATGACCAAAGGCGGACCTCTAAATTCAAGTAAAACTATTGTATATTACATATACGAAAGAGCATTCGAAAATCTTGACCTTGGTTATGCATCTGCCCTAGCTGTTGTTCTACTTGTTGTTGTAATGATTTTTTCTTTAATAAATATTTTATTTTTTGAAAAAAATAAATATCAGATTTAATTATTAAATAAAAAGCCCTTTGACATATTTGCCAAAGGGATATCTCGTCTATTAAATTGGGCCCGGAGAGACTCGAACTCTCACACATCGCTGCGCCAGATCCTAAGTCTGGTGCGTCTACCAATTTCGCCACAGGCCCATTCATATTATTAAATTGTCAAAATTATTCTATTCAATTCGGGCATTTTTGTCAAAGGTCTTGACAATTTGTGCGTCTACCACCTCTCAAAAACGATACTTAATCGTTTTTTTGGCAGAGTGCCACAGGCGCCCATTGACTTTAAATTATCGCAAAATTAAGCTTATGTCAATATTTATATGTTATAATTCTTTTAAATGTAAAGAGGTGAGCATGGCAGATTTTTTAGATGAATATAAAAATTTAAAATCTTTTGAAGTCGAATTTTTTGACGAAAATTATTTACACAGAATCATGTGTAAAATAAAGAATATAGAAGCAGACAAAATACTTATCGTATCTGAAAATGCTAAGACAGGTAATATAAAACCTAAGACAGGTACAAATCTTACACTGAATGTATATTCCGAAAATGGTATATATAATTCACTTTCAAGGGTTATTGACACGGTAGAAGATGATACTTATACGACTTATTCAATTACATTCCCGGCACAAAACAAAGTTACTCAAAGACGTGAATATTTTAGAGCAAATTTAAAAATACCTTATGTAATGAAGGTGCAACGAAATGATAAAGAGGATATATTAGAAGGTAATACGGTTAATATTTGCGGAAAAGGTATTTGTATTCAGACAAGTAAACCGTTTTTGCCTTATGAGAAGATAAATGTAGATATTAATTTCAAAAATTATTCTATAAATACAGATGCCGAATATGTTTATACAAGGACAATCATGGATAATTCCCGTCCTGCTTTTCAGCATGCTTTTATGCTTACTACAATTGATCAAAAAGATGTCGATTATATTGTAGGACAGTGCTTTTTATATCAATTATCTTAGTTTTTCGTTTATTTTTGACTTTACAAAAAAAATCACTAATATATAAGTGAAGGTAATGTAGTTAAATATAAATAGGATAGCGTATGAGATTATTGAACAGGTTAAAATTGCTCGAAGGTCAGTACATGTTTATCAAGTGGGTAGGCGGTTGCGAATACGTAAAGCTGATTAATGCTGCTGTTGATTTTTACGAATTTGACATAATTGATATTGAAACGATGGAATACAAAGAAACCATCATGATTAGACCTAATTTATTAATGGAAGTTACGTTCGGAGGTCCGGATGTACAGCGTGTGCTTGCCGAAATGTGCTGTAATATGAGTCAAGAGTAAGAAATTTATATACTAAAACTCTTTCGGCTTCCTTCTTCGTGATAAATTGTTCCGCCACAAATTTCTTCTGAAATTTTAAGCACAAATTCACGTCCTGCATCAATTTGTGCAAGAATATATTCTTTATTAGCTGTATGTTTTAATTTTACAATAACATTGTCCATTTTGTTTTCAGGAACAAACAAAGAAGCTGTTTCATGGTCTAATAAAGCTGCCATTTCGTCGTCATTTGTTTTGCAATCTTTGACTATATCAGAATAGTTACCTTTTAGCGCCATAATTCTGCCGGAGAATAAAGAACGTTCATTTTCACCTCTGTAAAGTGATTGAGGCTTGAAGTTACAACGCATTGTAAAACTGTAACAAACCCAAAATATATTTATAATTATGGTTTTGGTATCTATTTTGCACCAAATATTTTCTGTTGCAACTCCTCTTGCAGCAAATGATTGTCGAATATTTTCAGTAAAATCTTTTGCTGTTGCAGCCATTACAGCAAAAATTTCACTGCAATTTTCATTTGCGTGTTGATAATCACAAAACTGTTTGTACATTTTTGCTGTAATCAATGAAACACGTTCCTTAATGATAGGAAAGTTTCGGAAATTGTCTGAATTGTCGTAATTAAAATTGCTGCTCATTTATGTTGATTTTAATATAAACATGCCATTACGTAAATATTATATATATATTAGGTATATACATGAATACTTAATACGAAGTATTTAAATCTATTTATAAATTGCGCCCGATGGGATTCAAACCCATGATCTTCAGGTTCGGACTCTGATGCTCTATTCAGCTGAGCTACGGGCGCATGAATAATCCTTTTATTTCCTGTATTATAACTTATTTGTAACGAAATGTAAAGAAAAGATTTAAAAGACTAAAGTTTTCATTAAATATGTCGATATAGAGTATGTAAGGGAAATAAAAAGGTAAAATAAGGAGTACGGCTTATGGGTATGTCATCATCACAAGCAAGATTGTTATCAATCACAGCAAGAATTAACGACGTTGAGTTTAAATCTCAAAGTATAGCAAATACAAAAATCAGATTAGCTGATGAATCTGAACAAGTTTCAAGAGAATATACAGAAGCATTAGGTAAAACTAAGTTAATGTATACAACTTGGAATTCAACTACTCAAAGTATGCAACAAATTGAATTGACTGGCGATTTATTAATGAATGCTGATTCTCATTATAAGTTATATAAGGTTGGTGCGACTGACTCATTTGATACTACAGGTATTGATCAGTACACATTATATGAAATGATTGAATCAGGCGAATTCTATTTGAAAAAAGACGGTGAAGAAATATCAGTGTCTGGTGATAACCAATTGGCACTAGGTTCAGTTGATAGTGTAAAATTAGCACAAGCAGAAGCAGAATATAATGCAGCAACAGCAAGAATCAACAGAAAAGAAAAATTATTAGATAACGAAATGAAAGCATTAGATACAGAACACAATGCATTAAAAACAGAACAAGATTCTATTAAATCATTGATTAAAGATAACGTTGACAAAACATTCAATATCTTCGGTTAATAGATTATTGAAAACAAAATTTCCTTATTTCCTTCCCTATACACAAATTTTGATGGTTATTTCTTCGGAAATAACCTTTTTTTTTTATTCAAAAAAAATATTTGCTTATTTCCCTCTACTGACAAAGTCAGTACCCTCATCTGTAAGGCTCGTAAACTCGCCAACATCTGATTTGTCGCAAAACAATACTTAATTGTTGTCCTCGGTAGAGTCCTATACACAAAATTTTCAAGCCACCGGTTGGTGGCTTTTTTTGCAAATTAAATTTTAAAATCAATAATAAAAGGCATTTTAGGTATAAATGTAACGAAATGTAACGAAAAGATTTAAAAGACTAAAGTTTTCATTAAATATGTCGATATAGAGTATGTAAGGGTAATATAAAGGTAAAATAAGGAGAACAGCTTATGGGTATGTCAGCATCACAAGTAAGATTATTAGCTTTGACATCAAGAATGAATGACTTGGAGTACAAAGCAGAAAACATTGCAAACATTAAAGTTAGATTAGCAGATGAATCAGATAAAATAGCTCAGGAATATACAAATGAGCTAGGTAAACAAAGATTTGTATTGACTTCGTATTCAACTGGTACTCCTCAAGAAACTTATCTTACAGGTTCAACAGGTGACTTTAAGCTATATAAGAGAAATTCAAATGGTTCATGGTCACAAGATAATGGTACATATGATTCTTATACGTTGTATGAAATGATACAATCTGGCGAGTTCATATTTAGAGCAAAAAATGAACAAAATCAATGGGTTGATATTGATATTGCTACACAGAACACTGTAACTATAAGTTCAGTAGATCAAACAAAATTGGCGCAAGCAGAAGCAAAATATAATGCAGCAACATCAAAAATTCAAGCAAAAGAAAAAGTATTAGACAGACAACAAGCTAAACTAGATTCAGAACATGAAGCATTAAAAACAGAACGTGATTCATTAAAAGAAATCATTAGAGATAATACAGATAATACATTCAAATTATTCGGTTAATATTTTACTTAAACAGATTTCCTTATTTCCTTCCCTATACACAAATTTTGACGGTTATTTCTTCGGAAATAACCTTTTTTTTCAAAAAAGGATTTCCTTTATTTACCTCTCACGAAACGATACTTAATCGTTTCGTTCGGCAGAGTTCTATACACAAAATCACAAGCCATGGAAGGGTGTTTATTTTCTGGATATTTTTATTATATAATTGCACTATGAAATTAATCGGCGAAAATTTACATATTATTTCAAAATCTGTCAGGACGGCTCTTTTAAATCGTGATGAAAAATTTATCGTTGATTTAATAAAAAAACAAAGCAGCATGAATTTAATTGATTTGAATGTAGGACCGGCTAATAGCGGTTTAGACGGTATTTTGGCATGGCTTGCAAATTTAGTACAAAATAATTCAAATTTACATATTTCTTTTGATACCGCCAATGTTAAAGAAATGCGAAAGGGGCTTGAAGTATGTAATGATACGAAACATGCTTTTATTAATAGTGCAAGTGATGATATTGAGCGTTTAGAAAAAATGACCGATTTAGCAGCCGAATTCGATACTAATTTGATAGCTTTAACATTAAGCAGTAAAACAGGTATTCCAAAAACTGCCGATGGAAGAGTTGAACTTGCATTAGACATATACGAAACTTGTATGGCTAAGGGTATATCTAATGACAGAATTTATTTTGATCCGTTAATTTTGCCTGTTAGTGTTGACCAAAGTCAATTACTCGAATCATTAAATACAATTAAAATATTAAAAGAATCTTTTGAACCTGCTTGCAATACGGTTATAGGTTTGTCAAATATTTCTAATGGCTCTCCAAAAGAACTTAGACCACTTATAAATAAAGTCTGTCTTGCTCTTGCCTATGGTGCAGGCTTAGATGTGGTCATTTTAGATGCAACCGATAATGATTTAATAAATCTTATACACATGCTTGATAGTTCAAATCCTAAATCCGAAGCGGATAAACTGTTATTAGATTTAACTTCTGTAACAAGAGATTTTTGTGATATTAATGATATTGAGTATAACAATGCTGATAAAGCTTCATCCGATATTTACAAAGCAGCGCAAATTTTATTGAACAAAAATATATATTCGCATAGCTTTACACAAGTTTAAATATTTGAATGACCTTCTCTGATTTGGTATAATTCTATCAGTGGAGGATTATATTTTGAAAAAATTTGTTTATTTATTAATAATATTTTTTGCTGTTTCTATGCCTGTTAATGCTGAAATGACAAAAGAAGCACAGCAATTATATCAGCAAGCGTGCAGATTGGAATTACAAAATAATATTGACGGTGCTGTTAAGTTGATAGTTAAAGCTATTGATGTATCAGGACCTGATGCAATTTTGTACACTAAACTTGCTGGTTTGTATACTAATTTAGGTGATTATAACAGCGCACTTGGAGCTTACAAAGCTGCTATTAAATTAAGACCTAATGATGCTTTTATTTATATCAGTATTGGTAATATTTTGCAGACTAACGGTGATTATGAAAATGCATATAATTCCTATATGCAGGCAATGGAAATATTCCCTTCATACAAATATAATTATTTAAATATTGCAAATGTAGTATTTGCACAGAAAAAATACAATGAAGCTATTGAATATTATAATTTATTTCTAAAAGAATATCCTAATCAAATTTCTGCAAAAGAAAATCTTGCAACTGCATACTTAAATACAGGAAAATATTCACTTGCTGTAAAAAATTATTCAGATGCATATAAAGCTGCTCCCGATAAGTTTAGCGAGCACGCGAATTATGGGTTTGCACTTTTTGAAGAAAAACAATACTCTACTGCTGTGGATATGTTAAAAACCGCATTAACCGAAAATCCTGACAATATGCGTGCCAGAGCTAATCTTGCGGTTGCTTATCATCATTTGGGTAAACTTGAACTTTCTAAGCAACAGTTTGAACAGATTTTTAGTCTTAAACCTGATTTAACTTCATTAAGAATTTACTATGCAAATCTTCTTTCAGATATGGATTTATACGATGAAGCAATTAAAGAATATACAACGTATGTAAAAGCATATCCTAATGATGCAGATGCATACAAATTAATTGCACTTGTATACAAAAAGCAGGGCAAGGATGATTTAGCAATTAAAAATTTATTGGCATCATTGGCTAAAAATAATAAAGATATAGAAGTTAAGAAAGAACTTGCTTATCAATATCACAAAAAGAATGATTATAAAAATGCAATAAAGTATTACAATGAAATTTTAAAGGAAGCACCAGATAATTATGATGTTAAAGCTAATAAGGCACTTGCTCTGCATGCTCTTAAAAAGTATGATGAAGCAATACAAATTTATGAAGAATTAATTGCGTCAAAGAGTAATCAAAGGTTATCTGAAAATCTTGTTTCCGCATATATTTCAAAAGGTGATTATCTTTTAACAAAGGCAAAGTATGGTGAATCTATTGAACCGTTTGAAAGGGCTATTTTACTTGATAAAAATCAAAGTTACCCCTATTATGGATTGGCAAAAGCATATGAATTGCTAAATAATTATGATTTAGCTCTTGTTAATTATGAGAAAGCTCTTGAAATTGAACCAGAAAATAATCTATATATAAAAGACTATAATGCTTTTAAAGCCGAAAATGCTCAATATAGAAGTACAATAGTTGATAATAACACTAATGGTAATAGTGAAACAAATTCAGAAAACAGTACATCACTCACAAAGTTAGATAATCTAATGATAAATAAACCTGCTGAGGAAATTGATGATAAAGTAAAAACTCTAATAAAGGAAGGCGATGAATTATACAAAGCCGGCAAAAACACTGACGCCATAGTTAAATATATTGAAGTATTAAAATTATCTCCGAATGATTCTTTTACTGCTTTTAAAACAGGAAATTTATATAAATTAGAAAATAATCCTGAAAAGGCAATTATGTATTACAAAAAAGCGGTAGCAGTCAATAAAAATTATTCTGATGCTTGGTTTAATTTAGGGTTAGTCTATGCTACTCAAAATGATTTTAAAAATTGCAAAGATTGTTTTAATAGAGTGATAGCTCTTAGTCCTGATTACGCCTATGCTTATTATGCATTAGCTATGTCATATGAAAAAGAAGGCAACTTACAAAAAGCTGTTGAATTTTATCAAAAATATTATAATCTTGAAAATGATGATTTGACTAAGCAAGCTATTCAAAATAAAATTAATGAACTAAATAAACTAAAATCATAAAAGAGGTTAACCAATGTTAGGTCCTTTGATTATATTTTTTGGAACGTTAATTTTTGGCAGGCATTTTACGTATGGGATAATATTTAATGATGTCCCATTTACACGTGAAACCGTAGGAAATTATTCTACAACATTTCATAGAGGTGAAAAAATATATTGGCTTTTAATGGCAAAAAAACCAATAAAGGCTGAATATATAGGTATTCAAGTTCTTAGTGCTTCTCATAAATCAGGTTTTACAACAATAACAGGTATTGCATATTCTCATGATTACAGGATTAACAAAGATAATCCGCATTATTACACTGATTATTTTGTTATTCATGCTCCGGGGCATTATTATATGCAAATTTTTGACAAAAATAAGCTTAAAAAGCCTCTTACAGTTGCTGATTTTTATGTTAAGTGAACT
>JAFWGJ010000137.1 GCA_017512405.1 bacterium | reverse complement strand
TTCATTTGTTATTGCATTTGATATTGATAAATTTGATGTTGAATTATTTGAAATATTTACATTACCAACATTATTAATTGCTCCGGATAGCGTTACAGCACCGGTTCCATTTTGAGTAATAGTTAAATCACCGTTATTATTTATATTATTTGTTATTTTTAATGTTTACCTGAATTTGTTATTGATGTATTACCAAGAGCATTTGTTATTGCACCTGATATTAACATATCATTTGCATTATTGCTTATTGTTATATTACCGTTTTGATTTGTAATTTGATTTGATACTGTCAAACCGTTTAATGATGAGATAATCACATCTCCCACATCTGTATTTGAAACAGATCCTGCAATATTTAATGCTTGAGAGTTATTAGTATTTTTGATAGATACACCTTTTGTTGCTGATACACTTGATGTATCTGTTAATGTTAAGTTACCTTTTTTGTTTTCTATTTCTACTGTGCCGTCTAATGTTTTGATATTTGACGCTATATTTGTACCTGAACCATTTGTTGATATTTCTATATTTCCTTTTGTATTTGTAATATCACCAATAATTACATTTGAACCATTTGTACTTAATATAGTTGTATTGCCTTCTTTATTAACGATATCACCGCTTTGTGAATAAGCGTTTGTACTTATTAATAGGATTTCTCCGTCATTTGTTGATATATCTGAAACAGTTAAGCCGTTAGATGTTATTGTTATATCGCCAACGTTTGTTGCTATTGCACCTGATATACCTGTTAATCCGTTATTTGTAATTGTTATATTTCCGTTGTTGTCTGTTATTGCGCCTGATATTGTTGCGGTGCCTGTGTTATTCGAAATATTTATATTGCCTGTTGCGTTTGATACTGCATTTGAAATTGTTAAACCGTTTAATGATGAAATTACTACATCATTATTTGTATTTGATACTGTTCCCGCAATATTTAACGCCTGTGCATTGTTTGTATTTCTGATAGATATACCATCTGTTGCTGATACACTTGAGGTATCTGTTAATGTTAAGTTACCTTTTTTGTTTTCTATTTCTACTGTACCGTCAGATGTTTTGACTGTTGATTTAATATCTGAGCTTGTTCCATTTGTTGTAATTTTAATATTACCTTTTGTATTTTCTACTTTACCATTAATTAAGTTTTTACCATTTGTACTTGAAATAGTTGAATTGCCTTCACCATTTATAACATTACCTGATTGAGAGTAGCCATTTGTACTTGTTAATGTTATGTCACCTTGAGTTGTTGAAACATCTGCAACTGATAAACCTTTTGATATTATTGTTATATCACCTATGTTGTTTGCTATTGCACTTGTAATTACACTATTTCCTTTTGATGAAATTACTACATTGCCGTTTTCATTTGTTATTGCATTTGATATTGATAAATTTGATGTTGAATTATTTGAAATATTTACATTACCAACATTATTAATTGCTCCGGATAGCGTTACAGCACCGGTTCCATTTTGAGTAATAGTTAAATCACCGTTATTATT
>JAFWGJ010000136.1 GCA_017512405.1 bacterium | reverse complement strand
GGCGTTATGAATAAAATTCAAATATCAAGTGAAGGAAAGGATTTGAATTTATTTATAATCGGTGAATATGATATAGCTTCGAAATTAGCTAGTATGTACGTATTTGGGCGATTATCAAGAAAAATATCAACAATACTTGGTCCTGTCGGAAATTTATCATTAAATACATTATTTAATACTATTCCGGGTGTTAACCTCAGTAAATCATCAGATACTGGTCTAATAAATAATATTAATAAAATACCAGGTTTGGAGCTGTCAAATAAAATGTTCAGGGTTTTTGCAGCAGAAATTCACGGAGATATTTCAGGTGATGATTATGTTGATAGCTTTAGATGGATTGAATAAATTTAATAATTAGTTCTGGTCATTATTTTTTTTGCTTTTGAATCAAACATTGTATCTTTAAACCACACACCTTTAAATTTTTCATTTTTAAAAACATATTGAGTATCGTATGATGTAAAATAAATAGAGCCTGCCAATTCGCCGGTGATACGATATTGATGCGAATAGTAAGGATAATTAGGATAGTTTTCAGACATTTTATCAATATATCTTAAATTACCCATTAAATCATAATAATACGTTGTATAAATATCATTTTTATACTGTACACCATACATGTACATAAGCTTTCCATTAAACTTGTAAAATCCTGCAAGACGCTCCGTATCATTTTCTTTTTTTCCGTTTGAAATTTCTATGTAATGTTTATCACGGTCTTTATCTTTTAAAAAAGCTTTGTACTGCACCTTTAATTCATTCTTATTATATTTTGTAATAATATTATCTTTATATATAATATTTCTGATTTGCGAGATATTTTCGTCTCTTTCAAATTGTGTTTTTGTAGCCCAATCAAAGGATACACTACCCTCAAGCAGTACATCATCAGCACATACAGGTAATACAGCAACAAATAGCATAAATAATAAAAATAACTTTTTCATAATTAAATTATAGCATAAATTTTGTATTATAATGGTTATATGGATTACTTGAGTAATAAATTTGATTGTATAGTAGTTGGAGCAGGACATGCAGGATGTGAGGCGGCACTTGCATCTGCAAGATTAGGTTTAAAAGTTTTACTTTGCTCATTGAATATGGATAACATTGCCCTAATGCCTTGTAATCCGGCTATAGGCGGCCCTGCTAAATCAACTTTAGTGAGAGAAATAGATGCTCTTGGCGGTCAAATGGGAATTTCGGCAGATGCTACATATTTGCAGATGAAAACACTTAATATGTCAAAAGGTCCTGCTGTTAGAGCTTTAAGGGCTCAATCAGATAAAAAAGAATATACGCAGTATATGCGTAATGTAATTCAGGCTGAAAAAAATATATATTTAAAGCAATGCTGTATATCTCAATTATTAACAATAGAGGACAAAATCGTCGGTGCAGTTGACGAGTATGGAATTCAATATTCTGCCCCTGTTGTGATTTTAACAACGGGTACATCATTAGAAGCAAAGATTTGGGTAGGCTTAAATTCTTATCCTGCTGGTCGCTTAGGTGAAATGCCTGCTAGAGGATTATCAAAATCTTTACTGGAATTGGGCTTTACAATAAAAAGGCTAAAAACAGGAACACCGCAAAGGGTTGATAGCAGAACAATTGATTATTCAAAGATGATTTTGCAAAATGGTGATGATGAGTTGAGTTTTTACTCGTTCAGACCGGATAGACCTGTAAGAAAACAATATCCTTGTTATTTGACAAAAACTAATGAAAAAACTCACGAAATTATTAAAGCAAATCTTGATAAATCACCAATGTATCAGGGGTTAATACACGCAATAGGACCTAGATACTGTCCTTCGATTGAAGATAAAATTGTAAGATTTGCTTCTAATCCATCACACCATATTTTTATTGAGCCTGAGGGTTTAAGTACTTATGAAGTTTATATTCAAGGATTTTCAAGCAGTTTGCCTGCTGATGTTCAAATCCAAATGTTAAGAACTCTTCCGGGACTTGAAAATGCTCATGTGATAAAACCTGCTTACGCAGTGGAATATGATTATGTTCCTGCTGTTCAAAATACTCATTCGCTTATGACAAAGCGTGTAAAAGGGTTGTTTATGGCAGGACAAATTAACGGTACAAGCGGTTATGAAGAAGCCGCCGCACAAGGTTTGATTGCAGGTATTAATGCTGTAAATTACTTAAATAATTCCGATATGCTTGAGCTTTCACGGAGTTCTTCTTATATCGGAACACTAATTGATGATTTAGTAACAAAAGATATAGAAGAACCATACAGAATGCTTACTTCACGCTCTGAATACAGATTGCTGCTTCGTCAGGATAATGCGGATGCAAGACTTTCCGGAATTGGTCATAAAATGGGATTACTTGATGAAGAACAATACCAAAGGTTTTTGAAAAAACAAAATGATATTGAACTTGAAGTACAAAGACTTAAAGACACTAAATTAAAAGCAAATGATAAATCGAACGAAACACTTGCAAAATATGGCGAGCATATTGATAAGGGCATAAGATTATCTGAACTTTTAAAACGCCCTAATATTTCATATAAAATTATTCAAGAACTTGATGATGGAGCAAAAAATCTAAATTTACCGAAAGAAACCTATGAGCAAATAGAAATATTGCTAAAATATGACGGTTATTTGAAACGTCAAGAGGCACAAGTTGATAATGCAGGTAAATTGGAAAAAATTAAAATTCCAAAAGATATTGATTATTCAAAAATTACACATATTTCAACCGAAACAAGAGAACGATTGGAAAAAATCCGTCCGACTACACTTGCCCAAGCATCAAGAATTGGCGGCGTAAAACCTGCGGATTTGAGCGTTTTGATGGTAATGCTTGAAAAACACATGATACACTAATTATTTTCAAGCTGCTTGATTTTTCTGTATAATTCCTTTTGTTCTTCTGAAATATTTTTTGGAACAACAATTTTAATTTTGCCGTTCAAGTCGCCATATCCACCGTCCTTTTTAGCAAGTCCAAGCCCTTTTAATCTTAATGACTGACCTGATGATGTGCCCGCAGGAATTTTTATACTAACTTTTCCATGTAAGGTTTCAATATCTTTTTGTACGCCCAAAACAGCTTCTGATGGGGTGATTTCAATATCTTGCGATAAATTAACACCATCAACTGTGTATTTTGAATCTTTTATATTTATAATTAAAAACAAATCACCTTTTTGACCTGTAATATCTTCTTTACCTTCGCCTTTAAGACGTATTTTTTGCCCCTCTTGAATACCTTTTGGCAGTCTAACATTAACTGTTTTATTAGATTGAACAATTCCTGTTCCGTTACAGTGAGTGCAAAAACCGCCATGTGGAGGACAAGCCTTGCATTTATCCATTTCTTTAAATGATACTTTTATCGGTCTGTCATCAAATATATCTTTAACGGTGATGTTAATTGTTTTTGTAATATCGAGATTTTCTTTTTGCTTTTTAGGTTGAGATTGACCAAAATCCATACCCATACCCTCAAAGCCCGTAAAACGATTTTGTCTTGAAGTTGATGAGCGTTGTCCTGACATCATATCGCCGAAAAGCGAACTAAAAAAGTCCGAAAAGCCTCCAAATCCGTCAAATGAAGAAAAACCCTGTCCGCCGGCATTATTAAAGTTAAAACTAAAATTATCAAATCCCGGAGGCGGTGTAAAATCAGCTCCGCCTTGCCAATTTGCACCTAAGCTGTCATATCTTTGACGTTTTTCTTTATCGCCTAAAACTTCATAGGCTTCATTGATTTCTTTGAACTTTTGCTCAGCCTCTTTTGTTTTATTTACGTCAGGGTGATATTTGCGTGCCAGTTTTCTGTACGCAGATTTAATTTCAGCCTCCGTTGCTTCTCTTTTGACACCTAATGTTTCATAATAGTCTTTATATTGCATGGAAAATCATCTCCCATATTTATTTTAATATATTTTGCGTTAAATATTCAATTTGTTAACTATTTTTTAATGCTTTTGAACGTAAATCTCTATGATACGTAATGGCAAATCTGTGCGCCTCATCTCTTACTCTTTGAATTAAAAATAGAGCACTTGAACCTCTTGGTATTAATATTGATTTTGACTGATTGGGCAAAAATACTTCTTCTTCACGTTTTGCCAAACTTATAATATCTATTCCTGTTATACCAAGTTCCTCAACAATTTGCATTACGCTCGATAATTGACCTTTCCCTCCGTCAATTATTATTAAATCAGGTTTTTCCCAGCCATCTTCACCTAAACGCTTAAATCTTCTTGATAATACTTCTTTCATAGATTGAAAATCATCAGGTTTCCCTTCGGTTGATTTAACTTTATATCGTTTATATAATGATTTTTTAGGCATACCGTTTATAAAGCAGATGCCTGATGCAACTGTATTTGTACCTTGAATGTGTGAGATATCGTAGCATTCAATTTTATGCGGAAAATTTTTGAGTTTTAATTTTTCTGCCAAATATGAACCAACTTCATTGAAATCATTACCAATATCAACCAGTGCTTGTATTTTTGCTTTTTCTAAAACATCTTTTGCATTTTTATCTGCAAGCTGCTGTAATTCCTTGCCGGATTTCGTTTTACCATAACTTATTTTTATTTTTTTGTGAGAAATAATTTCTAACCATTCTTCATAAAGTGATTTATTACCCAAATTTTCTAACTCATTTGAAATGATTTTATCAGGATAGTCAAGTTTTAACATTGAGTAATAATCCTTAAAAAATCTTTCAAAAAATTCTGTCTTATCAGTTTGCTCTACTGCATAATCAAAAGTCTTTTTATCAATTAATCTTCCCTCTCTAATCATTAATATTACGATAGCTATAATTCCGCTATCCTGTAAAACTGAGATTATATCTTCGTTAAGTTTTGTACTTTCATATACAATTTTTTGACGTTCAAGTGTTTTTTGCAAATCAAAATAGCTGTCCCTTAATCTTGCAGCCTTTTCGTATTGTTGAGTGTCAGAATATTTTTGAATTTGAGTCATTAATTGTTTTAATAATTCACCCTGTTTACCTGTTAAAAACAGTTCTGCCTGCTCAATAAGTTTTTTATATTCCTCAGATGTAACTTTATTTTGACAAGGTGCAAGACATCTTCCTATGTCATAATACAAGCAAGGTCTTGTTTTGAATTTCGGCTGTTTACATTGTTTTAGCGGAAATATCTTTTTTATAAAATCCAAAGTTGAATACATTGCTTTTGCGTCTGTATATGGTCCGAAAAAATGCCCTTTATCCGGGTTTAAATTCTTTTTTCTTACAACAAGTATTCTTGGAAAATCTTCGTCTGTTACCAAAAAATATGGGTATTTTTTATCATCTTTGAGTAAAATATTGTACTTTGGTTTATGTTTTTTTATTAATTGATCTTCTAATATGAAAGCCTCAACCTCCGTATCCGTGATTATATATTCAAGCTTTTCAATATGAGAAACAAGCTGAATTGTTTTTGGTGATTTTTGAGAACGATTAAAATAACTCTTAACACGCTTTTTTAAATTTTTAGCTTTACCAACATAAATTATTTCACCTGAATTGTCATAGTATAAATAACATCCCGGTAAATCCGGCAATAATTTTAATGTCTGTTTTAAATTCTCGTTCATAAAAATAGTATATATTAAAAAAGGGCGGCACGCCATAGCGTGCCGCCCTTAATATTTTTTTTAAACCCCTGCTGTCAGAGCATGTTCGCTGACTTTAAACGGAACTTCCATAACTTTCATATCAGTTTCGTCTAAAATACCTCTTTCAAGCTCTGTATATGATGCAGTTTTGGAATTAAATGCTTTTCTCAAAAATTCATAAGAAATTTTTGGATCACACTTATCGCCGCATGTAAATAAATCAACAGCTGCATATCCAAGTTCAGGCCATGTGTGAATTGCTAAATGGCTTTCTGCAATAATTACGACACCACTTACGCCATAAGGGTTAAACATATGAAAGCATTTTTGAACAACAGTAGCTCCGCATTCAAGAGCCGCATCAACCATTAACTTTTCAATCATCGACAAACTATTTAAAGTATTTGAATCACATTCAAAAAACTCAGCTAATACATGTCTTCCTAAATGCACTCTTTTTGTACCTTCTTTGTCGATAGATGAAAACGGTGATGCTATTGCCAATTCATGTGCCTCCTTAAAAACTTTGTAATAACAAATAAAATATTACAACAAAATGCTTTTTTTGTGTATATTTTTTCACAAAAATAATATATAAAAAATACATAATTGGCGGAATTACTTTTGTAGTAGCAATTTTAGTTAATATTATTATTAAGAAATTTTAATAATTTAAAAATACAATAATTTATAGTATATTAAAACTATGAGTAAAATATTGGTAATAGATGATGATAAAGCAATTAATGAATTAATTAAGGTTAACCTTAAGTTAAATGGCTATGATGTTGTACAGGCATATGACGGAATAGAGGGTTTTGCTCTTGCTAAGCAGGAAATACCTAATTTAGTAATACTTGATGTAATGATGCCGAATGTTGACGGCTACACTGTTGCACAACGTATTCGTCAGGCGGATATTATCAAAAATACTCCTATTTTGATGTTAACAGCATTATCCGATATTCAAGATAAAGGAAAAGGTTTTGATATTGGTGTTGATGACTATCTTGTGAAACCGTTTGAAATGGAAGAGCTAAAAATGAGAGTCAAAGCTATATTAAAGCGGACTCATCAACTTCCTGAATCTCTTGCAACAAAAGAATTGTTAGTTTTAAAAGAAATAACATTACTCCCTGAACAATATTCCGTAAAAATTAACGATAAAGTTGCAAAACTTACACCTATTGAATATGATATTTTTAATATTTTGTTTCAAAATCATGGTAATATGGTTCCATCTTCAAAATTATTAAAAGATGTTTGGGGATATGCTCCTGATGATGATGTTGAAACAATCAGAGTGCATATCAGACATTTGCGTTCAAAAATAGATAAAATTTCTGATGGTAAAAAGTACATTGAAACCATTTATGGCGGAGGTTACAAGTTAAACGTTTAGTCTTCTTCGTTAAGGCTTAGAACGGCCATGAATGCTTCTTGTGGTACTTCGACCTTACCAACGGCTTTCATACGCTTTTTACCGCGTTTTTGTTTTTCCAACAATTTGCGTTTACGGGTAATATCACCACCATAACATTTATCAAGAACGCTCTTTCTTAGTGCTTTAATATTTGTTCTGGCAATAACACGACCGCCAATTGCGGCTTGAATAGGAACTTCAAATAACTGGCGTGGAATAATTGTTTTTAATTTTTCAGTTAATTTTTGTCCTATATGGAAAGCATTGTCTTTATGACAGATTACTGAAAGTGCGTCAACAATTTCCCCTGCAAGCATTACATCAAGCTTTACAAGGTCGGAACGCTTGTAATCACAAAATTCGTAATCCATACTTGCATAACCTTTTGTTCTGGATTTTAATTGGTCATAAAAATCGGTGATTACTTCACTTAACGGAATGTGATATTCTAAATTAACACGTACTTTGTCAATATATGTCATATTAATGAAAATACCTCGTTTAGATTGGGTTAAGTCCATTAATGTACCTGTATATTCATTTGGTGCAATAATATCAACCTTAACATAAGGTTCTTCAATAAATTCTCTCTGTGCAGGTGGCGGCAAATTTGCAGGGTTATCGATTTGTAAAACTTCTCCTGACGTCGTATGAACGTGATAAACAACAGAAGGTGCAGTAGTAACGAGTGCTAAGTCATATTCGCGTTCAAGTCTTTCCTGTGCAATTTCCATGTGTAACATACCCAAAAAACCGCATCTAAAACCAAATCCCAAAGCACTAGATGTTTCAGGTTCAAAAGTTATACTGCTATCTGATAGCTTTAATTTTTCAAGAGCTTCTTTTAAATCGTGATAATCTTCGTTATCAACAGGATAAAGCCCAGAGAATACCATTGGTAATGCTTCTTGATATCCCGGCAGCGGTTCTTTTGCGGGGTTTTCAACGGTTGTTAAAGTATCACCAACAAAACGTGTAATTTCTTTTATTGAACCTGCAAAATAACCTACATCACCACAAGTTAAGCTGTCACAAGGAACTCTTGTCGGGGTTAAATAACCCAATTCAACAACGTCATATTCTTTGCCTGATGCCATAAATCTGACTTTATCGCCGTTTTTTATGCTTCCGTCCATAATTTTAAACAAGCAAACCGTTCCCAAATATGGGTCATAAGCACTATCAAAAACTAATGCTCTAAGAGGTTTGTCTGTGGTATCAACGGGAGGTGGTATTAAATCAACAATTGCTTCCAATACATCTCCAACTCCTTCACCAGTCTTTGCACTTACCGGAATTGCAAGTGAAGCATCAATTCCTAAGACTTCTTCAATTTCCGCTTTTACTCTTTCAACATCGGCTGACGGCAAATCGATTTTATTTATCACCGGAATTATTTCCAAATTCTGTTCAGCAGCAAGATAAACATTAGCAAGAGTTTGTGCTTCCACACCTTGTGTTGCATCGACTATCAGCAGTGCACCTTCACAAGCAGCAAGAGAACGTGAAACTTCATAAGTAAAATCGACGTGTCCGGGAGTATCAATTAAATTTAATTCATAATTTTTACCGTTTTTTGACGAATACTTCATTCTTGCAGTATTTAACTTTATAGTAATACCTCGCTCACGTTCAATATCCATTGAATCAAGTAATTGTTCCTGCATATCACGTTTGCTTATTGTTTCTGTCGCTTCAAGCAATCGGTCTGCAAGTGTTGATTTCCCATGATCAATGTGTGCTATAATGCAAAAATTTCTAACGTTTTCTCTGTATTTCATATTGTAATTATATATTAAAATTTTTAACTGTAAAACTATTTACATTCAAATTTTTTATAGTAACATTTAATTATAATCATATGAGGTAAAACATTAATGTTAATAGAAGAACTTTTGGAAATTACAGTTCAAAGCAGAGCAAGTGACTTGCATGTTTCTGCAAATTTGCCGCCTGTAATAAGGGTGGATGGTAAGCTTGTAAGATTAGACAGACCACCTTTATCTGCTGATGACGTTGAAACTCTTTTATTTCCAATGCTTTCAAATGAGCAAAGAAGAAAATTAGAACAAGACTGGGAACTTGACTTTTCTTATGGTGTTCAGGGTTTAAGTCGTTTCAGGGTTAATATCTATAAAGATAAAGGTAATTTTGCGGCAGCATTCAGAACAATTTCCTCTGTTGTACCGGCTTTTGACACATTAGGACTTCCTGATATTGTCAGAAAAACAGCAGAAAAACCAAGAGGATTGATTCTTGTAACAGGTCCGACCGGTTCAGGTAAATCAACAACTCTTGCTTCAATGATTGACCATATAAATTCAACGAGAAGTGAGCATATTTTGACAATTGAGGATCCGATAGAATTTGTGCATACTTCAAAAAAATCTGTTGTTCACCAACGTGAGTTAGGACAAGATACAAGAAGTTTCGCAAATGCACTTCGTTCAGCGCTTCGTGAAGACCCTGATATCATACTTGTAGGTGAGATGCGTGACCAAGAAACAATTTCGCTTGCTTTAACAGCAGCAGAAACAGGTCACTTGGTGTTTGGAACACTTCACACCTCATCTGCTTCCCAAACAATTGACCGTATTATTGACGTATTTCCTGAAGGTCAACAACAACAAATTCGTGTTCAATTGTCATCATCATTGGCTGCGGTATTTGCTCAAACACTATTGCCAAGACTTCAAGCTGACGGTACTAAAAAAGGTCGTGTAATGGCACAAGAAATTATGTTGGTTACTCCTGCTATTGCGAACCTTATTCGTGAAGCAAAAGCTGCTCAAATTTACTCAGCTCTTCAAACTAATGCCGGAATGGGTATGCAAACTCTTGAAATGGCTCTGAAATCTTTATATATAAGTAAGCAGATATCTCTTGAAGATGCTCTATCTCGTTCATCAAGACCTGAGGATTTAAAAAGATTATTATAATTGGCTTAGTTTAATAAAACAACTACTAAACTTGTAATATAATGTTTAAAACATGGAAATGCATGTTACAACATGGTTTTCCATGTTTTTTGCTTTTTTATTATTGTAAAGAAATATTAAGCAATAAACGTCAAAAAAGGCAATTTTTTTTGAAAGAAAAACTTTATATAAGTACGAGAGGCATTAAGAGGACAAAGCAATGGGTTTCTTATTATTCGCAGCAAGAAAAATG
>JAFWGJ010000135.1 GCA_017512405.1 bacterium | reverse complement strand
TATAATAGGGTTAATTTTCCTTATATATGGCCAAATTTTCCCATTTTTTATTTTATTAAAATTTAAAAAATAATTATATTACCCAAGTGTCTAATAAAATATTAAATAGAAATAATTTATTAATAATTACTATAAGCACAAGTTTGTAATTTAAAAATTTTTGTTTGATAAATCTCTTTCAGAATCTGTATAAATTCTTTCAAGCTTGATTTGTTCTTTTCTATATATTTATTTTAAGATGTCTTTTATTAAATTTCTGTTGTTTTTCCAACGAATAATAAATTTAAATAAAAAGGGCGGCACCGCCCTTTACAGAAATTATTTTGTCAATATTTCTTTTAAATCCGCTTCAGGCGTTGTTGTTGGAGCGATTTTAAATTTATCAACCAAGACATTTAAAACATTTGGTGAAACAAATGCAGGTAAACTTGGTCCAAGTTTGATATTTTGAATACCTAAATAAAGCAGAGTTAAAAGAACGCAGACTGCTTTTTGTTCATACCACGAAAGAACTATTGATAAAGGCAGGTCATTTACACCGCAATTAAATACTTTAGCAAGTTCAACCGCAATTTTTATACCTGAATAAGCATCGTTGCATTGACCTAAATCCAACAATCTTGGAATACCATTTATATCGCCTAATTCTAAATCATTAAATCTGTATTTCCCGCAAGCACAAGTTAAAACGAGCGTATTTTTTGGCATTTGTTTTACAAATTCCGTATAATAATTTCTTCCGGGTTTCGCCCCGTCACATCCGCCGACTAAAAAGATATGTTTTAAAGCTCCTGATTTAACAGCTTCAACGACCTTATCGGCAACAGACAAAACTGTATGATGTCCAAAACCGACAGTTAAACTTTCACCACCGTTAATACCGGGCATTTTCTGTACTTCTTTATAACCGCCAAGTTCTAATGCTTTATTTATAACAGGGGTGAAGTCTTTATAGCCGTTATTATCAGCTTTAATATAAGTACATTGAGGATAATGTACGGCAGCTGTTGTAAATACTCTGTCTTTATAACTGTCTTTTACAGGCATTATGCAGTTTGTTGTAAATAAAATTGAAGCCGGAATATTATCAAACTCTTTCTGCTGATTTTGCCAAGCTGTTCCAAAATTGCCTTTTAAATGCTCATACTTTTTCAATTCCGGATACGCAAGAGCAGGCAGCATTTCGCCATGAGTATAAATATTAATTCCTTTATCTTTTGTTTGTTCTAATAACATTTTCAAATCGTGCAAGTCGTGTCCAGTTATAACAATAAAAGGTTTTGCTTCAATGTTTTTTGTAACTTTTGTCGGCTCAGGATTACCGTAAGTTTCGGTATTAGCTCTATCAAGCATTTCCATACATTTAAAATTAACTTCTCCGGTTTTTAAAACAAGAGCAATAAGTTCATCTGTTGATAAATCTTTTTCCAAAGCAGATAAACCTTCATAAAAGAAATTATTTACGGTTTCGTCTTTATATCCAAGGACCCAAGCGTGATGAGCATAAGCAGCCATACCTTTAAGCCCGAATAAAATTAAAGATTTTAAACTTCTTACATCTTCATTTCCTTGCCAAATTTTATTCATATCATATTCAGGGTTCTTTATCATAGTTTTTAATGACTCATTATCAAAATTAGCATTAGTAATTGTTGTAAAGAGTCCTTCTATAATTTTTAAAGTTGTTTCATCATTCGGTTTAGTTTTAGATAGTTCAATTAAAGAACTGATAACTTCATCTTGCAAGTTTGCGGTATCTTCTTTTTTACCACATACACCGCAAATAGTACACCCCTGCCCTTTTGCAGTCTGCTCACATTGAAAACAAAACATTGACATAATAATTCCTCCTTTTTTACATTTTAAGAGGTTTAACATTTTTTTTATTTCCCCTCTTGTTTACATGTCAAATTTATATTAAATTAGAATAAAAGTATGTTGGAAAAACAACAAGATGATAAACGAATTAGAAAAAATAAAAGATAGCTTATTAATTAAAGACATAAAAGTAGAAGAATTATCCTCGATGCTTGGGTGTTTGCGTGGTGTAATAAAAACTTATAAAAAAGATGAACTTGTGCTTTCGGAAGGAATAGAAATTAAAAAATTTGGTCTATTGATAGAAGGGAAATTACAAATTGTTCAATATGACTATTTAGGGAATAAGTCTATTTTATCAATAATTGAACCTAAACAAATATTTGCAGAAGCTTATGCTTATGTTAATAAACTCCCTTCAATGAACGTGGAAGCGCTTGTTGACAGCAAAGTTTTATTTTTAGATTCCGATAAATTATCAAGTCCATGTCAAAATTGCTGCAGTTTTCATAAACAGCTTGTAAAAAATTTGCTTTTTATAATTTCAAACAAAAATGTCAATTTAACGGAAAAAATTGAATGCATGGCAAAAAGAACTACAAAAGAAAAATTGCTTACATTTTTGAGTTTAGAATCAATAAAACAAAATTCAAAAGAATTTTATATTCAATACGACAGGCAGGCTTTAGCTGACTATTTGGGGGTTGAAAGAAGTGCTATGAGTGCAGAATTAAGCAAACTTAAAAATGAAGGAATACTTGAATACAATAAAAATTGGTTTAAGTTATTACAAAAATAAAGGTAAAAAATAATGAAAAAATGTAAAATAACAGTTTTGAAACGAAATTTTGATGAAGAATTGGCAAAAGAATACGGCGTTGAAGGTTTAACACCTTGCCCTATGTTAAAAGAAGGACAAGTTTTCTATGCGGATTGGGAATGCCCTGAAGGTTTTTGTAATGAAGCTTGGAAAGCGATTTATCAATATGTTTTTACTCTTGCTCACGGAGGTGCGACAAAAGAACTTTTTTATTACGGTGACTGGATAAGAAAACCCGGGGTTGCAATTTGTTCCTGCAACGACGGACTACGCCCTGTAATTTTTAAGATTGAAGCAGAGGAGTAAATATGAACGCAAAAGAATTATGTACCTGCAAAAATATAAAATGCAAATTGCACCCGCAAAATCACGATTTAGGCTGCACTCCTTGTATTGAAAAGAATTTAAAAATGGATGAGATGCCAAATTGTTTCTTTAATAAAATTGACCCCGAGCATAAACGTAAAGGAACGAAAACAAAAGATTACGCAGAGTTTTTATTGAATAATTTATAGTCCAAGCATTTAGTCTGACAAATAATTGCGTAAGACGATATGCTTGGACCTCTGTGATTTTAACAGAATTTAATTTGTTTTATTACCATTTTTGTATATCTTTTTTCTGCTTGTTACAAAAATCAATTTGTTTTTGCAGAAGTTTTACTTTTATGGTTCTTTCTGTCTCAGAGATATTTTTATCAGCTTTAACGTCTTTCATTTCTTTATTTAAATTATATAAGTTAGTATTAACTTCCTTTAGAGCATCTCTTTTTCTTGTCGCTTTTTCTTGAGCTTGAGCTTTCTCTTGTTCTATCTTTGACTTTTCAATATCTGCTTTTATTGCTTGTTTTGTTGCTTGAACATCTTGTTTAAATGAATTTCTCACTTCTTTCCAAAAAGATGAAGCATAAGTTGCAGATGAAGATACTGCTAAAACCATAATAAGTGTTAATAATTTTTTCATAACATTTCCCTTTCTTGCTATTAAATATTGTATAATTGACATGTTGTATTTACAATATATAATAAATACAATAAAAAGTAAACATGCAGAGGAAGAATGAAAAAACAGTTTAAATTTTCGGAAACTTTAATACACCACCTTGATAACACCGCAAAAATTGAAAGAACAATCGGTGCAAGATATTTTGACAATCATAATGAATTTGATATTACATATAATAACTTTTTGATTATTGAGCTTTTGTATACAAACCCTGATATTCACCAAAGAAATATTGCAAGAGTCTTGCTTATGGGGACGGCGAATTTGAGCAAAGAACTTGAGAGAATGGAAAATAAAGGCTTAATAAAAAGGAAATTAACAGAAAAAAATAAAAAAATGGTTAAAACAGTAAGGCTTACTAAAAAAGGGGAAGAAATTTATCACACCATTGTAGGTGATTGGGAAAAATTTGTAACAGATTCAGAAAATATTTATACAAAAGAGGAATTAAAAACATTCAAAGAATTCTTGTTAAGAATGAAAAATAAACTGACAGAATCGATAGATATGGTAATCGAATAAAAAAGAAATAGGGGATTTATGAAAGGATTATTGGCAATATTATTGGTCGGGATTTTAGCATTTGCGAACCCTGCCGTACCGAATAATTACACAACATCTGTAAAGACAGGCGGAGAAGTTGAAGCAAAATACATTAAAACAGGAAGTTATGAAGTAAAATATTTTGAAGAAAAAACAACCGAAAATTTTAAAAAATACGAAGTCTATTATCCAAAAGATTTAGAAACTACAAACACAAAATATCCTGTTGTTGTTTTTGTAAACGGTTCAGGAGTTAAAGGTTCAAGATATAAAGCCCTATTTAGGCATTTAGCCTCATGGGGATTTATTGTACTTGGAAATGAGGAGGAAAGTTCTTGGGCAGGAACTTCTACTGATAAAACCTTGACATATATAATTAACAAGAACAAAGATAAAAACAGTATTTTTTATAATAAAATTGATACAAATAATATTGGTGCTTCCGGACATTCGCAGGGCGGAGCCGGTATATTTAACGCAATTACAACAAATGAGCACAGTTCAATGTATAAAACAGCCGTAGCTTTATCGCCTGCACATGAAGAACTTGCAAACGGGCTAAAATGGACTTATGATTTAACAAAAGTAAAAATTCCGATATTAATGATAGCGGGTACAAAAGGAGATTTTGAAACACAAACAGTTATACCGTTAGAAGCTATGATTAAAATGTATGATAAATTAAATGTTCAAAAAGTTATGATGAGAAAAATCGATATTGAACACGGACAGATGTTATATGAGGCTGATGGTTATGTAACGGCGTGGTTTATGTGGCGATTAAAAAATGATTCTTACGCAGGTTCCGCATTCAAAGGCCAAAACGCAGAAATATTCAATAACAACCTTTATCAAGATGTAAAATCAAATATTCTAAATTAAAAAATGAATAGTGAAAACGAATACAAAAATAATAATAACGAAGTAGCATTAGTTCTTGAAGGCGGAGCTATGAGAGGCTTATACACCGCAGGCGTACTTGATGTATTTATGGAAAATGATATCAAGGTAAATACTATCTTTGGTGTTTCAGCGGGTGCCTTGTTTGGAATAAATTACAAATCCGGTCAAATTGGAAGAGCTTTAAGATATAACCTAAATTATGCACACGATAAAAGATATATGGGTATGTATTCTTTACTTACCACAGGGGACGTTATGAACAGGGAATTTTGCTTTAACAAACTTGTTTATGAATTAGACCCGTTGGATTTTGAAACTTACAATAGTTCAGATGTTAAATTTTATGCCATTGTTACTAATGTTGAAACAGGAAAAGCCGAATACATAGAAATTAGTGATGCTAAAAGAGATATGGAATATTTAAGAGCTTCTGGCTCAATGCCGTTTGTATCAAATTTAGTAGAAATTAACGGGAATAAATATCTGGATGGCGCCGTTGCCGATCCGATTCCCTATAAAAAAGCTCTTGATATGGGTTATGAAAAAATTATTGTTATACAGACAAGACCTGCAGATTATATAAAATCAAAATCCCGGCTGCCTTATGGTTTAGTGTATAAAAAATATCCTGAATTTGTTAAAACCGCTAAAAGCGCTTACATTAATTATAATGAAACGTTGGATTTAATAAGAAAATACGAAAAGGAAGGTAAAATAATCGTTTTAAGACCGAGTGAAAAAATTAAAATGCGCAGAGTTGAAAAGAATCTGAGTAAATTGCAAGCAATTTATGATGTTGGGGTAAAAGATTGTAATAATAATCTTTCAAGGATAAAAGAGTATATTTATGAATAACTGCAAAAGTTTTAAGCCATCAATAGATAATAATTCTAAAATTCTTATTTTAGGCTCAATGCCCGGGGTAAAATCATTAGAAGAACAACAATATTATGCACACCCGCATAACAGGTTTTGGAAAGTTATGGGCGTTGTTTGTAATGAGACGAATTTATCTGAATATAGTTATGACTTAAAGCTAAAAACTTTATTAAAAAATAATATCGCACTTTGGGATACAATAAAAACCTGTAAACGAGATGGCAGTCTTGATTCAGATATTCAAAACGAAACTCCGAATGATATTAAAGGTTTGTTGAAAAATTACCCAAATATAAAAACAATTTGCTTGAACGGGAATAAATCATATTCTGCGTTTAAGAAATATTTTCCGGATTTGTTTGAAAAATATTCTTGCAACAAAATGCCCTCAACAAGCCCTGCTAACGCCAGATATAGCTTGGATAAACTTATAGAGGAATGGAGCGTTTTTTTCGTTTAATTCGGAGTTGCACTCCATATTGAACGGATTTTGAATTAAAATTTTGTCATTGGTTCGTTTTCAGCCCATGTTAAAAAATGTGTCTGAAACATGCGTTATTATTGCTTGATAGACTTGACTTGTTGCAAAAACGAGTTAAAATGAATAGTGACATAGCAAGCATTTTAAGACTCCACAGGTTCGGGTCCAACCTAGGCAGTTTTAAGAGTTTGTGTATATAGATACTCATGATACTTCCTAGTGTAAATGTAGATGGGTTTTAATGGGACATTTGATATAGTTTTTCGGACACTTTTGAAATTGGTTTTTGAGATGTTTAATCGCGGTGTTTGGCTTTATGTTTGAGTTTCATCCGCTTCCCCAAGTCTGAGAGTCGGGGTTTTGAAAAGTCCGAAATGTCCGGTTATTAGGACTAAAATGCCCGGTATCTTTCCATAAAATTTTATAAAATCGCCAAATTTTCCTATTATATTTGGGTTACAGCCAAGTATAACTAAATCGGACAAATTGAAAAAAAGTAATTGAACGATTTTTACCGTTTGCCCCGTTGTGTTTGAGTTTTAGCCACTTCCCTCAAAATTGAAAATAAGTAATTGAAAGTCCGAAAAGTCCGTTTTCAATTACCTGAAAATCCGTTTTAAATCCTTTTTAATTACCGTTTAATATAGATTTTATCGGGGTTTTAGGCATTGATTGAAATCGGACATTTCAATTACCTTTTTTAATTACTTCCCCTTAAAGCCGGAACTGTTTACAAAACAATAAAGACGATAACTTCCCCGATTTTAGTGGGAAACAACTTCCCTCTCGTTTCAATTACCTTTTATAAAATTTCAATACTTTCTGTCATCTACATCAGACTAAACTAAAACCCTTAACAGGGAAGTTTTTGCAAGAGATTTTGGGGCGATTTTCAATATTTCGGTCTTGGAATAAAAAAATTAATGCGCAGGTAATCGAAAATTTAAAAAATATGTAATTGAAACCACTTAAATTTTAGATAAATTCAGACACAAAACAATACATTTCCCCCTAAATGAGTTCCAATTTGAGAGCATTCAGTCTAACATCGGATAGCTCAAAGGAGAATTCTATGAAAAACAGCATATTAAATAACATACAAACCGAAAATACTTGGATAGATGTTGAAACATTAGCAAAATTAAAAGGTGTAACTAAAAGAGCCGTCAGAATATCAATTAATAAATATGAATACAGAACAGAAAATACTCGTGGCGGAAAATCATATAAAATTAAATTAAGTAGTTTGGAAGAAGAATTACAAATTAAATATATTCAGGAATATTACAATGATTTCAAGTCAGACGGTAATGAAATTATTGAATTAAATAATTTAAAAATTAAACAAGAAAAAATAATATCCGAAGAACAGAAAAAACAAGCACTTGCAAAATATGACATAATTAATAATTGGCTTGGTTTCAGAAACAGTTTTAAATCTAATAAAAAGAAAAATAAATTAGATCCGATTTATAAAAATAAAAGAGCCGACCAACAATTTATAACATTATATAATACAGGAACGCTATATCCTGAACTATATAATATAACAGGTAAAATATCTGTCGGATCATTGTATCGGTGGCGAAAGTTATTAGGATACAATGGGGATTGGACTTGTTTAGTCGGACAATATAAATACTCCACTCGAAAAGAATATCGCACAACCTTAAACGAAGAACAAATAAAAATATTTATTCAGATATTATTGTCCCCAAGCGCATTTTCAATCGGAAAGTCTATAACATTAACAAAACATATATTAAAAGAACGTGGATATGAAATACTTCCCAAAGATGTAACTTTTAGAAGATATGCCGAATGGTTCAGGGATAATAACTTTGATAAGTGGACACTTGCCCGACATGGAGAAAAAGCACTAAAAGATAAAGTTGCGCCATATATAGTTAGAAATGCATCCTTGCTTAAGCCGGCACAAGTGCTTATAGCCGATGGTCATGACCTCAACTTCCAAGTAATAAACCCATTTACAGGTAAAGGATGCAGAGCAACATTAATCGGATTTTTAGATTGGAAATCGGAAGCTCTTGTCGGATACGACATTATGCTTGAAGAGTGTACTCAAAATATTGCTTCTGCATTAAGAAATGCAATATTAAATTTGGATCACATTCCGCAATTTGTTTATCAAGATAACGGAAGAGCATTCAGAAGTAAATTCTTTAACGGGGATGAAAAGTTTGAAGAACTTGGATTTACAGGTGTTTACAAGAGGCTCGGAATAGAGCCTGTTTATGCCACACCATATAACGCTCGTGCTAAAGTCATTGAGCGTTTCTTTTTAGAATTTCAGGAAAGTTTTGAAAAACTTGTTCCAAGCTATATCGGGACATCGATAGAAAATAAGCCGGCGCATTTGATGAGGAATGAAAAATTACATAAACAAATCTATGAAAAATATGGTTTTACCCCGACAATTGAACAGGCTCGGATGATGATTGATAAATGGCTTGAGATGTATCATTCAAAACCCTGTCCCAACGATAAAACGAAAACAATTAAAGAAGTTTTAAATGAAGTTGAAAAACAGAATATTGATGAAAATATGCTTGATGATTTACTAATGGCGCAGGAGATGAAAAATATCGGAAGAAACGGAATAAGATTCTTAAAGGCTGATTACTTTGATGAGGCATTATACGGAATCAGAGAAAAAACAGTCATTAAATATAGTTTGTTTGATCTTTCGTATATTAAAGTTTATACACTCAAAGGTGAATTTATCTGTAAGGCATATCGAGTTACAGAGACACATCCGCTTGCGCATCAAATGGGAGATATTAATGACATTGAGGATTATAAGCAGAAAATAGAAAAACAACATAAACTACGCAAGAAAACTATAAAAGCGGTTCGAGAACATTTCAATCTTGAAGATATTGATTTTATTGAAAAAGAATTGTTGGACAATATGAAATTTAAAAAAATCGAACCTATAAAAGAAATAACTGTACAACCTGAACCTGAAAAGAAACAAGAATTTCAGCCAAAAATAAAAACATCTATTGTCGCTCGCCCTATATTTAAAACAAATTTTGAAAGGTATGAGTGGCATATAAAAAACGGATGCGTAAACCCCGATGATCGGGAATGGTTTGAAAATTACATAAAATCAGATGAATACAGAGAAATATACAAGTAGAAAGGAGTAAAAATGAAAAAAGTCTTTGTAAAAACAAACAATGTTAAACGATTTATCACTATGATGAATAATCTACAAAACCGAGCGGAAGGAGTCCCCGGTATGGGACTTGTTTATGGCGAACCCGGATTAGGAAAATCGCAAACCATAAATTGGTGGGCATTCAAAAATGATGCAATACTTGTCAGATGTACTCAGTTAATGACGGCAAGGTGGTTATTAAATGAAATTCTTGAATGTATGAATGAGGTGCGATCCTTTACTGTTGCTGATTGCTTTAAAATGGTTATCCGTAATTTGATAGTACACCCACAGGTTCTTATAATTGATGAAATTGATTATTTAACAGTTGATTCAAGAGCGGTCGAAACATTAAGGGATATTCACGATAAAACGAATGTCCCTATTGTTTTAGTTGGTATGACAAGTGCAAATTCAAGATTAAAAAAATTCAATCACCTATATGACAGACTTTCGGAAATAGTAAAATTTGAGAAATTTACAAAAACGGATATAAAGACTATCGTTCAAGAACTTTCTGAAATTGAAATGACAGAATGCGCCATAAGGTATATGTACACAAATCTAAATAGATTCAGACAAATAGTAAAAGTTATAAATAAAGCTGAAATACTTGCAAAAGCAAATGGTTTAAGCTCTATCGATGAAATATTAATAAAGGAGGCAATCG
>JAFWGJ010000018.1 GCA_017512405.1 bacterium | reverse complement strand
ATTAAATAAAACTAAACATTAATTTTGTTAGCTATATGTTAGCTTATAATAACACTGAGTTTATTTCTGTATCACATCAATTTTAGATTCTGATTTAAATAGTCTAGGCTAAAAATCTATTAATATGTTAACAAATATTTATATTTATGTTACAATCTTAACAAATATTGCAATTTTTTTATCAAAAGTGTTTTATATAATATATATAGTATACGTAGTATATTATAGTTACACGATGATAGTACACTTATGTAAAGAAAGATTTTTATGGGTTTAGCAGCATCTCAATGCAGGTTAATATTTATAACGGCACGTACAAATGACGTGTCCGGTAAAATGCAAAGAATTTCTAATGACAAGATGGCATTATCTCGTGACAGTGATGAAATATCATCAAAATATACTCAAATGCTTAATACCCCAAAATATAGAAATGCATCTGATCTTTCTGATTTAAGCTACTATAACATAATGGGTAAAGGTGCAGCAGAAAATGGTGTAACCACAACTATTACTGATTACAGAGGACGTGTTGTACTAACTCCACAAATGGCTGACAGCCTTGGGCTTAGCACAATCGGCGGAGGTACCGGCGATGGAAATGCATTTCATAATAAATGGGGTGATAATCGTAAAAGAGACTTTATTGCCGCATTAGAAAGTGACGATGATCCTGATGAAATATATGCCGCAATAGGAGGAAGTAACTCCGGAGAATACAGCTCAGGACATCATGTTAATTCTTATCAAGATCAAGTAATGGAAGAAGTGCAGGAACAATATCAAGAAAAAGCACAAGGTGGAGGAACTAACCCTAATAGTGTTCTTATCAATTCTACTACCGTAAGTACGCAATCGACTACTGGCGGTCTAGATTTTAGTGTAAACAATAATTCCAGCAGTTCAAATTCTAGCATAAGTTTTAACAGCAACACAAGTTCAAACAATACAGCAAGTTACAGTACAGGTCCTAACACAAATTCAGGTAGTACTGCTTTTGCTTCTACGAATACATCAACTGGTAGCACAGCTAGTTATTCGACTGGTAATAACACCCAAAGTTCTAGTCCAAAATCAGGACAAGCCTCTACTGGCAGCACAGCCAGTTACAGTACTGGCGCTAATACTAACTCCGGAAGCACAGCTCATGCTTCTACAAATACATCAACAGGTAGTACAGTTAGTTACAGTACTGGCGTGAATACTTCGTCTGGCAGCACTGTTTCATATTCAAATACAAATTCAGGAAGCACTGCTAGTTACAGTACTGGTGCGAATACTTCGTCTGGAAGTACTACTTCACAAACTAGTGGTAGCGGTAGAGGTAATAACGCAAGCTATGCTACTGGTACTAATACTTCCGGTTCCAGTCCTAAATCCGGACAGACCAGCAGCGGAAGTACCGGAGGAACAGCTAGTTATAGTACCGGTACAACCCAATCAACGACTTCAAGCGGTGCAACGGGAGTGGTATACTCCGAAGGCAACAGTAGCGGTATGGACTATGGTACGGGCGGAACGTATAATTCTGGTTCCGCAACAAGTAATCCAAAATCTGGAACTGGCTATGATGCAGGTACTGGGAAAGGTGGTTCAGCTGGTATGGACTATGGTACGGGCGGAACGTATAATTCTGGTTCCGCAACAAGTAATCCAAAATCTGGAACTGGCTATGATGCAGGTACTGGAACAGGTGGAGAAACCAGTGGATTAGGAAAAGGTGGTTCAACTGGTGAATCAGGCAGAGGCAGCTCAACTGGTGAATCAGGCAGAGGCAGCTCAACTGGTGAAGCAGGCAGAGGCAGCTCAACTGGTGAAGCAGGCAGAGGCAGCTCAACTGGTGAATCAGGTCGAGGCAGCTCAACTGGTGAATCAGGTCGAGGCAGCTCAACTGGTGAATCAGGTCGAGGCAGCTCAACTGGTGAATCAGGTCGAGGCAGCTCAACTGGTGAATCAGGTCGAGGTAGCTCAACTGGTGAATCAGGTCGAGGCAGCTCAACTGGTGAATCAGGTCGAGGTGGCTCAACTGGTGGATCAGGTCGAGGTAGTTCAACTGGTGGTGTCCGAGGGGGCTCAACTGGTGGATCAGGTCGAGGTGGCTCAACTGGTGGTGTCCGAGGGGGCTCAACTGGTGGATCAGGTCGAGGTGGCTCAACTGGTGGTGCTACGGTAAGACCTAATAGCAGTACTCCTGGAAGCAGTAGTAGTCGAGGCGGAGATGAAATACCACCGATTATTATAAATAAGGCTAATTATTATAACAATCTATTTTCGCAGTTAAAATCTCATGGATGGGTGGCAGTAAATACAGACGAAATTCAAAGGAATTTAGACAGAGGTCTTTACTACATAACTGATGCAAATGGTAATAGAACAAGGATTTCTGAATCCGATGCTTATGTCGAAGGTAGAGACAAAGATATGGAAGCAAAAGCGGATGCCTGGTACAAAAAAGAAATGAATAAGCTTAACAGAAAAGAAACTCAGTTAGATCAGGATATGAAGCTTTTGGACACAGAATACTCCTCATTAACAAAAGATAGAGATTCAATAGAACAAATAATCCAAAAGAATATAGAAAAAAGTTTCAAATTCTGTACAAGCGGATAAAATAAAACAAAAAAACGTATTGCAAAAGCAATACGTTTTTTTGTTGCTTGTAATATATATTTTTGCGGTGTAAAATTATGCTATGACAAATAGCAGCTTTAATTCAAAAAAAATAGCCGTAGTTTTCAACGAATCAGTTAAAAATCCTTATCCTGTTTTGCAAAATTTGGAACAAGAGTTAATTGACAGAGGTGCAAATCCGGAAGTATTGGAAATAAAAGAATTAAAATACGGTTTTGATTTTGTTTTCGCTGTTGGCGGAGACGGAACTATCTTACACGTAGCCAAATTTTTTGCTATGACACAGACACCCGTTTTGGGTATAAATCTCGGAAGATTAGGATTTTTGTCACAAATAAATTCTGACAAAATCAAATACGCTATTGACTGCGTATATGAAAATAAATTTCACGTAGAAAAACGAATAATGCTAAAATCGGATAACTATCAAGCATTAAATGATTTTGTAATAAAAGGTATTTCAAAAACACGTTCAGCAAAATTTGCATTAAAAATAAATGACAAATTTGTTTGTGATTATATTGCAGACGGATTAATTGTTTCAACACCTACAGGTTCCACTGCCTATGGTTTGTCTGCCGGCGGTCCGGTTTTAAATCCAAACATTGAAGCTTTTGTTATTGTACCTATTTGCCCTCATACACTAAATGCAAGACCTATTGTTATTCCTTCGGATGAAAAAATAACAATAACCTCTTTTGAAGATGATGTTAATGAATTTAGCATGATTATTGATGGGGCAGAAATTATAGAAACAGAATCAAGTATAACTATTGAAAAATCTGAACACATGGCTAATTTGGCTTTACTTGAAGATGATGAATTCTATTCGGTTTTAAGGAATAAATTTAATTGGGGAGTTGCTCCAAAAAGCCTATGATAAAATCTATACATGTAAAAAATTATATATTAATTGATGATTTAACAGTTGATTTTTCAGACAGATTGAATGTTATTACAGGTGAAACAGGAGCCGGTAAAAGTATTTTAATTAACGCTATTGATATTGCTTTTGGTGCCAAAATTTCATCAGATGTAATTAAAAAAGGTGCTGAAAAAGCTTTAATTGAACTATTTATTTCGACAAATAATCCTAACATAAAAATACTCTTTGAAGAAAATGGTATTGATTATGATTATTATGATGAAATTGTTATTTCAAGAGAAATTTTACCAAGTTCATCAAGAATACGAATTAACGGAACACTTGTTAACCAAGCAGTAATTAAAAATTTCAGAGAAATGTTACTTGATATTCACTCTCAACATCAAACCTATTCATTTTTGCAAGCAAAATCACATATAATTTTGCTTGACAACTATGCAAAAGAAGTTTATGGTAGTAAGCTTGCTGAATACAAAGAAAAATATAAAAAATATCAAAACCTATTGAAAGAATTAGATTTTGCTCAAAACGCCTCTAATGCTACAGAATCACAAATTGATTTCTTAAAATTTCAGATAAATGAAATTGAAGAAGCAAAGATAGAAGATGTAGAAGAAGAAGAAAAATTAAAACAAGAATTAAAAGTTCTTGATAATGCTGAAAAACTTAAAGAACTTTCTTTCAATGCTTATCAAGCGCTGAATGGTGATGAAGGTTCTGTAATTGAAGCATTATTACAAATAAAATCAGATTTATCAAGAGCTGTAAACATGGATAAATCATTGGATGAAATTGAAAATCAGGCAATTGAGTTAACCGAATTAACAAGAGATTTATCTGCAAATCTTAGAGATTATGCTCAATCGATAACAAACGACACAGCAAGACTTAACGAAATACAAGAGCGATTATATGTTTTTGAAAAATTAAAACGTAAATACGGAAGTACCCTTGAAGAAATCATAAATACATACGATAAATTAACAAAAGAATTAAACAATATCGAATTTTCGACCAAAAATATTGAAAAATTGGAAGAAGAAATTTTTCAAAGTAAAAATGAATTAACAGGAACAGCACAAGATATTTCAGAAAACAGAAAAAATTATGCACAAGTTTTGTCTGCGCTTATTGTTGATGAACTTGAAAAATTAGAACTTGCCAAATCGAAATTTGAAATAAGAGTAATGCCAACAGAACTTGGCCCTAACGGAATCGACGAAGTTGAATTCTATATATCTACAAATGTTTCACAAGATTTATCACCACTTGCAAAAACTGCATCTGGCGGCGAAATTTCAAGAGTTATGCTTGCAATAAAAACTATTTTTGCAAAATCAGACGACATAGACACAGTTATTTTTGATGAAATAGATACGGGAATTTCCGGAAGAGCTGCCCAGAGTGTTGCTGACGAAATTGAAGAACTTGCTAAATACAGACAAATAATCTTAATTACACACCAAGCAATAATAGCTGCAAAATCACAAACTCATTTTCTAGTAAATAAAAAACAAAACGACGAAACCGTTATTGAAATAAAATCACTTAATGACACAGAAAAAATTTCGGCAATAGCAAGCCTTGCAGCAGGCTCTGCATCAGAATCATCTGTTGAATTTGCTAAATCACTACTTTCAGGTAATTAACTTAATACTTTTTACTAATGTTTTATAAAAAAAATATTTATATACTGACCATGTAAGCTATTGGAATGTATATGAAAAACATTTTTCTAACCTTATTTATAATAATATTTTTTACAACCGCAACGTATGGAGCATGCGCTATTACAGGCGGTGCATGCTCCATTGAAGATTTAAATCCGAAATTACAAAAACAAACCGTAAAAAAAGAAATTAAAAAGACTACAAAAAAAGAAAAGATTAAAATAAAAAACACTAAACAAAAAGACGGTAAATAAATACCGCCTTTTTATACTAAAATTTATTAAGCAGAAACCTTCTGCATTTGCTTATTAGCTTGAGCCCTTACTCCTGCATCACTGTCTTGTGCCGCATATTTAAGCAACTCTGAAAGATTTTGTTTGTGTTCAGGCTTACTTACGTAACCCAAGGATGCAACCGCAGCCTCTCTTATACTTGCATTTGGATTTGTTGCAAGGTTTTTAACTATACTTTTTATACCGATTAAGTCTTCTGTTGGTACAACAACATTACCTTCTTTTTTAACTTCGTCGGAATACAATCTTTGCAATGTTGCAGTTGTAAACATTGCATATTCTTTATTTCTGTCTGCTAATTTTTTATCATCACCTGATAATGATGAAGTGTCCTTTTCCATTATATCCGTCAGAGCATCAACTACCTTTTTATCAAGTAATTCGCCGGCTCTTTCAGGAGCATAAGTTACAACCTCAGCAATAGCTTCCATTGCATCAGCTTGCTCCTCATAATCAGGACTATTCAATATTTCGTTAAGACCATTAATATCAATAGCATTCTTCATAGGTTCAGGTGCTACAATTTCAGGTCTGTTATGTTTTACTTCTTGTTTTACTTCTTGTTTTGGTTCTGACTTTGGTTCAGGTTTAACTTCTTCTTTTTTATCAGCCTTAGGAGCTTCCGTTTTTGGCTTATTTTCAGCAACCTTAACACCTGCCTGAGCTGCAAGTGTCTGAGATAAATCCACTTTACCTGATTCAGGAGTATAAACGGTAACCTGAGGCATACTATACATGCCGTCTGATTTACCATCAGCATTATTCATGGGAGTAACATCAATTCTTATATTCATCGGCATAGGAGCCATTTGAGGTACCATCATTGGTACCATTTGATACATTCCCATAGGATACATCATGCCGTTAGGATACATTTACACCTTTCCTATTTACACACATGATAATAAAAAGTCGTAAAGACTAAAAATTGATACCTTTACGCATACATGTTAAAAATTTGTTACAATCTTATTTTTTATATTTATAACATCTATACCATTAAAATCAAATATTTTGTGAATATTATCGGGATGATTTGCTCTTTCGCGCATAATTAAAGCACCAACAACGGCTTCCATTTGAGACATGGGCATCATATTAGGCGGAATATCTTCAAATTGATATTCTGTTTTAAGTGCATTTTGTAAAAATTTACAGTCAGCAGGAGTTCTTTCTTTAAAATAGGAACTTAAACTTAATTTTTGTCTTGTAAGATATAATTCAAATCTGCAAATATCTATACCTGCACTTTGAAGATTTCTAAAATAATCACAACCTCGTGTAGAATATCTTTGAGTCCAATTATCACGATTAAGCAAGTTCTTATTACCCCTCACCATTTGATAAGGCTTAGATAATATTCGCCATTTACCTTCAAGCATTGAATTATCCCAAGGTAAAGATACAGCTATATGGGATTGCTTTAATGATGAATAATTATCCAAAAAAAACTGAATATCACTCATTTTATACAATTTGTCAATTAATATAATTTTACCGAAATTATCAATAACGGCAACACCAGTATCAATAGTTGAAGCCATTGCCATTGATATACCCATGTAATATTCCATAATTACTGTCCTATCATATCAAATTGTTTATTAATTTCCGGCTGTAAGACTTTTTTATCTTTGACACCGGATATTGAATTTTCATTTGATTTTTTATTGTCTAAATTATCTGATGAACCTGCTTGTTCGTACAATGTTTTATTTCTTACAGACAACTTTTGTTCTTCATCATCTGAAACTTCATCTGTTTCAACATTTGAAGT
>JAFWGJ010000134.1 GCA_017512405.1 bacterium | reverse complement strand
GGCGATACCTTAAATGAAAGTCCTTTTAAAACAAAAGAACCACAAACTAAGCCTGAGAATCCTGATATAATTGATTTGATTATTTTACCTGCACTTGCTGCCGATAAAAACAATTTCAGATTAGGCTACGGCAAAGGATATTATGATAGGTTATTATCTAAAACAACAGCAAAAACCATCCTTCCGATAGCAAAAGAACTCGTTTTTGAAAATTTACCTGTTGAAAGCCACGACAAACAGGTTGATATTGTAATAACAGATTAATTACTTAATACCCAGTTCCTGTTTTGTCATTCTGTTATCATAGTCAATACGACCGATTAATTTATTTAAGCGTTTTGCCACTTCAATGAATTGAGGGATAGATAAACTTTGAGCACCATCAGAAGAAGCATTATCAGGATCATGGTGCACTTCCATAATCAAACCATGAGCACCTGAAATTAGCGCTGCTTTTGACATCGGCTCAATCAAATATCTTCTGCCGGTAGCATGACTCGGATCAACGATAATCGGCAGATGCGAAAGCTTTTTAATAACAGGAATCGCAGATATATCAAGAACATTTCTTGTAAAAGATTGATCAAAACTCTTTATGCCGCGTTCACAAAGAATTACATTTTTGTTACCGTTACACATAATATATTCAGCCGCAAGCAAGAATTCTCTTATAGTTGCAGCGCCGCCGCGTTTTAAAAGAACAGGCTTTGTTGATTTGCCGACAGCCTTCAACAGCGCAAAATTTTGCATGTTTCTTGCACCTATTTGAATAACATCAACATAATTTTCAAATAATGGCATATCATTTGAATCCATAAGTTCAGTTACAACTAATAAACCTGTTTTTTCTCTTGCTCTTGCAAGAAAAACCAAAGCCTTTTCTTCAAGCCCTTGAAAATCATATGGCGATGTTCTTGGTTTAAAAGCCCCACCTCTTAAAAATTTACAGCCCATTTCTTTTGCCGCATAAGCAACATCTAATAAACCTTGATAATCTTTTTCAACTGAACAAGGACCTGCCATGATAACCGGTCTTTCTAAACCACCAACTTTTACGCCATTATCAAAAGTTATAATTGTATCTTCCTGTTGTCCTTCACGGGAAGCAAGTTTATAAGGTTCTTGAATTATTTTTACTTCTCTAACACCTTCCAGAGAACCCAGTGAATGTGGGTCAAATAATCGTTTATCACCGATAGCGGCAATAACCGTCATAACCTCACCTCTGTTTAGCACAACCTTAAATTCGTGTTTCTCAAGAGTTTTTACAACTCTTTGAATATTATCTTCGGATGTACCCGGCTCCATAATAATAATCATTATAAATACCCCTTATAAAAGTTATCTACGGGTAAATAATAACATAAAATTCATAAAAGGGCAAAAAAAACACTTTGCACAAATGTGATTTTGTTGCCTGCGTAATCTCGCAGGTGGGTGAACGCCTTGACTAATCCGTTTCCGACTGGCGACCAGTAAACTGACGGTCGGTATACTTCAATGCCATTAGAGTCAATTCTCCCGTTAATTAAAAATGTAGGAACAAAATAAACATCTATGCAAAGATATTTACATTATTACACATTTTTTGAAGCTTTTCAAGTGCTATAACTATACAGTTACCTTTACAGGAATTAAACAGCGATAAGGACGAAGTTTTCCGTTTTCCTGCAAATCATAAGCCATATTATTAATCATCTGAACAGATTTACTTTTAATTTTTTTCAGAAAATTGTCTTCTTCGTGTTTTCCCTTTGCGTAAACTTTATCAAAATCATAAACATCTTCTACATAACCTTCAATACTACCATCTTCGGTTCTGTGCAGACCTACAATTTTAGAGAAACCCAAGCCCATTCTTAAATCAAAGCTTCCTGAATCCGCAGTATTAAATCCGATATGTTCGCCTGACTTTTCACCATTATCAACCCAAGCTTTAATTTTATCTTTCAAAGCTTTATTACCGTTTACATTTTTAGCAACTTCACTATCCTTTGAAAACACAACAGTTTGAAGTTTCATCTGCTCAGGAGTTGTATGACCGCAGCTACCCTCAAACATGTTTAATGATGCCAAGAAATCTTTTGACTGAGAAGGATTTAACACATGTCCCATTGTTGGACTAACTAATTTTGTTCTTTTTTCATCAGACATAAGGCTTAATTTTAGCAATTCTCCTGAAACAGGCATTCCTACGTGCTTTGTAACTGTTCCAAGTTTTAAAATCGTCTTTTCAAAGAAATTTTTAACATGTCCTGCAAAAGTTTTCTTATCTTGTTTATTCGCAGATTCATAAGTATCCTTATTTACAGATTTTCCGCTAAAATTCGGAGTATAAGACAAGCAAACAGATTGTTCAGTTGAAACAAACTTACTGCTATTTGCCTTTTTTAAGCTGTTAACTACCTGCATAAACCGAAAAAGACTTCCTTACTTACACACTTATATATATAAACGTTATTACAATAAAAATCTTTCCGACAATTTAACAATTATTTACAAATAAATTAAAAGCATTATATGAACTTCTTACAAGAGGAGCTATTTGGTATTTTTCAAAACCGGCTTGTATTGCAAGCTCTTTTAAATGTTCAAATTCTTTTTCCGTGTAATATTTATCGACTTCAATATGCTGCTTTGAGGGTTGAATATATTGTCCGACAGTCAAAATATCACAACTAGCTTCTCTTAAATCTCTAAACGTTTGTTTTATTTCTTCTTCACTTTCGCCTAACCCCACCATCAAGCCTGATTTTGTTAAAATATTGGAATTCTCTTTTATATATTTTAAAACATTAAGAGATAGTCTATAATTCCCTTGTGGACGTGCTATTTTAAATAAGTTTTCAACTGTTTCAATATTATGATTAAAAACGTCGGGATGAGCTTTAATAATAATATCTAAAGATTTTGTATTACCATTAAAATCAGGTGTTAAAATTTCTATCTTTGTCTCAGGCGTAACTTTTCTTATTTCGTAAATTGTTCGAGCAAAATGTTCCGCTCCGCCATCACACAAATCATCTCTTGTAACAGAGGTTATAACAGAATATTTTAAGCCTAATTCTTTAACTGCTTTTGCAACATTTTTGGGCTCATCCGGATTAAGAGGCTCAGGTTTTGCGCAAGAAATGTTACAGTAGCGGCAATTTCTTGTACAAATGTTCCCCATAATTAAAAATGTTGCCGTATCCTTTTGATAACACTCATTTTTATTCGGACAGCGCGCATTTTCGCAAACAGTATTAAGACAATTTTGTTTTAGAATTGTTCTTACATTTTTTGTTTTATCTGTATCTATAATCTGCCGTTTTAAATAATCCGGAAGGCGCTTCATAGCATCATCATGCTTTCATAAACAGCTTCTGAATATGTTGGGTGAGCAAAGCAAACTTTCTTTAATTCTTCAACACTAATTTCATTTTGCATTGCAATAGCAAACTGATGAATTATTGCCGAAGCTTCTTTTGAAATAATATGAGCACCTATAATTTTATTTTCGTAAGTCAAAACTTTAACGAAGCCTTCCATTTCATTATCACAATGAGCCTTACCTAACATTCTAACAGGACATACAGCTTTATGATAACTGCCATAAGGCAAATCCTGTTCATTTGCACCTATCCATGCAATTTCAGGAGTACCATAAATAACACTCGGAACAAAAACGTTATCAAATCTAATACCTGAAACCAAAGCTCTTGCCTGATACATAGCAAAATTAGCCAGCATTAATTGTCCGCAAGCATCACCAATTACCGTTGCTTTACCATCAATTTGCGGTTTTAAAGGAATTCTTCCGATTGCAACAAGAACAAAATCCGGATTTAAAACATCACCGTTTGATAAAGTAACCTGTTTATTTTCAATTTTTGCAATGGTTGTAGAGGTTTTAAGATTTATCTGCCTTGTTTTAAATAATCTTTCCACATACTTTGATACTTCTTCATCAGCAATCGATAATGGTCTTGATGCAGCTTCTGCTACTGTAACTTCACAATCTATATCTTTAAATATTCTTGCCCATTCAATACCTTCTGCACCTGCACCAACAATCAAAACCTTTTGAGGTTTTTGTTTAAGTTCAAATAAATCATCTGAATTTAGAATGAATTCGTGGTCAAAAGGATAATCCTTTAAAGGTTTTGGTTCTGAGCCTGTTGCAATAATAATTTTTTCACAATTATATTGAACACCATCAGCCTCGATAGTCTTATCAGCAGTAACCTTTGCTTCTTTATTTACAACTTCTACATCTTTACCTTGCAAAGTTTTAGTAAGCGCATTTCTCAACGTTTCCGTAACTTTATTTTTGTGTTCCATAACCTTTGCTATATCAAATTGCAAATCATTTGCAACTATACCAATATTTTCGGAAGATTTTGCATCTCGATATAAATCAGCAGAATGCATAATTGTTTTTGTCGGTATACATCCTTTATTTAAACATATACCGCCAATTTTATCCTTTTCGAATAAAATAACTTTTTTACCGTTATTTGCAGCAATTAAAGCTGTTGTAACCCCTGCCGGACCTGCTCCGATAATACCGTAATCATAAGTTTTTTCCATATATACTCCTATCTTGTATAAACTCTTGCCAAACGAGCCTTTAAATGGCATAAAATTTCGTAATGAATTGTGTTCATAGCATAAGCCCAATTATCAACAGGCAAACTTTCATCCAAAAGTGTAATTGTGTCTCCTGTTTTTGCTTTAACACCCGTAATATCAAACATCATTTGATCCATTGCAACATTACCGACTTGCTTTATTTTTTGACCGTTTAACTTACCGTAAAATTTGTTAGAAATAGAACGAGGAATTCCGTCTGCATAACCTAAAGGAACAGTAGCAATTTTCGTTGGTCTGTCTGCGATAAATGTATGACCGTAACTTACACCTTCACCGGCTTCTATTTCATGAATGTGTATTATCCTTGATTTAACAGACATTGCTTGACGTAATTCAATTTTTTGAGCCTCTGGAATTAAATCAGGATATAGTCCATACAAACCTATACCGCCACGAACCATATTAGAAGTACATTTATAAATATTACTTGAAATAATGCCGGCAGTATTTAAGATATGCAACAACAATCCATCTGTATTAACCTGTGAAATAATATTTTCCCATATTTCAAGCTGTTTTTCTGTTTTTTCATAATTTTCAGCATTCGCAAGATGTGAAAATATTCCTTTTAATTCCATAAATTCACAATTTTGCACCTGATTTATATAATCAACAGCATCTTTTGGTGAAACACCAATTCTGTTCATACCTGTATCTATTTTAATATGAGTTTTTACAGGTATTCCAAGTCTTTCATAAGTTTTTTTACAAGATTCAATATGTTCCTGAGTAAAACTCGTTACGGTAATATTGTTTTCTACAGCTGTTGCAAGAGCCCAAAAAGGAACTGCACCCAAAGCCAAAATTTCAGCGGTAACCCCGTTTTCTCTTAAATTTAGTGCTTCATCAATTGATGCAACTCCAAACATATCCACACCACACGCCAAAAGTGTAGGAGCAAGCATTGCAGCACCATGTCCGTATGCATCTGCTTTAACAACAGCAAGAAATTTCATATCATTAGGAAGACAGCTCTTTAATGCTTTAATATTGTTAGAGACGTTATCAATATTAACTTCTACCCAAGAATCCCTATGCGCATTTATATTTGATGTTCTTGAAATTTTCATTACTTATTAAGTATAAATTAATCATTGTCTACTTTCAAGTATTTAACAAAATATGCACAAAATGCAGGTAAAACGCCTGCTACAAATAAAATTTGCAAAACTCCGTACTTTTGTGCCAAAAATCCCATTCCACTCAAAATAACTCCGACAATTCCCCAGCAAAAGCCATTCAAAAAACCACCTATTATGCTCTTATACTGAGGTAACTCTTTTTGAGCCAAAACCATTGTAATAGGAGTTGCAAGCATCAAAACAAATGCCATTAAAACAAAATCGACAAGTGCTAAAACCGGTATAATTTTATAAGTGAAAACAAAAATTGTCATCATCACAGGCATTGATAACATCGAAACATATATTATAGGTTTTGTGCCAAGCCATTTTTCAAATTTTGGACTGACTAATGAGCCAATTCCGCCTGCCAACATAAATGCAAATAACGCAGTACCAATATAGAATGCACTGTGTCCGTAATCTTTCCACAGAAAAGGCAATAAAATGGCACAACTGCTGGAAATAACAGCTTTCATAATAGCAATCAATATAAGAATTTTAATTTGTGCATTTGAAAGTATTGTTTTAAAAACTTCAAAAATACTCTCCTTTTCAGGTTTTTTATATATATCTGAAATCTTTGGTACGCAAGAAAACATCAATAATGCTAACAAAATACCGGGAATTGATGTAAGCGGCATTTTTGCAAGTCCAAAATATTGAGTTACACTTGCAGAAATCATAGGTCCAAAAGCATATCCAATTGAGCCTAAACTTAAAAACATCCCCATATTTTTTGTAAAATCTTCTTTTGTAAATCTAATTACAAATCCTATACTTTGAGGATGAAATATACTTACACCAAGACTTCCTAATACGATGAATAATGCTAATGTCCAAACATTATTTGCACTTGATGAAAAAGGGAAAAATACCGCACTAAATAATAATCCCCAAAAAATAAAACCCCTTTTAAAAATACTATCTGCAAAAAAACCGAAAATAGGCTGCAAAAGTTGGGAAAAAAGTTGTGAAATACTCATTAAAAGTGCTGCAACACCCATTGAAATACCTATTTTAGCGGCAATAAAAGGCATAATAGGATTTAAAAATCCTGAATAAATATCTGTTGTAAAATGTGCTGCTGATAACCAGCCTATAATTCTGTTTCGTTTAATACTTTTCATAAAAATATTCTAAACCAAATTATTGTTAAATAAAAATTATGTAAACAATTGTAAAAAAAGCTCAAAATCATGTCAATTTTTATTTTCAGGCAACTTTATCATGGCACGGAAAGAATTTATAAGGAGAAATTAAAAATGATTACAGGTGTTAGCTACAATCCATACTACTTTAGAAGAGATATTGGTGATAGACCTGAAGATATTGTTAGAGAACAAGAATACAGACAATCAAAAAATACAGAATACAGAGGTCGTGAAGTAGGCGAAAACCCTTATGAAGTTCCGTCAAGAGCTCAACAAGCAGAATATGCAAGACAAGCAGAAGCAACTCGCCCGACTACATATAGTGATTCATATCAATCAGTACCAAGAGAAGTAGGTGAAACTCCTGCTGATGTAGCAAGAACTACTCAACCACAAAGACCAAAAAGATATGATGAAATGACAGAACAAGAACGTGTATTAGATTTATACGTATAGTTTCAATAAGTTTTAAAACATTACAGCCGTTTTGCAATAGCAAAGCGGCTGTTGTTTTGTATGCGCTCATAACACATACTCAACAAGTTATCTTTTTAGCTAAATACAAGTATCATCACTTGTTGCCATAGTAAACAAAGATACTAATGCAGATATACCTACAAGCGTGTATACTGCCCTTGACCAAATTGTCATATCGCCCAACAATTTAGCAACTAAATCAAGGTTAAATATACCTATAAAACCCCAATTCAAAGCACCAATGATTACAAGAAGATAACTAATTAATTTTACATATTTTTTCATAACACACCTTTCTTAAATAATAACCATTAGTATTATTTAGCATTCAGCAAAGGAAAAAATGCCCCAAAATAGTAATATTTTAGCAAAAAAAGAATTGTACAAAAGAATAAAGAATTGAAAAAGTTAATAAATATGTTATAATAATAGTATCAACTAAATACCATGGGGACGTACAGGATTTTGACAGGACGCTTGATGGGAATAGGTTGCGAGTCCGAGAGCTGTTCTCGGTTATCAACGAGCGAACAAATTAAGTGCTAACAACAATGTTGTAGTAGCTGATTTCTCTAGAGCTAGAGCTCTAGCTGCGTAGATTAAGTTCCGCAGTTCAGCCTTCTTATTAGTCCAGCTTGCCGATTAGTAAGGAGCCACCATGCAAGACGCAGTACGGTAATGACGGTAGCCGTATCAAGATAACCGTCAAGGTGCGTATCACTTTAAAAGACTTTGAATAGATTAAAGGGTTTGTCGTTTCCTGATTTATTCGAGAAAATAACGAATACACTCGTAGAGATTTATTTTTATCCGTTTTGGACGCGGGTTCGACTCCCGCCGTTTCCACCAAAATAGAGACTGTATTTATACAGTCTCTATTTTGGTAAATGGTGTTGCGGAGAAAACGCTTATTAGGGTTCGGCGACCTGTGAGCAGAGTGCGGAGCCTTGACCGCAAGATATGAAATATTGCAGAGGGCAAGCGAAGACACGTTTAATGCGAACAGGTCAAGACAACTCCCGCCGTTTCCACCATTTAGTCTTAAATAGAGAGATAAGACCAATCTCTCTAAACAAAACCCCCGCAAACGCGGGGCAATATACAGATATAATTAAAACAGAGAATTAAATTTCTTTGTTTTTTATTTTATTCAATATTGTTTTATCTGAGAATTCTAACGGCACACCTACTTCTTTTTCTAAGCTTGCGGCTGTCGTATTGTAATTTAACATAGCGTTATAAAAATCTAATCTGGCATTTAGATATGTATTTTCACCATCTTTTAATTCTATTGCATCACTAACACCAGCTTTGTATCTTCCTATTACTTGACGATATTGTTCTTTTGCCTCATCAAGAGCTAATTTTGCAATAATTATAGATTCTTTTGCGGTTTGTAAACTTAAATAATTCTCTTTCACATTAAAATATATTGTATTTTTTGTATCTTCATAATCTGCAAGAGATTTATTATATTGAGCTTTTGCTTCATCTATCTGTTTTTTAACTTTCATTATGTTAAGTCCTGAATACTCAAGTCCTACACCAACTTGTCCTGAACTTACATTATATTCATTGCTTTTACCGTATGAATAACTTCCGAAAATGCCCAAATCCGGAGTATAATTTCTTCTTTGAGCTCTTAGATTCATCTTTGCAGCTTCAACAATTTTCTTTGAAGAAATTAATTCGGGTCTTACGTCATAAGTCGTTTTAATTAAATTTTCAAATGTTTCATCAAAATCATTCAAAATTAATTCATCAGATAATTCATAGTTAGTATATTCGGGAATACCCATAATTTTAGAAAGTTGCACTCTTGCAACTTGTAATATATTTTTCGATTTTACTAAATTTAATTTAGCTTTTCCAAGATTATATTCTGCCGTTACAACGTCAATTTTTGCCTTTTTGCCTATATCATAAAACGCTTGTGCTTGACTTAACTGCATTTCATAATCTTTTACGGTATCTTCATATACTTTAATTTGAGCTTGTGCAAAAAGTATATTAAAATATGCATATTTTATATCATATATAATAGAATTTATATTTTCTTTTGTATCTTCTTTTTTAGATTCATAAGTTCTTTTTGCATAATCTGCTGTTGCTTTTGTTTTACCAAAGTCAAAAAGCAACATATCCGCAGATACGGTTGGAATATATCCCATTGTATAGGACATACTTCTAAACGGAACATTATTACCGCTGTACCTGTTGCTTGTTCTTGAAACATCAATACCAGCAGTTAATTCAGGGAAAAAACTTGCCCAAGCTTGTCCTATTTTTGATTTATAAACTTCTTCATTATAAATTGAAGATTTTATACTAGGATTGTGTTCTATAGCAATATTTATGCAGTCCTTTAAAGAAAATACAGAATGTGTTTCGTTCGTATATTCTGCTTTTGCATTTTGTTGTACATTTTCTTTTTTTTCTGTTATGGCATAAGAACTTTGTACAAATAAAATAAAAATAAATAATGTTAAAAATATCTTTTTATATAATTTCATCATCTTGTTCTCTCTTATTATTAAAATACTTATCAATAGTTTCTTGAACGATAACATAAAATGCAGGGGTTAGAACAGTACCTAATGTTGCTGCGGTAATCATACCGCCAATTACTGTTGAACCGACAGAAATTCTGCTGTTTGCACCTGCACCTGTTGCAAATAGCAATGGCAATATACCTAATATAAATGCAGCTTCTGTCATCATAATCGCTCTGAATCTTAGTAAAGCAGCTTGTATTGCAGCTTCTTGTATTGATAAACCGTTCTTTTCGTGTTCATCTTTTGCAAATTCAACAATCAAAATTGACTGTTTTGCAGCTAAACCGATTAAGGTTATCAAACCAACCTGTGAATACAAATCTAATGATTGTCCAATCATTAATTGGAAAATCAAGGCACCGATAAGTGCAACCGGTGATATTAAAAGTACTGCAACAGGTATCATCCAGCTTTCATATAATGCAACAAGGAACAAATATACAAATAATAATGCAAAACCAACAACGATAGCCGTTTGTCCTGAGGATTCTTTTTCCTGTAAAGATGTTCCTGACCAAGCAAAAGTATAATCATTTGGTAATAATTTATCAGCAAGATTTTCCATAGCACTCATAGCTTCACCTGACGATTTTCCGTTTGCCTGCATACCTTGAATTTTAACGGATTTAAACTGATTAAATCTTGTAATTGACACAGCACCAACTGTTTGTTTTGGACTAATAACTGTCATTATCGGAACCATTTGTCCATTTGTATTAACTACATAAATTTTTTGTAAATCTTCTATTTTGTTTCTGTAATCACCCTCGGCTTGCATAAATACTTTAAATACTCTGCCAAGTTTATTAAAATCGTTTATGTATGAATATGAAAGTGTTGATGATAAAGTGTTGTGCAATTCTGAAATATCAATACTTTGAGCCAAAACTTTATCATAATCTATATCCAAGGTATATTGAGGAACATTTGCCTGAAATTGTGAATATACACTCGACAAACTTTTATCCTCATTTGCTTTTTGTATAAATTCGGCAGAAAACTTCGCAATATCCTGAACTGTTGCATTTCCTGTAGATAGTAATTGAAATTCAAAACCACCCATTAAACCCAAACCGTCTATTGCAGGAGGTGAAAATGTAAAAATTGAGGCTTCATTAATATCTGCTGTTCGTTTTTCTATTTCTTGTATAATTCCGTTGTGTGATAAATCTGTTTGTTTACCTTGAATTTTTCTTATTACCCAACTAAATGGATTTACTTTTCTTTCTGACCATTCAGTTAAATTTATAACCATTGTTGCTTCATTAGATGGTCCATTTCCACCGAAAGCAATAATTTTATTTTTATCTATTCCTTCAATATCTTCAATTGCTTTTGTGAATTTTATAGCCACATCTTGCGTTCTGCTTAAAGAAGCTCCATCAGGCAAAGTTATTGCTGTCAAAAGTATACCTTGATCTTCATCTGGAATAAATCCGGTCGGAATAATCTTAAATAAACAGAGCATTAAAACCATAATTGAAATATAAGTAATTACAGTTAATTTACGATTGTAAACAAATTTTTTCACTAATTCAATATAATATTTTGTTAACTTATTAAACTGTTCATTAAATATATCAATACCTTTATCTATATATACTTTTATTTCTTCTAAATGATGATTTAATTCTTTTTTCTTTTTAGAAACCTTTAAAAGAATAGAACACATCGCAGGAGATAAAGATAAAGCACAGATAGCGGAAAGTGCTATTGATACGGCAATACATACCGCAAATTGTTTATACATTGTTCCTGATAGTCCACTCATAAAGCACATAGGAACAAAAACTGCCATCAAAACTGATGCCATTGCAATTAATGAACCTCCAACTTCATGCATAGAAATTTGAGTAGCCTCAACCGCACTTTTACCATTTTCAATATATCGTTTAACATTTTCTATAACAACAATAGCATCGTCAACAACAACGGCAACTGCAAGAACAAGTGCAAATAATGTCAAAAGGTTTAACGACATACCTAAACATTTAAGTGCAATAAACGTACCTATAAGAGATACAGGAATTGTTACACATGGAATTAATGTTGCTTTAAAATCACCCAAAAATACAAATATAATTAAAATAACGATTAAAGATGTTAAAAGTATTGTAAATTCAACTTCATTCATTGATTCTGTTATAAATACAGCACTATCCATCATAGTATCAATTTTTAATGAATCTGGAAGAGTTTTTGAAAGTTTATCCATTTCTTTATGAACATTTTTAACGATGTCAACAGTATTTGCCCCCGGTAACGGCATAACCTGAATTAAAGCACCCGGTTTTGCATCTACAAGACCAAACTTGGAATATGTTTTTGCACCTAATTCAACTCTTGAAACATCTTTTAATCTTATTTTAGAACCATTTGAACCTGAGCGGATAATTATGTTGTCAAACTCTTGAGTAGTTGATAATCTGCCCTTGGTTAATAGTGATAATTTAAGGCTTGGTTTTTCATTTGTCGGTAAATCACCCAATGCACCTGTTGAAATTTGCGTATTTTGATTTTCTATCGCAGTTTTAATTTCTGAAATCGATAAATTATAAGTTGCAAGTTTTGCAGGATCTAGCCAAATCCTCATACTGTAATCATCAGCACCGAATATATTTACGGAGCCGACACCGTTAATTCTTTTTATTGCATCCTTCAGGTAAATAGTTGCATAGTTTGTTAAATCCAATTGATTCCAAGAACCGTCTTCTGAAGAAAGATTTAAGATTATTGCCCCAGCACCGCCAACTTGATTTTCAGCAGTTACACCCTGTGCTGTTACTGCTGACGGAAGAAGTGCCTGAACCTGATTAATTTTATTTTGAACATTCATCAGGTTTACATTATTATCTGTTCCTGTTTTAAAATAAATATCTAATAAATATGAAGCATCATAACAGGTTGAAGACATATAAAGCATATCCTGAACACCATTAAGTTCAGATTCCAGAAGTGATGCAACCGAAGATTCAATAACTGCCGCACTTGCTCCAGGATAACTTGCCGTTACGGTAATTTGTGGCGGTGTAATATTCGGATATTTTTCCTGTTGTAAACAAGACAAAGAAAGTAGTCCTAAAATCGTAATGAACACAGAAATTACAACTGCAAAACGAGGTTTTTTAATAAAGAAATATAAATCCTCTTTTTTTATACCCATTATTTTTCCTTACTTTCTTTTTCTTTATAAGGTATTGTTTTTACCTTTTGACCCGATTTGTAAATACTTTGAATACCACTCATAACAACAACATCATCATAATCAAGTCCACTTTCAACAATCCAGTAATTATCAATGTTTTTATTAACAATAACATCTTTCTTTATAGCTTGTCCGTCTTTTACAACCCAAACATAGTAACCTGTACCAACATCGGTTTTGGTTGCTGATTGAGGTATAAGCATAACTTTTTCAGGACGATTGATTCTTATTGTAACATTTGCGTAATCACCTGGAACGAGTAGTTCATCTGGGTTTTCAAAAATCGCCCTTAGAGTAACCGTTCCCGTATTTTCATCGACTTTATTATCTACAAATTCAATTTGACCCTCTTTTTCGTAAGTTGAACCATCTGCAAGTTTTAATAATATGGATGCTGTACTTTCATCATTTGGATTTTCTTTATAGTATCTTTTAAATTCTATGAAATCACCACTTTTTAAAGGAAAAATCACTCTCATAGGATTTGTACTGTAAATTTGAGCTATAACACCTGATGAAGGTGATACATAATTACCTACGGAATAATTGGTTTTACCTATTCTTCCGTCCATTGGTGAGGTTATATTTGTATAGCTTAAATTAAGATTTGCTTTGGATAATTCAGCTCTTGCACCATCTAATGCAGCTCTGTATTTGTTTCTATTTGTAAGTGCATTATCATAGTATTCACGGCTTACTAAATCTTGTTTATATAGTTCTGTTGCTCTTTTTAAATCTACTTCAGAGTTTTTATAAACCGCTGCGTTTTCATTAACGGTTGCTCTTGCATTCTTTGCAGCAAGAATATATTCGTCTTGTTCTATTAAATAAAGTTTTTGACCTTTTTTTACGGTATCACCTTCAGTAAAATATTTTTGTTCTAACCAGCCTGAAACCCTTGCGATTATATCAATGGATATATTTGCTTCAATACGTCCTGTAGCTTGAAATTCAGGATAAATTTCTTTGGCAGTTGGTTTTGCAACTTCAACTGTTTTGGGCTGTTTCATCATATACGAAACATACAAACCTGCTATTAAATTTTTTGTTTGGTTAAAAATTATTGGAATTAAGATTACACACAATATTGTAATAACGATTTTAGTTTGTCTTGATTTTAAATTTATTTTCATCTTTTTCTTCCTAGCTGAATATTTAAAGTTCACAAAAAAATTTTATCATAAATTTACTAAAATTAAAACAAAGTCGATTTTGTGTATGTTGGATTTTACCATATTTTAAACGAGAATAACTGATAAAAAATTTTTAAAAAGGGTTATATTATTATAAAAAAATACTAAATACCAATGGGGATGTACAAGATTTTGACAGGACGCTTGATGGGAATAGGTTGCGAGTCGGAGAGCTGTTCTCGGTTATCAACGAGCTAACAAATTAAGTGCTAACAACAATGTTGTAGTAGCTGATTTCTCTAGAGCAAGAGCTCTAGCTGCGTAGATTAGGTTTCGCAGTTCAGCCTTCTTATTAGTCCAGCTTGCCGATCAGTAAAGAGCCACCATGCAAGACGCAGTACGGTAATGACGGTAGCCGTATCAAGATAACCGTCAAGGTCCGTATCACTTTAAAAGACTTTGAAAAAAGGTTTGTCGTTTCCTGATTTATTCGAGAAAATAACGAATACACTCGTAGAGATTTATTTTTATCCGTTTTGGACGCGGGTTCGTGCCTCTTGCAAAACTTGACATTTAGTCAAATTTTGCCCGGCAGAGTCGCCGTTTCAACAATTTAATCTTAAATAGAGAGAAAAGACCAAACTCTCTAAACAAAAATTTCGCAAATTCTCTGCTTGAAGTTTATTCTTCAATTAGTGATAGTATCTAATAATAATGTTGTTTAAGAATATTATTTATATTAAAATTAAAATGAATGGAGATATAAATGACAAAAGATAATATAAGAGAAAATATTATACCGTTCAAAAGAAGAAAAACCAGTCTTGATACAGAAATAATCAAACCCAGCGAAACAAAAATTATAGATTTATTTACTTCAAAAAAAAATTTAACCGAATCGAAATTCAATAAAAAAACATCTAATCAATTTTACATTAATGGCAGAAGCCTTTTTTTATGCGGAAAATATGAAAGAGCTTTTGAAAACTTAAAAAAAGCGGAAGAAGCAGGGTGCAATAATATTGATTTATTTTTACTTTTATCACGAAGCTACGGGATAAAAGGAGATATTCAAAAATCCGAAGATTATGCAATAAAAGCTATTGAAACAGATAAAAAATGTGCAGAAGGATATTATTTAGCAGTTTTAGGACAAGTAACACAAAATAAAATATCGGAAGAAACTGCCAAATTCGCAGTAAAAGCTATTATGTACGGATTTGAAGCAGATGATATGATATATTATTATGCAGCATTATTTTTTATGGACGATAACCATTCAAATTATAAAAAAGCTAAGAAATATATTATGTCCGCAATAGACAATATACAATATGCAATAGAGCAAGATAAAAAAGAAAAGCTCTTTGATAGCGACAAACTTAGAAAACTTACTATTTTTTATCAAATTAAAGCTGATGCTTGTTTTTATTTGCAAGAATATGATGAAGCATTTACGCTATACACCACTTGTGAAAACAACGGTTTAATCGCTTTAAGTATTTATTTGAACAAAAGTATTATATATCACGAGCGGAAAGATGATGATAATGCGTTGAAGTACATAAATAAAGCCTTTGAATGCTATAAAAAAACTAAGGAAGAAAAAGATAAAGAATTATTTGAATTTCTCAATTACATGAAAGCTCTTATACTATCTCAGCTTAATGATGAAACCTGCTTTAAATATCTTGAAAAAAGCGGTAATTTTTTTAAAGATAAAAAAATACTGAAAGAACGAAAGGAACAAGTAAAACAAATCAATGAACACAATAAAGCTTTGCGTCAAGAAATAACCGAAATAATCAATGAAATAATAAAAATTCTTGCAGATTGCGAAAATGAAGAAGAACTGCAAAAAACATTTCCAGAAGTATTTGAACATCTTGGGGAAGAGATAATTAAAAATATAATACTTGCACCTGACAAAATTAAAGATAAGAATTTTAAAAATTTTATAAAATACGCAAAGAAAAGACTAAATTAAAGTTTTTTCTTTGCGCAATGATGTTGACAATTTTTTTTGTAACATATTGGCTCTGAATGTATAGAAATAGAACAATTAGGGTAAAACTCCTGAATTTGTTTTTCTATTTCATCACAAATTTTGTGACAATCGCAAATTGAAGTACATTCATTAAATTGCAATATCATATCAATATCTTTTGTCGGCCCAACTTGACGAGCTTTTAGACTATTTTTTTTAAGTTTTACACTGTTAGCATAAACCTCAATTATCCTTTTAATATCATTGATATTTTCATCAGGTAAAGAATGATCCAAAAGATTACTTGCAGCTCTTTTTGAAATTGAATAACCGGCTTTAAAAATAAATACAGCAACAAGAATTGCAAAAATAGGATCCAATAAAGTATAGCCCGTAAATTTAATTAATGTTAATCCAATTAAAACACCAAGTGAAGAATAAATATCAGTTCTTAAATGTTCTCCATCCGCATATAAAGAAATTGAATTTGATTCTTTGGCAACTTTAAATAAAAAGTAACTAACAATAATATTCATAATAACGGCGATAAACATAACTAAAATACCCAAAAAATTTTCAGTATCCATGTCTATGCCAAAAATTATTTTTTTAGATGCTTCATAAATAATGAACAATGAAGCTAAAACTATAAGAATACCTTCAATAAAACCAGCCATATCTTCATATTTTCCGTGTCCGTACGGATGATCTTCATCTGCGGGAATTGAAGATTTCATAACAGAAAAAAAAGTTAATACCGAAGCAAATAAATCACTTAGAGAATGGATGGCTTCCGAGATTATACTTAAACTACCGCTAATAATACCGGTGATTATTTTTAAAACCGACAGAATAACATTTGATGTTATTGATAAGCCTGCGACTATTTTCTTTTTTTGATTAATTTGCATACTATCTATAATACTACTAAAATAAAAAATAAATATAATTAATCAATATCCAGAGCAATGTCAAGCGTAGGAGCCTTTGCAACAATAGCACTTGAAGAAATGATATCAACACCGCATTTTGCAATATCAGCAACTGTATTAAGATTAACATTTCCGCTTGCTTCAATAATAGCTTTACCATTTATTATTTCAACAGCTTTTTTTATATCATTACAAGACATATTATCCAGCATAATAATATCAACTTCACACTTAACAGCTTCTTTTACCTGTTCAAGAGTATCACATTCTACCTCAATTTTATGAGTGTGGGAAATATTATTCCTAACATCATTTACGGCTTTTGATATTGAACCTGCAAGTTTAATGTGATTATCTTTTATCATCGCACAATCAGAAAGATTAAATCTGTGAACGCAAGCGCCCCCAATAAAAACCGAGTATTTTTCAAAAATTCTAAAAGTAGGAGTAGTCTTCCTTGTATCTGAAATACGAGCTTTATTCTTACCGATAGCCTCCTGGTACTTATTTGTTTCCGTTGCAATACCGCTCATTCTTTGAATATAATTCAAAGCAGTTCTTTCACCTTTTAATATTGCTTCGGCAGAACCTTCAACTATTGCTATTGTATCACCTGATTTAATTTTATCACCATCATTATAGTATAATTTAATACTTACATTCTCGGACAATAGTTTAAAAACTCTTTCAAATACATTAACGCCGCACAAAATACCATCTGTTCTGGTATTTAACTTTGCTGTTAAAACATCTGTACTTTTTGCAATACTCTCCGTTGTAATATCACAAAAACCAATATCTTCTTCCAGTGCAGACAAAACATATTTATCAATCAAAAATCTATCTAACAAAACTTAATTCTCCTTGCTGCTTTAAGACACAATTATGCTCAGCAATATCCTTGGTAAATTGATAATCTGATCGATAATGAGCGCCCCTTGATTCTTTACGTTTTAGCGCAGAATTAATTATTATTTGAGCAACCGTAAGCATATTTTTAAATTCATATTCTTGTATATTCAAACATTTTTGATTACGGATAAATTTTGATTTCAGATTCTGAAGTTCAATATTTGCATTTTTCAAAGATTCTTCATTTCTTACAATACCTGCACCGTTCCACATAATATTTTGTAATTCTGATTTTAAATTTTCAGTATCGTACTCTATAAATCCTAATTCCTGAGAATATTTTTTAAGTGTTCTTTCAATATTTTCAGTAACAGTATTGTTATCATTAAAAATTTGCCTACTCAAATATTCAGCCAATGAATAACCCATAACGGCACATTCAAGTAACGAATTACTTGCTAAGCGGTTAGCACCGTGAAGCCCTGTTGATGAAGCTTCACCAATTGCATAAAGTCCGCTTAAGGAAGTTTTGCCATACAAATTACTTTTAATGCCACCCATAAAATAATGCGCTGCAGGATGAACAGGAATATAGTCTTTTGATGCATCGATATTATTTTTTAAACACATATTATTAATAGTTGGGAAATGAGTTTTAAAAATATCCTCAGAGATTTTTGTTGCATCTAAATATACAAAATCACTTTGAGTAATTTGCATTTGATTATATATTGCGCGTGCAACAATATCTCTAGGGGCTAACTCTTCTAACTCATGGTAGCCTGACATAAATGAATGTTTATTTATATCAAGTAATTTTGCGCCTTCACCTCTAACCGCTTCACTTACAAGAAAATTCTTACAAACACCTTCAACGGCAAATGCAGTTGGATGGAACTGAATAAATTCCATATCCTGTAATATTGCTCCTGCATTATAAGCAATAGCAATACCATCACCGGTAGCACCTTTTGGATTAGTAGTATTCTTATATAATTGTCCTATTCCACCCGTTGTAATAATTACATGGTCGGAGAGTACCGCATTATAATCTTTTCCGTCAAAAATAACACAACCGCAACAAGTATCATCTTCTACAAGTAGTTCAACAGCCATTGTATTTTGCATTACATCAATATTGCTAATTTCACTAACTAAAGAAGAAAGCTTAACTACAATACCTCTTCCTGTTGCATCACCTTCGCAATGCAAAATACGTTTTACACTATGTGCTCCTTCAAGAGTATATAACAAATCACCATCAGAATTGGAGTCAAATTCAACTCCCTTTGATATTAAATCTTTTATAACATAATCAGAATTTTCTGAAACGTATTTTACAATATTAAAATCACTTAAACCTGCACCTGCGCTTAATGTATCCGCAATATGAGAAGCAACACTATCCTTTTTATTTTCTTTTAAAACTCCTACTATACCACCTTGAGCATATATTGAATTACTTTCACCCAAATTGCTTTTTGTAATAATTAATATTCTCTCATCCGGTAATTTTTCGTGTATTTTCAATGCGGAATATAAACCGGCAAGCCCGCTACCTATTATTACTATTGGATAATTATAATATTCCATTACATAGCCCTGATAAGTGTATTATATACAGTTATTTTAAATCAAAAGGTAATTTTGTCAAGTAAAAAAAGAGGTTTTGATAAAATCAAAACCTCTTTATTTTAATATCTTTCCAAATATTTATCCAATTCCCACTGAGAAACATATATTCTGAATGAATCCCATTCTTTATGTTTTGTTTCAGTAAATTCTTTAAATATATGCTCACCTAGGGCTTCTTTTGCCACCTTGGATTTTTCAAGCAATAATAAAGCTTCTGCCAAACTGCCAGGTAAAGAATCTATTCTCTTTTTCTTTCTTTCTTCTGGCGTTAAAGCATAAATATTAGCACCTACTTGTTTTGGAGGGTTAATTTTATTTTTAACACCATCAACACATGCACCTAAAATAACAGCAAAAGCTAAATAAGGATTACAAGATGGGTCAGGAGAACGAAGTTCAACTCTTGTTGCATTACCACGTTTTGCGGGAACTCTCAATAATGCACTTCTGTTAGCTAATGACCAAGCCAAATAAACAGGCGCTTCATAACCCGGAACCAAACGTTTAAAACTATTTACCGTAGGGTTTGTAACAGCAGTTATACCTTGAACATGCTTTAACATACCGCCAATAGAATACATAGCAACATCAGATAATTTTGTTTCTGTTTTTTCATCGTAGAAAGCATTTTTACCATCCTTAAATAATGAAACATTACAATGCATACCTGAACCGTTAATTCCATATATAGGTTTAGCCATAAATGTTGCATGTAACCCGTATTGTGCGGCTATTGCTTTTACTGCAATTTTAAAAGTAGCAACATTATCAGCAGCTGTTAAGATATCGGCGTACTTAAAATCAATTTCATGCTGGCTGTCAGCAACTTCGTGATGGGAAGCTTCAATATCAAACCCCATTTCTTGTAAAGTTAGAACAATTTCAGCACGAATATCTTCACCTAAATCATCTGGACCAATATCATAATATCCACCGACATCTACTTTTTCTGTTGTAGGACGATTCTCATCATTTCGTTTAAACAAGAAAAATTCAACCTCAGGTCCCATATTCATTGAATAACCTAATTTCTTCGCTTCGGCCATAACCCTTTTTAAGTTACAACGAGGACAACCTTCAAATGGTGTTCCGTCAGCATTATGAATATCACAAATTAATCTTGCTGTATTTGTTCCGTCAAATTCACGCCAAGGTAAAAGAGTAAAAGTATTTCTATCTGGATAAAAATACATATCCGATGTTTCAATACTTCTAAATCCCTTAATAGATGAACCGTCAAGCATCATCTCATTTTCTAATGCTTTATCAATATGCTCTGACGGTATTGTCATGCTCTTTACTTGACCGTTAATATCTACGAATTGCAATTCTATAAATTTAACATTTTTTTCTTTTATTGTTTTCTTTATTTGCTCATCTGTAACTGATTTACCGTTTAAAGGTACATGTTTAAATTCAAATTTCATTTTCATCTCCTGTTTTTACTTCCTAATTCATTTTATCACGATTTTTTCATGCCTTTATATAAACTTAATGAATGAGGCAACAGAATAAAATCATAAATTTGTATGATAAAAAAAAACATGCTCGCTGATAATATAACACTATACTCCTTAGAGACGACGATACACATATCCCTAATCAATAGCTATGTACAATTTGTTCATAGCTTTTTTTTATATTTAAAGTATTTTCATATTTAAATATTTATTGTATAATTTTTATATGAAAACAATAACAACCGAAGAATTAATAAAACATAAGATATTGCCATACAATATATACTCTGAATATGGTGAGCTTATATTTGAAGCAGGCGAAATACTTACTCCGGGAAAATTATTACAATTAAAACAAATGAGCATCATATACAGAGATGATAATTCGTCTCTTGATATTATAGATGAAGCTGCAAATACAGATGTAAATGAAGAGATAGAAATTACATCAACGGACAATGAGGAATCCGGAAAATCAGAATTAGACTTAATTTTTGAAGAATATGCAAAAATAGCTCAGGAAAAAGAACGTGTTGTTGAAAATTTTGATATGAATCCCAATCAGACATTAAAAAGCAACACGGTTGTTGATGAAGTCAACATAATGAATTACAAAGGACCTATTAACAAAAAATCAAAAATAGACCCGAGAAATCAAATTAAATTAAAAGCTATATATCATGAAACCATAACCGGTATGAGTAAAAGACCTTATGCCGAAACAGCCAATTTATTCTTGAACATAAGAGATAAAATCTTACAAGATATAATCTTCCGTAACAGAGATGTTGGATATTCTTCACAATTAAAATTAATAGGTGAATACCAAAAATGCCACGCATTAAATGTTGCAATAATGGCAGGGTTCATTGCACAAAAAATGAATTATACAGATACTGCTATATCTGACGTAGTTCTTAGCGGATTGATGCACGATATAGGTAAAACACGAATTGACCCTGATATAGCATACAAACAAGCGCTCACAAATCAGGAACATCAAATGTTTCAACTACATACATCAATAGGCTACAGAATGTTAAAAGAAGATTTAGAAATGCCTGAAAACATTGCTATCGTAGCTTTAGAACACCACGAAAACAATGATGGCACAGGATACCCTATGAATAAATCAGGAGAACAAATATCCTCAATGAGCCAGATTATCCATATTTGTAATTATTATGATAATCTTTGCTTCAATAGAACAAACTATCTGGTAAAAAGCAGTAAAGATGCATTGAGAAGGTTACTTGAGCTAGGTACTAAATGGTTTATTCCTGATGCTTTATATACGTTTATTCATATGTTTAGTTACAATGACACAACAAACTTTGAAGATTTGATTTTATAGATTTATTATACTTTTTGTAATTTTGCATAATTTGCATCCATCGCTTTTTTGCCATATTTTGCAAAATTAATTGTATACATTAAACTTTCGCCGACTTCAATAACATCTAAAATTTCCCCAAAGCCAAGATGTTCGTGAAATACTTTTTCGCCTTTTGAAAAGAAATATTGTATTTCCTCAGACTGCTGTCTTAATTTTTCTTCCTTTTGGCGTTCTTGTTCTAATTCTGATTTCTGCTTTTCTGCCATTAATCTTTTAACTTTATTATTTTCAAAAAAAGCTTTTAATTTTTCCTCTTCTTTTTGCTTATTTATAGCTGATTTTTTGACAAAAGTTTTATTTGGAGTTCTTTTGACAGTTGTTGATGAATATTTTGGACTTTCGTATTTTTGTCTGGAAGGCGCAACAAAATTAGCGCCAAATCCTGTTGATGGTTTTACATACCCATCAGAATCAGATGCTGCACGAATTTTTTGAACAGCACTTCTAAATGTTGACTGACTTGTTATAGAACTTGAAGATGACATTGTATCAAGTAATTCTGACGGTATCTCTTCTAAAAATCTACTTGGATTATAATATTTATATTCACCCCAACTTTGTCTGCGTTTAGCAGAAGTCAAATAAAGTTGCTGTTCAGCTCTGGTAACACCAACATACATTAATCTTCGTTCTTCTTCAAGTTCGCTTGGAGAATTAAAAGTTCTTATATGAGGGAATGTACCCTCTTCTAATCCTGCAAGAAATACGACCGGAAATTCAAGCCCTTTTGCCGAATGAAGAGTCATTAGCGTAACATTATTTGCAATAACATCCATACCGTCAATATCAGAAACAAGCGCAACCTGAGATAAAAATTCGCCCAAAATATTGTCTGAGTCTTCCGGTTCAAAATCAGTAGCAACGTTAATTAATTCCTGTAAGTTTTCAATTCTTGCTTCATCCTCAGGAGTTCCTTCTGATTGCAGCATTCTGATATAACCGGTTTGTTCAAGAACTATACCCAAATATTCAGGTAACTTATAACTGTTTGAAACACTTGCTAATTTTTCTATTAAAGATTTAAACTCCTTAAATTTAGTTTGAGTCTTTGCATTTATTTCAGATTCTTCAATAATATCAATAGCAGACATTAAACTCATGTCATGTTCATCGGCAAAAGTTTGCAGGTTGGAAACAGAAGTTTCACCGATTGCACGTTTTGGAACATTTACTATACGTTTAAAACTTTGTGAATCGTCCGGATTATAGATTAGTTTTAAATAAGCAATTGCATCTTTAATTTCCTGTCTGTCATAGAATTTCATCCCGCCATAAACTCTGTAAGGAATACCATGTGCCATACAAGCCTCTTCTATTGAACGGGATTGAGCATTTGTACGATATAAAATTGCATATTTATTATAATCTTCGCCACTTTCAGCTCTAATAGTTTCTGCAATAAAATTAGCTTCATCAGAATCGTCTTGTGCCTCGTAATAATGGATTTTTTCACCATCACCCTTTGTTGAAAATAAAACTTTATCTACACGCTCCTCATTATTTTCAATAATAGCATTTGCAGCTTTCAAAATATTTTCTGTTGAGCGGTAATTTTGTTCTAACTTAATAATTTTTGTATTTAGAAAATCCTTTTGAAAACCCAGTATAATTTTGTAATCAGCGCCACGCCAACTGTAAATAGATTGGTCAACATCACCTACAACACAGAGCGAACGTTCTGCGGGAATTTCATCTGACAAGTTAGTAAACAGCATATTTACCAGTTTATATTGTGCTATATTTGTATCCTGAAACTCGTCAACGAGAATATGAGTAAATCTTGAATAATATTTTTCTCTAACCTGAGGATTTTGTTCAAATAATTTAACCGCAAGCATAAGCATATCATCAAAGTCTATTGCGTTATTTTTATTTAAAGTATTTTCATATTCTTCAAAAATAGCAGCAATTTTTTGAGCCTTAAAATCTCTTGCAAATGTCGCAAATTGATTTGCATCTTCCATTTTATTTTTTGCATTAGAAATAACTGCTCTCACATATTTAGGCTGATAAACTTTATCATCTATATTAAGTTTTTTTATAGCATTTTTAACAACCGTCATACAGTCAGAATCATCATAAATAGTGAAATTCTTATCAAGTTTTCTGCCAGATGGGAAAACATAATTTTCTATATCTTGCCTTAGAATACGTCCGCAAATACTGTGAAATGTTCCAACCCACATATATTTGACAATTTCTTCTCCTAAAATAGATGAAAGTCGTTCCTTCATTTCTTTTGCAGCTTTATTAGTAAAGGTAACAGCAAGAATTTCTCTTGGTTTGACACCATTTTGAACGAGATAAGCAATACGTGAAGTTAAAACCTTTGTCTTACCTGAGCCGGCACCGGCAAGCACCAATAACGGTCCGCGAGTTGTCTTGACAGCTTCAACTTGTCTTTCGTTAAGATTATCTAATATATTTTCCATATCCCCTATTCACAAAATTATTTTTATGCTATTATGATTATAATAAAAAATAAATAAATTTGCAAAAGGTAGGAAAAATGGCAGAAATGGAAACAATTAAATTATTAGGTGACGGAGATGGAGAAATCTCACAAGGTTCAATTATGGTACCTATTGATGATTTAGACTCAGTTTCTGACGATTCACCAAATACAGTTGATGAACTTGCTATGGAATTGGCAACAATTCAACAATCTGCTAAAAGAATTGCAGTTATCGGCAGCAGAAACCTTGCAATTACTCACCAGCAAATTATTGAAACATTAGTTACTGCCCTTGCAAAACAAGGCAACACTATTATAACATCAGGAGGTTCTTCCGGTACAAATGCAGCTACTATTCGAGGAGCAATGAAAGCTAATCCTGATAAATTAAAAGTTATTTTACCTCAAACAATAGGTCAACAGCCTTCTGACGTTCAAGATCAGTTAATCGGCGTTCCGAATATTGTTGAACACCCTGATAGGGCTATGATGACATTGGCAGATGCATCAAGAATTTGCAACAGGGAAATTATTGATGACTGCAATCAGTTAATTTGTTTTTTATCACACACAAGTAAAACTCTTCACGGTGCTATTGAATATGCCGAAGAAGGTCATAAAGTTATTACTGCTTTTTACCTTGACTAGTCATGGACTTAATAAAACAAATTACTGGCAAAAATAAGAATGAATATGAGCAGGCTGCCGCGCATATTATTAATAATGCCGATGTTAAAACCTTTGAAGAATTGGTTTCAAAAGACGATTTTTTATTTGAATTTATAAAACAAAATGTGGCAAAACGTTTACAACAAGCTTGTAATGAAAATAATTACCAAAACTTGCTGAATTTTACAGATTATTATTCGCCATCGTATGACACATTTATTGCCGAAGTTCTTGCAAAATACGGCAATGAAGAAATTAAAAATAAAATGGCAGATTTATTAAAAAACGGAAGTGAAAATCAAAAATCTTACGCCGCAAAATATTTTTCGTTTGTAAAAGAGGAAAGAGTTATTAATAAATTAAAAGAAGATGCTTATTCTGAAAATGAATTCCTTGCTTATAATTGCGCAACAGCACTTGCAGCCTTAAACGAGAGGACATGCATAGATGAAGCTTATCAAAAATTAAATTCTGATGATGATTTTGAAGTTCTTTCTGCGGTCAAATTTTTATCTGCCTACGGTGAAAAAAATGCACTCAACAAAATTTTTGAAGCAATGAAAAAATCTTCTGTTTCAGAATTCATTGCAAGTGAAATTGGCTATATGGAAAGCTTTTTGGAACTATTGAATACGGAACATCGAGAAAATACATTGCTTGCAATAAACAATATACTACAAGGTCTAGGAGAGATAATTCCTCTAAGTAATATTTTTACATTTCAGTTTTATGAAGTATTTGAACAATTGATTTTTTCGGAACCCAGCGCTCAAAATGCCATAATACTTCTTACCGCAAGAAATAAGTTTAATCAGTTAACGGAAAATGACGAATATTTATTTGATGAAGATAAAAATACAAAAGATGAAGTATTAGCAATAAAAGATTTGCTTAATAATAATATAAATGAAGATTTAGATGATTTTATTCAATCCGAAATAAATGAAAACAGTGAATTTATATATCCTGCAATTGAACTTATTAAAAATGCTGATTTAATAAAACCTTTACTTATGGCAAATAATCAAACATTAATATTAAAATCTGTTGAAATTATAAAATCGTTAAACCAATTATCTCAAAATGATAAAAACATTGCGCTGGAACATGTTACGGATGAAAATATAAAATCAATTATCACTGCACTATAAAGGGGAAAAAATGGAATTTACGGAAAAGACATTATCAACAAAAAGAGTTTATAACGGTAAAGTTGTATTTGTAGATTACGATGATATAGAGACTTCTGATGGTACTAAGGGTTTTAGAGAAGTTATAAGACACCCCGGAGGTGTAGTAATTGTTGCCGAAAAAGATGAAAATACAATTTTAATGGTAAAACAATTTCGCTATCCGCTAAAATCTGTTTCTCTTGAACTTCCGGCAGGCAAACTTGAACAAGGTGAAAATCCTGATAACGCTGCTCCAAGAGAGCTCGAAGAAGAAACCGGATACATTGCAAAAACTTGGAAATCATTGGGTTATATTTATACAACTCCCGGAATTTGTGATGAAAAATTATATTTATACCACGCCAAAGATTTAACATACACAAAACCTAATCCTGATGAGGGTGAAATAATACAAGCTTTGGAATACAATATAAATGACGTTTTTAAAATGATTAAAAATGGGGAAATAAACGATTCAAAGACTTTATGCGCACTACTTAGAGCATACAAAATTGAGGAATAAGATGACAATAAAACTTGTTACAACAGATATTGACGGAACTATTCTAAAACATAACGGAGAATTTAATAAAGCTGTTATTGATTGCATTCACGATTTGGATAATCTGGGAGTAAAAGTAGTTTTGGTTACTGGCAGAATGCACAAATCCGCACAAAAAATTGCAGATGAACTCGGTTTAAGTACTCCGATAGTTTCATATCAAGGTGCATTGGTTAAAAATAAGGAACACGTTTTATACGAAAAATATATTCCGAATGATATTTCTAAACGAATTATAGATTGGGGCTTAAAACAAGATATTCATATAAATTTATATATGAATGATGACTTGTACGTAGAAAAAGAAAATGAATTCACACGCAAATACGCAAGCCATCAACATATACCATTCAATATTCAACCATTCAACACAATTAAACTAAACAACGTTAATAAAATATTATTTATAGATTACAATGATGCAGATAAAGTTACGATGGTAACAGATAAATTACAGAAAGATTTTCCGGAATTGTATATAGTTAAATCAACAGATTTCTTTTGTGAAGTGTGTCACAGAGAAGCAACAAAGGGTGACGGTGTAAACTGTATTCAAAAATTTTATGGAATTTCAAAAGAGGAAACATTATCAATCGGCGACCATAATAACGATTTTGAACTGTTAACCTCCGGCGGAATAAAAATTGCGATGGGCAACGCAACAGAAGAATTAAAAAAACTTGCGGATTATGTGACTGACACGGTGGATAACGATGGCTTTGTAAAAGCAATTGAGAAATTTGTAAAAGCGGGTGCAAATGTATAGAATTGGTTTAGGTTATGACATTCATAAACTTGATTACAACAGGGATTTAATAATTGGCGGTATAAAAATACCTTATGAAAAAGGACTTGTAGGTCATTCTGATGCGGATGTTTTAATTCACGCAATCATAGATGCAATGTTCGGAGCACTGGCACTGGGTGATATCGGAACACATTTTCCTGATACAGATAACGAATATAAAGATGTATCAAGTATTTTATTATTAAAAAGAGCCTTACAACTAATTAATGATGAAGGCTACACAATAAATAATATTGACTGTAATATTATTGTGCAAGAACCAAAAATGAAACCTTATATACCAAAAATTAGAGAAAAACTTGCAAAAGAACTTATGATTGATATAAACTTAATTTCAATAAAAGCAAAAACAAATGAACAAATGGATGCAGTCGGTGAAAAAAAAGCTATTGAAGCTCAAGCAATAGTTATGCTTAGAAAGGATATGCAATGAAATTCTTACACACAATGATTAGAGTAAAAGATTTGCAAAAATCTCTTGATTTTTACCAAAATTTATTAAACATGACATTTGTGAAGAAAAAACGTCTTGATGATTGCGAATTATACTTTCTTGAAGACGAAGAACATACAGCTCAAATTGAATTGACATATAATGATGATACACCTGAAAACGGCTACAAAAACGGCAATGCATTCGGACATTTTGCATTTTCGGTAAACTCATTAGATAAATTTACTGAAAAGCTTAATAATTTAGGCTATGAATACCTTTATGAACCATTTGTTATTTTCAGCGGAACAAAAATAGCTTTCGTAAAAGACCCTGACGGAAATGAAATAGAATTGATAGAGAAAATAAATGAAAACTAAAATAAAAGAATATATACGAAATTCAATAACAACAAAAGAAAAGATTTTACAAAACGAAAAAATACTACAAACCGTTGAAACAATATGCAACGAAATAATAAATGCACTTAAAAACGGTAATAAAATTCTTTTTGTTGGCAACGGAGGTTCCGCAAGCGACTGCGACCACCTTGCAACAGAATTTGTTTCAAAATTTTATAAAGACAGACAAGCTTTTAACGCTATATCATTAACATCAAATAATTCACTTATCACCGCTTTATCTAATGATTTCAGCTATGACAAAGCATTTTCAAGACAAATCGAAGCCATAGGCAAAAAAGGAGATATTCTCTTTGCACTGTCAACATCAGGAAATTCAAAAAATATTATTGATTCAATAAATATTGCAAATGAAATGGAACTTATAACCATTGGACTTACGGGAGAAAGATCTTGTGATATGGACAACATTTGCAAAATACTAATAAAAATCCCATCAAGCGAAACACCTAATATTCAGGAAGCACAAATGACACTAGGTCATTTAATTTGTTTGCTTGTTGAAGATGAATTATTAAAATAGCCTTTACGCTTATATTAATACCATTTGCGGTCATTTTTAAAAATTATTTGTTTACAAAACTTCATATTTTAAACCATGCCCGCAATTTTTCAAAATAAAAATACTTTATATAAGAGTAAGAGATATTTAAAGAGGAGATTAAATTATGCCAGTTAATTCATTAGGTTCAGTAGACGCTATCAGTAATAACGATAAAAAATTCGTTGAACAAAATACACAACCGCAAGTTGCTTTTGTTAACTCAGTATTTGATAACTTTGGAGGCAACTCACAAGGTAGTACAGAAACAGCATTTAACGCTTAATTAAAGAATTTACTTATACTGAAAAAGGACTTAGCCAATGCTAGGTCCTTTTTATTATGTCTAACAATAATTTGATTAACCGATAAGAATACCTGCAATACAAGCAGACATAAATGTTGTAAATGTACCGCAGATTAAAGCTCTCATACCTAATTTTGCAATATTTTTTCTTTGGTTAGGAGCAAGTCCGCCAATAGCACCGATTTGTGTTGCAATAGAACCAAAGTTACCAAATGAACAAATTGCAAATGATGTAATAATGAAAGATTTTTCTGTAATTATATCTTTAATTGCAAGTAAATCGGTATAACCGTAAACTTCATTTGAAACTATTTTCAAACCGATAACACCACCGACATTAAAGATATCCTGAACAGGAGCTCCCATAATAAAAGCAAATAATGCAAAGAATTTACCCAAAATCATTTTTAATGATAAAGCAGGTAAATCAAAACCTAAAATAGGTCCTGTCAAATGGAACAAGTTATAAATAAATCCACCAAAAGCAGCCAATATAAAGTCAATCATAGCAATTAATGCAACAATTGCAAGCAACATAGCGACAACGTTAAGAGAAACCATCATACCTTCTGATGCACCGGAAGCTATCGCATCGAAAACATTAGAATGAGTCTTTCTTTTACTTAGTTTAATATTTTCCATAGTCTCAGGAACAGCCGTTTCAGGATAAACAAGTTTAGTCATAACTAACGCACCAGGAATAGCCATTACAGCAGAAGCCAAAACATATTCAATCGGGATACCCATTAATGCATATACAGGCATCATAGCACCTGATGTACAAGCCATAGAACCGGCCATTGAAGCCAATAATTCAGAACGTGTTAATTTTGCAAGATAAGGTTTAATCATAATTTGTGCGGTAACTTGTCCGACAAAAGCACTTGCAACGTTAGAAAGAGCTTCTGCACCACTAACTTTCATTAATTTGTTCATTGCTTTACCAAGTATAGTAACTATTCTTTGCATTATACCGTAGTAATAAAGAATATTTACTATCATCATCATGAAAATGGTTGCACTTATAAGCTGGATTGCGAAAACCATTGCACCTTGCCCAAATGCAGCTTCCAGCAATTTGCTGTCCAACAAATGACCAAAAACAAAACGTCCGCCTTCGTTAGCAAATTCAAGCAATTTTTCAATCGCACGACCGCACCATAAAAATATTTGCTGACCTACCGGAACTTTGAAAATAAAAATACCGAATAAAATTTGTAAAGCCAAGCCTACACCAACGGTTTTGTAATTAATCGCTTTCTTATTATTAGACAATGCATAAGCAATTGCCAGTAAAATAATCATACCGATAACAGCAATGAATTTATCCATTATAAAACTCCTTATCTATTAATTTTATTTTACTAAAAAATAATCTATTTTATTTAGTACTGCAATGAATGTTTACAAATGGAAATTTTTTCAAATTAAATATAATATATAGGTATGCGAAAATCTGGGAAAATAATTGCAAGTTTAATATTATTGTTGTGTTTTTTGAATACTGGTATAGTTTTTGCAGAAACATATAAAGGTCATGCTGAAAAATATGACAAAACACAACAAGAGCAGTCTGAATTATTTACGGGTCAGATAGAAATACTTGATGAAAAAGATGTAATAAAAATGACTGTATCTCAGGTTATTGATGGCAATTTTTCAATTGAAGGTGATGAATTTTTTGCAGAAGTTGTAAGCGATGTAAATGGAGACAGCGGTGTAATTTTACCGAAAGGAACACTTGCTCACGGAATTATAAAAGAACAATCGGAAGCAAAAAGATTAGGTCGTAACGGATATTTAACACTTGATTTTGATTACTTGGTTACACCTGACGGCAGAGAAATACCAATAGAAGGGAAAATGTCTACCCGTATGCATCCGGTAGTTGAAGCAGGTAAAATTGTTGCAACAGATCTTGGTTACACTGCTGCGGGTGGTGCAGTAGGCGGATTAATGGCTCTAAATATATTTGGTATTGAAGCAGCTATTGCATCTAACGGCTACACAGTAATGGGTGGTGCGGCTATTGGCGGTACTATCGGTTTGGGTATGTCACTTTGGAGGAAAGGAAAAGACGTTTTAATTTCTCCCGGAGATGAAATCAGAGTAAAAATAAATACAAAAGTTCCTCTTCCTGTATACAAAGATACAGCATTACGACAACACGAAGTAAATTATCCCGGTCTTACAATAAAAATAACAAACGTAATACACGAAAAAGACCCTTTTGGAGAAGCTAATACTATTACATTAACTTTATCTATTACGAATATGACAAATCTTACATTATCAGGTATGGATTTAGCTCTTGTAAATGACTATAACAACGTATTTCATCCGTCTATCTTCGGTGATACGAACTTATTATTTAAACAAATAAAACCAGGAGATAGAGTTGCAGGAAGAATTTCGTTTTCAGTTGACAATATAAACAGAAGTTTCTGGTTATCTTTCTGCGACAGAAGAACAAAGAAAACTCTTTCAAAAATATCTGTGGATAACGCATATAAAAATGTTCCTGAGAAAGTAAAAAAGAAAAACGATAAACTTAAAAAGAAACCTAATTATTACAAAGAAAAAGATCCTTTTGAAGTTTAATTAAAAAGTTCTTTTGTTTTTTGTCTTATTTCGTTATCAATTTCAAAAATTTCATCAATGTCAGGATTTTTAACAACATTATGTTTGCGATATATTTTTTCAACTGTTGTATAAATATCGTACAAAGTAATTTTACCTTCTAAAAATGCATATACAGCTTCTTCATTAGCCGCATTCATACAAGTTGTGGCACTTCCGCCCGTTCTTCCCGCTTCATAAGCCAAAGCAGGACAAGGGAATTTTTCAAAATCTGGTTCTAAAAATTCAAATTTTTGAGCCTCTATAAAATTAAAGCTTCTTGATTTAATGCCTTCCGGTCTTTCAGGATAACAAATTGCATATTGAATAGGCAGATGCATGCTAGGAACACCAATTTGAGCCAAAATACTGCCGTCTTTGTATTCAATTGCGGAATGAACATAACTTTGCGGATGAATTACAACATTTATTCTGTCATAATCCATGTCAAATAAATGGTGAGCTTCAATAATTTCAAGCCCTTTATTCATCAAAGTTGCACTGTCGACGGTAATTTTTTTACCCATATTCCAACGAGGATGTGCAAGAGCTTGTTCAACTGTCGCATTTTTAATTTCATCAATTGATTTATATAAAAAAGGTCCGCCAGAGGCAGTAATTATTAATCTGTCTACTTTTTCTAATTCACCATGAATGCATTGAAATATGGCAGAGTGTTCACTATCCACAGGCAATATCTTAACGCCAGCTTCTTTTGCACGCTTCATAACAATATCACCTGCCATGACAAGCGTTTCTTTATTTGCTAAGGCAATATCAATTTTATTTTCAATAGCCTTTAAAGTTGGTTTTAAACCAACCTTTCCTGAAACGGCAACAACAATAATATCATTTTCTGTGTTTGAACAAATTTCATCTAAACCATCCCCACCATATAAAACTTTTGCATTATAAGGCTTTAAATCATTACTTTTATGACTTGTGCAAACAAATTTCGGCTTAAATTTTTCAATCTGTTTATTCAATAGTTCTATATTTGAACCACCTGCAAGAGATATTATTTCAAATTTATCGCTTAACTTTTCAATAACCTCAAGCGTCTGTCTGCCGATAGAACCGGTTGAACCAATAATGCTAATTTTTCTTTTCATAATGTAATCATTATACATCAAAATATTTACAAAATAGTATATTTATGATTAATTAAAGATGATATGAAAAGATTTTTAATAAATATTTCATTAATATTAATGATAACAATTGTTCTTGTTGGATGCGGTAAAAAACAAGCCCCAATGGACTTATATGACAGTATTCAACAAAGAGGTAAATTGGTAGTCGGTATTGAAAATAACATACAACCGTTTAGTTTTAAAGGTCCAGACGGTAAACCGCAAGGTTTTGAAATAGACATTGCAAAACAAATTGCAAAAGCTATACTAACAGACGAAAATGCTGTCGAATATGTTATTGTAGAACCTGCGACCAGAATATCAATGTTAAATTCAGGTAAAGCAGACATGCTTATAGCAACAATGACAATAACAAAAAGCAGAGCAAACGTTGTTGATTTTTCTGAACCATACTACTATGCAGGTCAAACAATACTTGTAAAAAGAAACAGCAAAATAAAAACATTTACAGATTTAAATAATAAAAGGGTTGGTGTAACTTTTGGAACAACAGCCATAGAAGGAATAAAAACAGTAGCTCCCGGAGCGCAGATACAAGGATTTAAGACATATCAAGAAGCTTATAACGCCTTAAAAGCGGATAACATTGATGCATTTGCGTCAGATGATACAATCCTCTTAGGATACTCAATAAATGATGCAAACGTAAAAATTCTTCAACAAAGATACACGCAAGAACCATACGGAATAGCATTTAGAAAAGGTACTGAAAGTGAAAGAGCAATTGATATCGTAAACAGTACTATAAACATTATGAAATCTAACGGAACAATGACAAAATTAAAATCACGTTGGTTTAAACCTTCTGAAATAAAATAAAGGGATAAAGTTATGAAAATTGAATCCAAAAATTTGGTAAAAATATACGGGGATAGAAGTGTTGTAAATGACGTAACATTTGAAGTAAACAAAGGTGAAGTTGTTTGTCTTTTAGGTCCTAACGGAGCAGGTAAAACAACCACATTTTATATGGTTGTAGGTTTGGTAAAACCAAATAGAGGTCAAGTACTGCTTAATGGTGAAGATATTTCATCATGGCCAATGAATTTACGTTCAAAAGCAGGTATTGGATACTTACCGCAAGAAGCATCCATTTTCAGAAAACTTACCGTTGATGAAAACATAAAACTTGTTCTTGAAATGAATGATAAACTAAATAAAGACGAAAAAAGAGATAAACTTGAAGAATTATTGGATGAATTTGGTATAACAAAACTTCGCGGAGCATCCGCAATTTCATTATCAGGTGGTGAAAGGCGCCGTGTAGAACTTGCAAGAGCATTAGCGGCAAGTCCTGATTTCATATTGCTTGATGAACCATTCACAGGTATTGACCCAATTGCAATTGGAGAAATTAAAGAAAACATCAGAAAATTATCTGATGACAAAGGTTTAGGAGTATTAATTACGGACCACAATCCGAAAGCAACTCTTTCCATAACAGACAGAGCTTATGTAATTTTTGACGGAAAAATAAAAATTCAAGGTAAGAGTGAAGACGTAGCCGTAGACCCTGTTGCAAAAGAATTTTACCTTGGAAAGGATTTCCAACTATAATGAATTCAAAATTCAAATTATCCATTTATGACAGATATATTTTAAAACAAGTGTTCTATGCCACGTTAGGAGCAATTATGCTATTCACTATTGTATGGATAGCACCTGAGATGCTTTTAAACACAATAAAAGAAACACTTGCAGGAGAGCACTCCATAAAACAGGCTATATATATTTTAATTTTACAGTTACCCAAAATTCT
>JAFWGJ010000133.1 GCA_017512405.1 bacterium | reverse complement strand
GAATAAAATTAAAAAAATAACTCTTGATTTAACAACAGAACTCGGAAGAAATCCAACCAAACAAGAAATTGCTTATCGTTTAGGAATTTCAGTTTCAAAACTTACTCAAATAGTAAAATCCGCACAATCGACAATAAGCATTGAAACACCAGCTAACAATAAAAAAGAAGATTCAACAAAAATAGCAGACTATATTGTTGATGAATCAACCGAAACTCCTGATTCAAGAGTTTCTCAGGAAAACATGCTTGAAGACATCAAAAAAATGTTAAATCAACTAATGCCAAAAGAACGTGACGTTTTGATTATGAGATATGGTTTAAACAGCGATGGAGAAAAGAAAACCCTTGATGAAATAGGCTCTCATTATGGAGTTTCAAGAGAAAGAATAAGACAAATCGAAAACAGAGCCATTTCAAAACTAAAAAAAATGTGCAGAAATGATAATTTAACAATAAATTTGAAAAATTATTTTGGCAATTAATACAGTTTGAATCAGAATTACTTTAATAAGTTATATATTAAAAAAGAGACTTCATAGAAGTCTCTTTAATAAATGGTGGAAGATAGGAGATTCGGTCTTGCTCGTTCGCGTTTAACGGCAATTCCGAGTTTTGCTTCAATGACTAATCGTCATTTTGCAAAAACTCTCCAGCCTCAGCTCACTCGCGCAACACCTTGAAAATGCTAAACGCATTTTGGGAGGTTCTCATTACCAAAACAACAAAAAAAATAGACCGATAACAAATGTCATCGGTCTATTTTTGGAGGATAGGAGATTCGAACTCCTGACCCCCTGCGTGCAAAGCAGGTGCTCTACCAGCTGAGCTAATCCCCCTTAGGAGGTAGGGATTTATATAATAAATCCCAAATTCATTATACTAATAAATTTTTTTTTTGTAAATACCTATTTAAATATTTCACTTAATAATTTTTCAAATATTGATTTTAAACGTTCTTTATCTTCTCTGTACCAATATCCTATCAATGCTTCAAATGCCGTTGCTTGTCTGTATTCTGATTGATTATTTCGTCTTGCAACAGGGACTTCCATATTTCTTGCCCGACGTTTTATTTCTTGTTCATATTCCGTTAAATCTTCTTCTATTAAATTGAGCATCTCTGCCTGATATGAACAATTTACAAATTTTGTAGTCATTTTATGTAAATCTTTTGGCTTTTGGCACAAATCAACTACGTGTTCCCGCACAAAAAGCTCCCATACCGCATCACCCAAGTGTGCATAGTTTCTCATATTTATTTCTTGCATTATTTTTAACCTCGTTTTCTGTTTAATTTTATCACAATTTTTTATTTTTAATTGAATTTATTCACCTCTTATCAGATAATCTTTTTATAAGGATTTATTTTGTATGAAAAAATTTTTTTTAATATTAATTATTTCAATATTAGCTCTAAATTTCAATTGCACTAACGCAGTTGAACTTACTCCTGAAACGAATGCAATTTCTAAAAAAGAAATCAGAGCACAAGTTAATAAAATCAAAACAAAACGAATTATAATCGCCAATGCACTCTTGCTTGATTCAGCCCAAAGAAAAAAAGCAGATGAAATTTATTACTCCGTAATTGATAAAGAGGCTATTATTCTTGAGCAATTACAAAAAGAGCAGGAAATTCTTAAATCAATGACAAAAAAAACAAATACATTTGCCGAACGAAAAGCTCAAAGAAAAAAAGTTTACGAACTTCAACACGCTTTAAGAACTATCGAAAATAATGTTGATAAAGAATTTAAAAAAATGCTAAATCATAACCAAAGAGTTAAATTTAACAGATTAAAAAAAGAAATTAATATTTCTGATTATTAAAACAAAAAATAATGGCGGAGCCAAAAGCTCCGCCATTATTTTACAAAATTATTTCAACGCAAATTGCAGTACATTATTTTCGTGATTATGTTTTTCTTCTTCTTTTGCATCAGGTAATTCCCAACACTTAATACAGCGAGCTTCGTAAGTTTCATCTCCGCCTATCATAATTAATGGTGAATTTTTATCAGCAGGTTTTCCGTCAATAAGTCTTTGTGTTCTTGTTGCATGGTCTGAACCACACTTCATACAAACGGCATGCAATTTATCAACTGTCGTTGCAATACACATCAATTCAGGCATTGAGCCGAATACTTCACCTTTAAAATCTAAATCCAAGCCTGTTCCGATAACTTTCTTACCCTGCTCCATCAATTTTGCAATTACTTTTACGATATTTGAATCAAAAAATTGTAATTCATCAATTGCAACAACTTCATCATCTTCTTTTACAAGACTAAGAATTTGAATTGAATGTTTAACCTTAATTGCATCTAACCAAAGTCCGTTTCTTGATTTGATGCAGTCGCTTTGCTCCCTTGTATCAATTTGAGGAGAAATCACTTTAACTTTTTTCTTAGCAATCATACAACGTTTAATACGTCTGAGTAATTCCTCTGTTTTACCGCAACTCATAGGTCCGGTTATCAGTTCGAAACAATATCCCAACATTTTTTAATATTCCCTTTTTAATCCCAAGATAAGATTATTATACAACTTAAAAAATTAATATGCACAATAACATTTACAAAAATTTGCAATAAAAAACCGACTTACAAAGTCGGCAATTAAAACCACGTATTAGAAGAGAGGAATTAGAGATGTGGATATACGAATTAAACTAATCCTTACCCACACTATTACTATTCCACTTTTTGAAGTTTTATAACATTTTTATCAAAAAAATCATGAATTTTGTAACATTACTTAATAAAGCAGTTTAAAACTTAAATTTTTAAAATGAAGTGCAGGAGCCTGTGCAGCTTAGATTATAAGATATGACAATGCAGATTATTTACAAATACAATCTGTTAGTAGTTCAACTGTTACATGCAAAAATGGAAATACTATAACAGAAGCAAATCCAAGATGTAAGCAATTATGCACCTAGTAATTCCATATTGCTTACCGTTTGCAGGTTTTCTGCATTTGCAAGTAGCGGATGGTCTTGTAAATCGTTGTTTTTAACAAATTCTATTGCTTCATTTCTTGCAATTTCCAATATTGCCGTATCTTTTACAATATCTGCAACAACCATATCGGGCAGACCGCTTTGACGTACACCTAAAAATTCCCCAGGACCTCTTAATTCAAGGTCTTTTTCGGCAATTATAAATCCGTCGTTTGTTTGTGTCATAATTTCCAATCTTGCTTGTGTTTCAGGATTTCTTGATGATGATGATAAAACACAATAAGACTGATGTTCGCAGCGACCGACACGACCTCTTAATTGGTGAAGTTGCGACAGCCCAAATCTTTCTGCATTTTCTATTACCATAACTGTTGCATTAGGAACATCTACACCAACTTCAACAACAGTTGTTGACACTAAAATATCATAATCTCCGTTTTTGAAATCCTGCATTACCTTGTCTTTTTCATCGTTTTTAAGTTTTCCGTGAAGAAGTCCTATTCTTAAATCAGGAAACACTTCTTTTTGCAGTTTTTCAGCCTCAATAGTTGCCGCTTTTGCAGAGAGAGTTTCGCTTTCTTCAATTAAAGGATAAACGATATACGCTTGTCTGCCTTGTGAAATTTGTTGTCGAATAAGATTATAAATTTGTTTTTTTGAATTTGAAAGTGCTGTCTTAATAGGTTTTCTGCCTTTTGGAAGTTCATCAATGATTGTCAAATCCAAATCACCATGAACAGAAAGTGCAAGAGTTCTCGGAATTGGAGTTGCTGTCATTGTAAGAATTTGCGGAGATTGAGCTTTTTTACTCAATTCAAGACGCTGTTTTACGCCAAATCTGTGTTGTTCATCTATTACGACTGCACCTAAATTTGCAAATTCAACATTATCCTGAATTAGAGCGTGAGTTCCGACAGCAATTTGTGTCTGACCGTTTGCTAAATCGGTTTCTTGTTTTTTACGTTCTTTTTTACCCAAACTTCCCAAAAATAGTCCGACATGCAAACCCATAGGTGTAAGCCAGTTTGTAAGATTATTGTAGTGTTGTTGTGCAAGAATTTCCGTAGGAGCCATAATCGCACCCTGATAACCGCATTCAACCGCAGCTAAAAGCATTATGCAAGATACAACTGTTTTTCCGCTTCCAACGTCCCCTTGCAGCAATCTTTGCATTGGTTCATCCGATTGCATATCGTTCAAAATTTCATTTACCGCATTTTTTTGTGCGCCAGTAAGTTCAAACGGAAGATTTTTTATAAAATTCATTACCAAACCATCTTGTTTTACATTGAACTTTAGCGAATTATGGTTATTTTTATTTTGTTCTCTTAATCTTGCAAGACGCATTTGTGCAATAAAAAATTCTTCAAACACTAACGAAAATCTTGCCTGTTCAAGTTTTTCCATTGTTTCCGGATAGTGCATTTGACAAACAGCTTCTGCTTTTTCCATAATATTATATTTTTTACGCAAGTAATCTGGCAAAACCGTTTTAATAGTCGGCTTAAAAGTTTCTAAAGCATTAAAAATGGCTTTTCTCAAGGTTTTCATGTTCAGATTTTCACTTAGCGGATAAATCGGAACTATTCTGCCTAAATTCAAATTTGAATTATCAAAAATATCATCTGCAATGATTGAGTATGTAGGTTTATCAATAGTTTTTTGCATATTGTATTTATTGAGTTTAACCTCACCTGATATCATTATGCCTGAGCCTACCGGAAATTGTGCTTTTGAACGTTCTAAAATAAATCGGTTTGATTTTGCCTGAAAGAAATTTAATTCAATAGCGCCTGTTTCATCGGCAATTTTAACTTTTATAACTCCAAGATTATTTTTTGTCGTAAAAGATTGAGTTGATTTTATAAAACCGAAAATGGTTGTTTTTTCACCCTCTTCCAAATCTTTTATAAAAGTTCTGCCAGAATAATCAATATGACGTTTTGGAAAGTAGTAAATCAAATCATTTGCAGTAT
>JAFWGJ010000132.1 GCA_017512405.1 bacterium | reverse complement strand
TTCATTTGTTATTGCATTTGATATTGATAAATTTGATGTTGAATTATTTGAAATATTTACATTACCAACATTATTAATTGCTCCGGATAGCGTTACAGCACCGGTTCCATTTTGAGTAATAGTTAAATCACCGTTATTATTAATATTTTTAGTAATTTTTAACGTATTACCTGCATTTGTTATTGAAGTGTTACCAAGAACATTTGTTATTGCACCTGATATTAACATATCATTTGCATTATTGCTTATCGTTGTATTACCATTTTGATTTGTAATTTGATTTGATATTGTCAAGCCTTTCAAACTTGAAATAACAACATTTCCTGTGCCTGAATTTGATACAATTCCTGCTATACTTAAAGTTTGTGAATTATTTGTGTTTTTAATTGATATATCATCTGTTGCTGATACACTTGATGTGTCTGTTAATGTTAAATTACCTTTTTTGTTTTCTATTTCTATTGTTCCGTCTAATGTTTTTATATTTGACGCTATATTTGTGCCGGAACCATTTGTTGATATTTCAATATTACCTTTAGTATTTGTAATATCGCCAATGATTACATTAGAGCCATTTGTACTTAATATAGTAGTGTTACCTTCGCCATTTGTAATATCACCGCTTTGTGAATAACCGTTTGTACTTGTTAATAGGATTTCTCCATCATTTGTTGATATATCATAAACAGTTAAGCCATTAGAAGTTATTGTTATATCGCCGATATTTGTTGCTATTGCACCTGATATGCCTGTTAATCCGTTATTTGTAATTGTTACGTTTCCGTTGTTGTCTGTTATTGCTCCTGATATTGTTGCGGTGCCTGTATTATTTGAAATGTTTATATTTCCGATTTCATTTGATACTGCATTTGAAATTGTCAAACCGTTTAATGATGAAATAACAACATCATTATTTGTGTTTGCCACTGTTCCTGCAATACTTAATGCTTGTGCATTGTTTGTATTTCTAATAGATACACCATCTGTTGCGGATACGCTTGAAGTATCTGTTGATGTTAAGTTACCTTTTTTGTTTTCTATTTCTACTGTACCGTCTAATGTTTTGATATTTGACGCTATATTTGTACCTGAACCATTTGTTGATATTTCTATGTTACCTTTGGTATTTGTAATATCACCGATAATTACATTTGAACCATTTGTACTTGTTATAGTAGTGTTACCTTCGCCGTTTGTAACATTACCTGATTGAGAATATCCGTTTGTACTAGTGAAGGTTATTGCACCTTTTGTTGTTGAAACATCTGCAACTGACAAGCCGTTTGATGTTATTGTAATGTTGCCGGTGCCATCTGTAATATTATTTGAAATAGCACTTGTAATTACACTGTTTCCGTTTGATGAAATTACTATATTACCGTCTTCATTTGTTATAGCTTTTGATATTGATAAATTTGATGTTGAATTATTTGCAATATTAATATTTCCAATGTTATCAATAGCTCCTGCAACTGTTACAGCACCTGTTCCTCTTTGGGTAATTGCAAAATCACCTATATTATCTATATCACCCGTTATATCTATTTTTCCGCCGCCATTTGCAAATAAAATTTCACCATCAAGATTTGTAATTTTACTTGCTGATGTCATATCACCATTCGTATTATATATGGATAAATCGCCTTTTTTGTTATATATTGAGCCTTTAATATCTAATCCGTTTTTAGAAGATATTTCAATACCGCGGTCATCATTTGTTAATTCAGCGTTAACAGTCAGTTTTTGAGAACTACCGCTATTTTGAATTATGATACCTTTTGTTGCTTCAATTTTTTTAGCACCTTTAAATTCTAAATTACCTTTTTTGTTGTCTATTTCAATTTTACCGTCAGATGTTTTAATATTTGAATCGAATTGAGTGCTCAATGAATTTGTTTCAATTTCAATATTACCTTTGGTATTTGTTATATCTCCATTTATTACATTTGAACCGTTAGAAGATGATATTAAAATTTTGCCATAATCTGTTGTAACATTTCCGTTTTGAGTGTAACCATTCGTTGATGTAATAGTGATGTCACCTGCGGTTTCGGCAATTGCAGAATTTAAAGTTAAACCATTTGATGTTATTACTACATTGCCCAAATTTGCAGTAATTATACTTGAAATTACACTGTTTCCCCTAGAAATAATATTAATATTTCCGTTTTGTGTTGAAATATCATTGCTTACTGTTAATTGAGATGTTGAATTATTTTTTATATCAATTGCACCGGTATTTTCAATTAAAGATTGAATTTCTGTTGCACCTGTTCCGTTTTGAGTAATAGTTATATGTCCGGTATTTGTAAGATTTCCGCTAACATCTAATTTATTTCCTGAATTAGAAATCTGAATATCACCGACATAATTTGTTACAGCTCCTGACAATGCCAAATTGCCTGCAGTATTAGTAACAATAATACTTCCGCTTTGATTTATAATGTTTTCTGTAAGACTTAAGCCGTTAGCTGATGATATTTCTATATTACCTGTAGCAGAATTTATTAAAGGAGCATTAATACTTAAAGCATTACCTGTATTTTTAATACTAATACCATTTGTTGCTTTTATTTCAGATGTATCAATAAAAGTTAAATTGCCTTTTTTGTTTTCAACCTCTATTATACCATCCAAGGTTTCTACAGTTGATTTAATATCTGATGTTGTTGCATTTGTTATTAGTCTGATATTACCTTTTGGAGTCTCTATTTTGCCGTTAATTATTGCTGATGTACCGCTGGCATTTATCACTGTATTTCCATATTGATTTGTTATATCCGCATTTTGAATGTAACTGTTTGAACCTGATACGGAAATAGTACCTTTTTCTGTTAAAATATTGTTACTAATACTTAAATCTTTGGCAGAAATTAAGATATCTCCTGTTTGATTTTTAATAGTATTTGCAAGATTTAAAGCATTTGTTGAAGATAATTCAACATTACCTGAAACAGAATTATTAATTTCAGAATTAATATTCAGGTTATTTCCGGTATTCTTAATCTTTATTCCTCTTGTTGCTGAAACAGGGGCAGTGTCAGCAATTGTTAAATTGCCTTTTTTGTTTTCTATTTCTACTGTACCGTCTAATGTTTTGATATCAGATGTAATAGCAGTACCTGAGCCATTTGTGGTTATTTTGATATTACCATTAGTATTTGTAATATCTCCGTTTATTACATTTGAACCGTTTGTACTTGAAACAGTAGTATCACCCTGACCGTTTATAATATCCCCGGATTGAATGTAACCATTTGTACTAGTTAACGTTATTTCACCTTTATTTGTTGATATGTCAGCAACAGATAAACCGTTTGAAGTTATTGTAATATTACCCAAATTTGTAGCAATTTCATTTGATATTAAAGTGTTTCCGCTATTATCAATAATAATGTTGCCTTTTTCATTGATAACAGAATTTAAAATATCAATTCCATAGGTATTTGAACTTGATATATCTATGTCTCCGGTATCTGTACTTGAAATACTGCCGCTGATAGTCATTTTCTTTGCATTAGAAGAGTTTCTTAAGGTAATATCATTTTTTGCCTGAATATTAGAAGTATCAGATATAACAAAAGTTCCGTCCGAATTAAATATTTCTATTGAACCATTATTTGCATTAATTGCTGAAGTTATATTTGTTCCGCCTTTTTCTGACTTAATTATGATATCTCCACTATTATTTGAAATAGCACCGGAAATATCGGTTTTTCCTCTGAGTCCGTTATATATTTGAATGTCACCATTATTGTTTGTAACACTTCCGCTTTGTATGTAACTTCCATTGGAAGAAATAATTAAATCTCCGTTTTGGTTTGCAATTTTTCCTGAAATATCTGCAATACCGCTTCCTGCATTTGTAATATTAATATTGCCTTCTTGGTTATTAATTGTTGACGCAATATTTAATGCTGATGTACCTGATTTTGTAATACTCAAACCATTTGTTGTTGAAATATTACCTAATATATCAGCAACACCGTTGTTTACAATAATTGAAGTATCATTACTTGAAACAATTGCATTTATTGCATTATCTAACGCATCAACAACATTATTGATGACAAGACCGTTTTTTGCAGTAATTTTCAGTTTAAGCGCATTTCCGTCTTTTGCATTTTCAATAATGCCTTTAAGATTTAATTTACCTGTTGAAGTTATTTCTGTTTGAGCAGCATCATACCCTCTTTCTGTAATCGTTGCATTATCTGTTATGCCTTCTGCATACAAACCGCCTTGAATTTGGTTATTTTTTATATTACCAACATTAAGTTGTTTTGATGTTTTATTATCAATTATTATTTTTTGGTAACCGTTAGTTGTCTTAATTGTTCCTGAAATAACTCCTGATGAATCAGAACCGTCCTGTTTTGTAATCGTAATTTCACCACATGTTTGATCAATATCAAACAAGTATATTTGATTATTTTTATATATAGCTTTAATGTTGTTGTTTGCATCAGATGAAAGATTAATCATATTATTTTCACCTGTAGTAGGGTCTTCTATCAAGTTCTTCAACATTGCATCAGTAATTGTTAATGTTCTGTTTTCGTAACCTGCTTCAAGAGTTCCTTTTATATTAACTTCGTTTGCTTTTAGTGTAATATCATTTCCTGCAAAGATTTTATCGTTTTCATTCAGCTTTAATACTGCGCTATTATCCTTTAATGTTATATCAACATTACCTTGATTTGCTTCCAAAATTATCTTATTTGCGATTAAAGAATTAACTTCAAAAGCAATATCACCGCTTGCGTTTTTAATATCAAAAATACCATTAGAAGTGATACTGTCAAAGAATTTAATATCCGGTCTAAAATTAGAATCTACTAAAGGATTATATATATCATAATAATTTGTAACTGTTACGCCCTGATTATATGCAGATGAACCAATACTTAGATAATGAACTCCATTAGTTGATAAATTTGTAAACGCTTTATGTCCAGGAATGTTGTATATGTAGCTATACGCATCAACTCCACTAATAGCTTGTGCTTTATCTTTAAAATCCGACATGTTTTTGCCGTTGATAATTAATCCGCTTGAAGCAGGAGACGATAAATCAATACCATTAAAGACAATTGATCTGTCTGAATAATTATCTATTTTGAAACTTGATGATGCAACTTCAAATTTTCCGCTACCTGATATTTGATGATTAGCGATACCGTTCAGCTTTACATTAGAAGAACTTTGACGAAGATAATTAAATACAATTGAATAATCCTTATTTATATCATCTTCTAAAACATCATTCTGTGCTTTTACTAAGTCTAATTCAAGCTTTTCTTTACGTGCAAGTAAATCCTCTTTTAAATTTGCCTGAACATTACGTGTAGCAGTGTCATTATTAATCTCTGTTTTTAAATGATTTTGTCTGTCAATAATAGACGAAAACTCTGTTCCAATATTTTTATTATCTTTGTTTACAATTTCATTTGTCAAAATATATTGATTATTGTAAATAGTAAAATTGCCTTTATCAGAATTTCTAATTAATGCATTTTGTGTGTTCATTGCATTAATCAGGGTTGTTTTTTGACTGTCGGTCAGTCCATAACTATTTTCATTTAAAAATTCTGTAATCGTTGGAATATTAACATATTCACCTGTGCCGCCTTCATTATAAATTTGTGAATTTGTAGCTTCAACTTCGGCAACTCTATTACTATAAGCCGTAAATATAGTGTTAAAAGTAGATTCTGAAATACCTGCGGCAGCAGTTGTATTTTTCAATTCATTTTTAATAATAGTATTTACTTCATTAACTGTTTTAAATGTATAACCGCTATTTTGTAATCCTTCAATATAGTCAGTTACTTCTTTATTAGCATTATATTCTTCTTGTAATGCTAATATTGTTCCATCTAACGATGTCAAAGTGTTATTAACTTCAGTAAGATTATCATTGGTATTTTGTAAATCTATTGTTATTGAGGCGATATTATTATTTTTCATTTTATTAATATCAATTACGCCGTCATTTTTAAGAGTATATTCAGAATCGTAAAATCCAACTGTAGATGAATCAATAGAACCATCTCTATTGATTTTCATATATTTTTCGTTACCTTTGCCGGCAATAACTTCTCCGTTTAAATTAAGAGAATCTGAACGAGAATTAGAAATATTTGATTTTTTGCCTGTACTTTCAATCGGAATTCCAAATGCAGCCCAACAAACAGACAGATACGATACTTCTGAATTTGTAGAACCTTTTCCTGAAGAATATGTAAAGTCAATATCATTACCTGAAATTACTGAAGCTTTTTCATTTATATTAAATTTATTGTTGATTTTTTTTGTTAATTGACCTAATTCTGTTGTTGTTGGTATTGCGGCCTGAGCTTCTGAATGTGAATATTGAGTAAGATTGTTTGTAGAATTTGTCATAAAATCTACATCAACAATATCTCCTGCTTCAATAATACCATTGTTATTTATCTCATTATTTATTGTCATGGTTAAATAAGATTCAGCCTGAGGATCTTTAAAACCGAATTGTTCTGCTTTTGCTTCTGCGTGTGCAACGAGAGTATTATTTGCATCTAAATTAATATCGATTTTTGAACCACTGAATAATATTGAATTTGCACTAATATTTAAAGTATTGTTGTTTTCAACGTTTAAAGTGTTTGAATTTTTAGGACTTGCAGTAAATCCTGATGCTTTAGCAGCAGTCCTTTGTTTAAACATTGATTCGGTTAAAACATTAATATTTAATTTTTCTTTTGCTCGTATTTGGGAATTTTCAATATTGATTTTACTATTTTCTTTTATGGTATTCGTCACATTTAATTTTTGAGTAGCAATAAATCCACCGCCTTTACCATAATAAGTGAGGTGTTTATCTCCTGTTGATGCAACATTTGCAGTTGATTTCAGATTAATATTTTTTGCTTTAATTTTTGAATTTTTAACATTTAATTCAGCATTAGAATTATATTCCTGAGAATATATATTTTTTGATACAGCAATAATTCCTGCAGACTCTGTTTCGGCAGAATCTGCAATTAGGGTATTATTTTTAACATTTAGTGCTACATCTGATAAAGAATTTATATCTGAATTTTCAACATTTAATTTTGTTTTTGTATCAAATTTCACATTGTAATTCAATGCTCCATCACCAATTATACCACCTACCCATTGGTATGTAATAGTATTAGATTTATTCGTTGAGACATTAGATAAATTTATACTATTAACTTTCTTATTTGAATCAGTTATCAGATTTGAAAGGGTTAATATTGCATCCCCTTTTATGTCATTGCTTAAAATCAAATTATTAACTGAAGCAATACCACCTGCTTTTGATGTAAGGTCAAAATTAGTATTTCTGTTTGTTTGAATATCCGCAGTAAGTGTTCCTGAATTAAAGTTTCCGCCTATATCTACATAAGTATTGTTTTGTACTAATGATTTTAATACCATTTTTAAACCGGGAACAAGTGCTGCAACAGCAGAGAAAGCACTTACTTCATTAAGTACAGTATTATTTACATATATATTTGCAGCATTAGCAATTGTGTTATTTCCTGCAATGTCAATCCTCAAATCCCCGTTTGCAGTAGAATTTATTGTTGCAGTGCTAACTCCAAAAAGTGTTGCAACATTACTGTCCAAGTTTGCAATATTTACTTCATTTTGCATTGCTTTAATTACTAAATTGTCCGCATTATGTTCATTTGCTTTCAATTTTGCATTAATTTTTGCTTTGTTTGTAGCATTAGCTTCCGCTCCGGTATAAAATCCTAAAAGACTTGAATTCACAGAGAAAATTTGAGATGATGCATTAATATTAGCTGCTTGTGTGTTATCAGAATGTTTTACACCTGATAAAATTTGTGTTTGCCCAAGATTATTGAGAGTCAAACCACTTAAACTATCAATTCCTGAAGTTAATTCAGCATCCATTGTTGCACCTGCACCGCCTATAGCAGCAGCTGATACACCTGTAACGGATACAACGTTAGTTCTTGAATGAACTCTCATTAAATCCGAATCTGCTATTATATTTAAACCATTTGCAGTTATCGTTCCATTGACATTTTCTATAATTGCTTTTGTGATTGATTTTTCTTCTGCAGTATTTTTAATATAGGTTATAGGTGCAACCAAACTTACGACTGTTGTTCTCAAAACAGAACTCAAATCGGCATTATTTGTTGCATTAATATTAATGGCACCTGATGTATCAATATTTGTATTACCTGAAATAAGTGAAATTGTTTTATTTGTATCAACAGCTTCTGCTACCGATATCCCAGCAGAAACACCACTAACCAGAACTGAAGTTCCTAATAAATCCGCTTTTGCATCAGAACTTGATATTACATTAACATCATCGGCTGATACTGATGCGTTTTCTATCTTTGAAGTTGTATCCGAACTGTTTGCATAATATGCACTTGAACCTGCAACAGAAAGAGCCGCAACATTGATATCAGTATTTACGATTTCAACGTTATTTTTAAATTCGGAATTTAAGCTAACATCTCCGACAGCATTAATATCTCCACCGGCAACTTCTGCTAAAGTATTGTTATTTAATTTAACAGCTTTTAGGCCGACACCTATTGCACCAAGACCGACAGACGTATTTACATTTTTTAAAGATAATTTATCAGAATCAATACCTTTTAATTTTGATTTTGCGTTTATATTAACGTTTTTAGTTGTTGAAATGTTAGCATTAGTTGATGCAATTGAACCTGTTTTTAAATTCGCAGGAGATGTTGTAGGCGTGTAGTAATTAGAACCGTTTTGTACTGTTTTATCGTATAATTTTTTGGATTCATCTTTTGCTTTTTTAATATTGCTTTTTTCTTCTGAAGTTGAATAGTTATCACTTCTCGTACCTAAACGAAGACCGAATATATCACCTGCAATACCACCTATACCAAGTGAAACGCCAACATTTGTATTGCCTATTGCAATCTGTGAAGATGAATTTACATTAGCATTTTTTGCAGAGATTAAACCTTCAGACTCGGATAAAATTTGAGCTTTGACTAAACTATCTGATTCAAAGAAATTTATGTTTGCACCGGCAAATCCTGCTCCGCCATAAACAGAAACCATAGTATTTGATGCTTGCATCTTATCGTCAGCTAAAACGTTTACATCATCAGTTAAAAACATTTTCTTATTTTTGGCATCAATCATTGCAATTGTTGTTGAATCAAGTTCATGATCAAGTATATCCACTAAAAGTCCTGCTCCAACAACACCTGCTGACACTCCAACGTTCCTGTTTGTTATAACCTTATCGGAATAGGCTTCAACATCAAGTGAAGTGGCTTGTTCTATTGCTGTTGATATAACATCAGCTGTTGTTTTGTTTTTATAGATGTTAAAAATATTACCGGTTGTAGCACTCATCCCTGTTGCAGCAACAGCAACACCACCTGAAACATTTATTATCTTATCCTGTTTATCTTTATTTGCTAAAACATTAATATTTCCTGCATTTAAAATATTTGAATCTTTAATTACAGCTTCTGTTTCGTTAAGGATGTGATTTTTAACAACGTTTGCAACAACGCTAACACCCTCTATTGCCACACCTACGGATGCTAAAACATTTAAGCTGTACAAAGATAAATTTGATAAAACTGAAATATCACGTTCTGTATCAATATTTGCCTTATCAATTATAGCTCTTGCTATATCAGCATAATCGTTAATTACAACTAAACCGACACCGGCAACAACTCCTGAACCTGCAACGCCTGCCTGAATATCTCTTGTTTTTGTGTTGTTATTAGCATTTACGCCTATTAAACTATCTTCAATAGTTGCATTTAAAATGCCTGCTGTTGTTTCTGATTTGTAGGTATTTATGGCAGGATTAATTGCAAGAGCAACCGTACCGGCTCCGCCTCCTGCAACAATTACATGTGTTGAGTTTTGATTACTTTCGGCATTTACAGATGTTTCATTTGCTTTTACCTTAACATTTTCAGCCGCATCCCATTGTTGTTTCTTTGTATTATATTCTGCTTTTTGTGCTGATGTTGGATTTTTTGGTAAAACTGGCTCATCCATTTTTAATTTGTCAATTTTTGCAACAGTTTTGTCTGTATTGTCGTTTTTAACAACATTAACACCTGCGTATCCTGTACCGCCGCCGCCAAGTGCTGCAAGTACCTGAACATTGTCTTTTGTATTTTTGGCATTGACATTTAACTTATCTTCTATATCTAAATCCGAACCGTTTGTAATCAGAGCATACACATTAGAATTATCTTTTGTTATTAAAACAGATGCTCCGATTCCTACCTGACCTGAAGCTGATACAGCACCTGAAAGAATATTTTTTATTGAATAATCCTGAGCAACAACATCAAGGTTAGTTGATTTTATTACACTATTTGAAACTTGTGCTTCTATTTCATTTTTTATATTTTTAATTATCCACGCACCTGCAAATGCTAAATGTGCTCCTGATGCAACATCGTAAAACATATTCCAGTTAGTAAAATTCGCATCTTGTTTTAAACCGATGTATTCACCTTTTTCATTTGTTGCAAGAAGTTTTTCGTTATAATTATCATCAGAGAAATCATCTCTGTCATATTTTCCCTGATCATTTTTTGTTCCGCCCAATGAGTTTATTGACGTAGCATTTACATTTACATCTTTTGCATCTATATTGCTATCATAAATTTTTGCATTTACGGTTTTATTTAAAATATCGTAATTTATTGTTCCGCTAAGCACTGCTAGTGCATCTACACCTGTAAGTGCAACTGTTATACCTCTTGAACGAAGTGTTGTTTCATCAAAAGCCAATACATCAACATTATTTACTGTATTTATATTACCTTTTACAAGAGAATTAACTGTGTTAGATATAACATTTAATGCAACGTTTGCGGCCGCCATAGTATTTTGTGCAGATAAAGCGGCACCAATAGGAGTAGAACTTGATGTTTCATTTGCAATTGCTTTAACTGAAACATTATCTGCTGATATGTTCTTAGTGTTATCATTATTAATTTCTGCTGTAATATTATTTTTTTGACTGTTTACAATAACATCCCCATTAACACCAAACCCAGTATTTGCTGTTGAATAGTTTAGAGTTCCCGCAACATTAAGATTGTCAGTGTTAGAAGTTGCTGAAACATCAATGTCCCCGGTTGCTATAACATCTGAATTTACAATTTTTGAAGACATGATATTATGTATAAAATCAAGATCCAAAGCACCGTTAAATAAATAGCCTGAAGATGTTCCGCTTACGATTGCTCCTGCGACAGCAACGTTGGTCAAATCATTTCGTGCTAAAGAAGTTACTGACAAACCTGCAATATCCGTTAAAGTTGAATTTTGAACAAGAGCATTCATTGTGTTCTTAATATCGTTGTAGTTTATTGCAAAACCTGCGCCAATACCCAGTGAACCTCCGTTCAAGTACGCACCGCCACCGGCAATATCAAGTATTGAAACCAGTGAATTTGCCATGACATTTGCAGTTATTTTATTTGATTCATTTTCAGAGGAGATTACAGATTCGTTTATTATAGCTTCAATGGTCGGAGTTATTGTATTACTTGTATATGAACCGCCAACAGCAGCTTTAAAGCCTTCTGCTTGTGCTTTTGAATCAGCACTTGCTCCTGCACCTATTGCAATATCAACAATTTTATTCGTATTATCTGCCGTAACATTTAAAGCAGAATTAGATTTTGAAAAAGTTATATTTTCGGATTTATCTATTTTTGACGAAATTTTTCCGTCTTGTCTGTAAAAATTAAGTGCAGCACCTGCTCCAACTTTTTTTGATTTACCAAGTCCGCCTGACATATTAAATATTCTTGTTTCTCTATTTGATTTTACATCCAGCTTAGAACCTGTTTGTATTGTTGTTTCAGACACAACACTTTCAACATTTGTTTTATCATGATTTATAATGAGAGCACCCGCACCTGATAAAGAAAATTGTCCTAATATATTAGAAACATTTCCTACAGGATTTTGCATATGCTGGTCATTATCATCAAAAATACCTAAAAGATCTTCGTTTGGATGTTCATTTCTTGCAGCATTTACACCCTGATTAGCTTTAGCTATGTCATCAGTTTTTGGTTTTACTCCGCCTGAAAATGCCGCTGCAACGGCTAAATTTAGATTTTGATTATAGGTTGAAGAGTTTATTGCAGTTTTGTCTGCTGCTGTTAATAATGATTTTTCAACTTCTGCCTTTATATTTCTTTCAATAGTTGTATAGTTTACATCTACACCTATTGCAACACCGCCGGAACTGTCTTGTTGTACATTATTTTCAATTTCCTGATATTGAGACGTCCAGGCACCTGTCGCAATAATATTTGTTATTTGGTCATCTGCTTCTCGTTCTGGCTTTAATGTTGCCTTTTTTGTAGCTTCATCATATTCTATTTTTCCGCCGGTTGTTTCGACTTTTGCTTTTCCCGCATTAACATTGATATTGTTAGCAGTTACTTCGGAATTGTTTAATATTTTAGAATAGGTATTTCCTTTTAATTTTTGAACATTAACCGAACCGTCAATACCTATAGTTTGACTTCTTCCGCCTGTTGCAATTGCAGTTATATATGCTTGTTCATTAGCACTTGTTACATCAACATTTCCGTCAGTTGAAGTAATTTTAGAATTTTCAACAATTGCACTTGCATTGTTATCATAAATATCCCATATAACATTAGCACCTACGCCAAATGTACCGCTATCCATTTGTGGCACATATTTATAATCCGGTTGTCCCGGGATTTTATAATTTAGTTGATTAATTAAAACATCTATCATGCCTGCCGCATTATAACCAATAACTGAATTTACGGCATTAACAGTCAAGTTTCCGCCAAGATTTACATCAGAATCATTTTTAATGTTTGCCAAAGAATTATTAATTACTTCGTTATATACAACTGATGCTGAAACATCAATACCTTCTCCGGCAGAAACTGTTTGAGCAAAATTGTTAAAAAATCCTGTTAATCTGAATTTTGGCAAAATAGCCTCTGTAACAGATGTTGTTATATTTTGATCTGCTACACCTGTAAAATCAACACCTGATGAAAAAGAAGCATCTTGTAACGGGTAAACTTTAGATACATCCCATTTTCCATTTGCTTCAGACGCAAAATTACCGCCGAATTGAAGTTTATCTACTCCAAAAATCTTAAATGGAAATTTAACACCAAAAGTTATAGAACCTTGGTTCATTGGTAATTCTGTTGTTGCATTAACATCTAAATCATCAGCATCAATTTCTGATTTGTCAATTATTGCATTTGTACTATTACGCTCTTCATTTACAATAACACCAAGACCTACACCAACTTTTGCTTTACCGTTTGATTCTGCAAGAGCACTGTTTGCAGTTAAATCAACCGTGTTTGCCTGAACATTAGCATCGCCTGTCGCATTAACTGTTGAATTTGTTATTTTAGCATTGGTATTGTTTGTTGTTTCGTTCCAAACCAAAGCTCCGCCTGCTTGAACCAAAGAGTTTCCAGTTGCTTCAATTTCAGTTTTTCCTTTGACTCTTGAGAATAAACTTCTGTTTAGATATGTTGTTTGGAACGTTTTGAGTTTCTTTTTTGTTTCTGAAAAAATATGCGTTGGTTGTACTGCATTAGCATCTTCAATTTTGCCTGATGCAGAATTTTTAACTGTATTTAAACTTTGAGCAATTACATCTACATCTTCGGTAGTAGTTATAGTGCTTTCGTTATTGATTTCAGCATTAACATTATTTTGAGAACGATTTAAAATAGCCACTAAAGATACAGCAGAACTTGGAGAATCGCCATTCTGTTGAACATTTTTATCGACTTTTGCAGTCATTGTAAGTTTAACATCACTGTCAGAAAGATTTACCGCTCCAACCTCTAAATTTCTTGCATTAACATTTGTATGATTAAGCTTTGCTTCTGTTGTTGTTTTTGTTGTATTGTTCAATAAAATTGCAAATGCACCATCCTCGATAGGCATAGATAATAAACTATCTGAAGACATTACAATCTTATTTTTATTTAAAGACAGAGCCCCGACATTAGTATCTCTTGTTGAGTTTAAGAAAGAATCATTAACAATTGCTCTTGCTACCGTACTTGTACCGACACCATAAATACCTATTGGCAAAACTTGTGCTAAAAGGGTTGATGTTGCAGTTAATGATGAATCAGCATAAGAGTTAATATTAATATCTTGACCTGCCGTAATATTGGTATTTTGTTTTATATCAACGACACTTGATGTTCTTGGGCCTTCAAATCCGTTAAAAATTCCTGAAGAAAAATATTCAGAAAGTTTTGCATTGGCTCTTTGAGTTGTATCTATTGAACCATCTTGACCAACAATAGCATCTTTTATAAGAAGTATTGCAGTGGGGGATAGCAAGTTTATATTTTGTTCGGTTTTCGATTGAGCATCAGCAGTTATATTAACGTCATTAGTTGCTTGAATTATTGAATTTGCGATTGTAACATTTGCTTCGGCTCCGCCTGACGTACCCCAAAGACTTGTTATAGAATAATTAGGAGAAAATAAATCTACAACAGTATTTTTTATAAATTCGATAGAATCAAGACTTAGCGAATTAATTACTTTTTCATTTACTGCTGATGCAAAAATATCAACATCACCTGATGATATTTTTGAATTTGTAATTGCAATTTCAGATTTTACTAAATCCTTAGATTCTTGCTCTGAATATTTTACATTTGATTTAATATCAATTTTTTTAGATGCAACCAAATCAGAATTGATAATATTTATACTTGCAGAAGAATAATTGTTTGCAGATAAAACAATTTTACCATTTTGTAAATCAAATTTTGTTGCATCCGTTATATTGTGATTAACTAAACTGTCAAAAAGAGTTTTTGCGGTATCATAATCAGTAAATGTAGTATTTGTATCATTCCACCCTGAAACAATACCGGCACGAGAATTATTTTCACCTTCAAATCTTATATTTTTACCATAAAGATTAACTTCACCCCTTGATAAAATCTTACCATTGACCTTAATCTCACCTGCCGAACTGTTAATTAAGTTTTTGTAGGCGTCACTTCCAAATATATAGTTAGAGACAGCATCAGAGTTAACACCGTTTAAGTATGAATTATACTGACTTTGTGTTGGAGTAATTAATGACAATGCACCAACATTTAAAACACCCGAAGCACCGATTACAACTCCACCGGGAGATACAAAAATTGCGTGTCCATTGAAGAAATTATTGCCTCTCATTGTGTTAACAAGGCTGTTAATAATAACTTGATTGTTAACAAGGTTTACAAAGTTTGAGAAGTCTTTATCACCTTTTCTAAACAAAAGATTTACAATATCACCATTATAAAGTTCAAATCTATCGTAATTTCTAAAACCAGTATTACCGGAAACACTAGTTGCATCAACATTATAAACATTTTTACCACCTTGTTGAGTAGGATTTACTCCGGAAATAACAGTATCTGCCGCCATCACTAAAGGAGCGGTTTCAAAAAATATAAATAGAACGCACAATAGCAGCGCAAATATGCGTTTTACTATTTGGTTTTTATATATCATAGAGGGATTACTTTCTAGAAAATATACTTCCTTACCTATATATTGTTCCACAATCAAGACAATAAATCTGCAATTATATATAATATATTAAGTATTTTTTACATATTGTTTTGGTTGATATTGTTAATATATAATGTTTTTTAGTATGAAGAGGAAATTTCTGTCTTTAGTTATATTTTGTTTTTTATTTCAAGGAACTGTTTTTGCGGATCCTGACTTTAACCCTGCAATACTAAACCCTGCCGGAACTATCAACACACACGATATGGAAACATTAAAGAGATTTGAACAGGAAAGGCAAGGAGAAAAAGATTTCCAAAAATACAAAGAAAATAATGAAAAGAAAGAAAAAGTAAAAAAAGAAAAAAAGATAAAAACAAAAGTTGAAAAAGCATCTATAAGTGAATATGCAACAAAAGGGGTTTATATTGAAAACATTGCTATTTCTCCCTCAGAAATTCTCACAGAAGAAGAACTAAGAGATATTATTGAAGATTATACCCAAACTAATTTAACCTTTGACAAATTACAAGAAATAGTAAAAAGAATAAACCATTTATACATTGAAAAAGGTTATATTACAGCAAGAGCATATTTACCTGAACAAACCATTGAAAATGAAACTGTAAGAATTGAACTCTTAGAAGGCAGAGTCGGAGATATTTCAATTACAGGAAATAAATGGACAAGAACAAGTTATATTGAAAAAAGGATTCACGCAAAAAAAGATGACATCTTCAATATTGTTGAACTTGAACAGGATATGACTCTTTTTAACAGATATACTGACGGTGTAGACTTAACAGGTGATTTAAATCGAGGAACAAAACTTGGAACAACAGATATTGACTTAAAAGTACACGAAAAATCACCCTTTCATTTCACAATGATGGTAGATAATGCAGGTCGTAATACTATTGGTAAATACAGATTAGGTTTAATGCTTCAGGATGACAGTTTATTTGGTGTAAGAGATAAATTAACGTTAGGCTCATATTTTTCAAGATATTCAATTACTCCATTTTTTGATTACAACATTCCTGTAAATAAAAAAGACGGAAGAATAGGTTTTTCTTTTTCTTCAAGTAATTCGAAAATAGGTTATGGTCCATACAGTATTTTTAACATTAAGAGCCGTTCTCAAAATTACAGTGTGTATTTTAATCAACCGTTAATAAGAAAACCTTATATGGAATTATCCAGTATAACTTCACTTGAATACAAGCAAGCTACAACAAATTTTGACGGTGTTGATTTATATACAGATAAAATTCCTTCTGCAAAAACAGGTTTAAATTTCAGATATGATACAAAAAGAGGTATCTGGTATTTAAATCAAAGTGTTGCATATGCAGCACCTATTTTTCAAAGTGATATAAACTATGTAAAAATTGAAGGCAGTGCGTTCAGATTACACGACTTTGGACACGGTGTTGTAGGTCAGTTAAGAGCAAATTATCAGGTAATACCTAAAGATGATGTACCTTATGCAGATCAGTTTACAATTGGTGGTGTTGCAACAGTAAGAGGTTTTTCAGAAGGTTTGTTAATTGGTCGTTCAGGATATGTTGTTAGTGGAGAACTATTGTTCCCTCTTGCACCAAGAACAAGAGTTGATAAAAAAACAAATGAAACAAAAAACTTTATAGGTAACTATTTAAAAGGCTTTGTATTCTGTGATCATGGTATGGTATTCCCTTATAAAGGAGAAGGTCCTGGCTCGGAAGGTTTCAATAGAAACGATGTATTGTTAAGTGTGGGTACAGGGATAAGAATAAATCTTCCGGGAGATTTATCAATGAGACTTTCTTGGGGTATTCCTTTGTTGAGAAATAATTATGAATCTTCACCTTGGGGTAGATTTCATTTTGAATTAAGTATGTCTCCTGACTTTGATGCTATTGTAAGAATGAGAAAACCTAAAGCAGAAGCATTATAACTTAATTATTTAAACTCATCAAAAGGTGTCATATACTTGGCATTAGTAACTCTGCAAATCCCAGCACCATTCTCATATTATAGTATTCTTGAGTGGACTGTTTCATGATGTGAACTATTCGCTGATAAATATTGTCAGGGAGTATTTCTTGTGATAGAATTTCTTTGTCGTTGGGTTCCAAAATAGTAACCTCATCGACATTATATTTATTTTGTTTGGATACAATGAGTGAACGAATATGAAATATAATTCTATGGTATTTTTAATATATTTAGGAATATGTGAAGCAGTCTATTGGTTTTTTATTATGTGTTGTTCATTTAATGATCACTTAGGTATGGCAGGAGTATTACTTGCTATATTAACTTTCTTAGTTTTAATATTAACAATTATTCTTTATTTCGGTACAATTGTTTGGTTTATTTATGAAATATTAAGTAAAAAGAATACAACTACCGAAGTCAACAAGCCAACTTTCTATATTGGTATACTCTCTAATATATATGCT
>JAFWGJ010000131.1 GCA_017512405.1 bacterium | reverse complement strand
TATTAAAGCATTGTATGAAATATTTTCGCTGGTAATAAAATATAGAAAAGTTAATGACGATAAAGAAAAAGAAAATATTATTATGCTGATTGGCGGAAGATTTTTTGATATTGCAATTTCAGCAATAGGAATACTTCAGGCGGGTAAAATCTTAAGACATTCAGTAAGGATTGCACATGCTGCAAATTCAGCATTTAGTCTTGTCGATGATGTTGTTGCAGCTATTTCAAAATTTGCTAAGGATTTTTTCAAATAAAAAAGCATTTATTATAAAAACAATAAATGCTTTTTTACAGTTTTTGTTTGACAAATTAGAATTGTAATCCTGCTTCTCTTGCAGCATCTGCAAGAGCTTGAATTCTTCCGTGATATAAGAATCCGCCTCTGTCAAATACAACACATTCAACACCGGCTTTAAGAGCTTTTTTAGCGATAGCTTCACCGACTACTTTGGCAGCTTCAATGTTACCGCCGTGTTTTAATTTTTCTTTTAAGTCTTTATCAAGTGATGATGCGGAACAAACTGTAATGTGTTTTTCATCATCAATCAATTGTGCATAAATGTGTTTTGTACTTCTATATACAGCCAATCTTGGGTATTCAGTAGTACCTTCAAGGTTAACTCTGATAGACTGGTGTCTTTTTTGTACTTTTGGTTTTCTAGCTTCTTGTTTAATCATTTTTCTTTTCTCCTTTGCCCAAACCTTCTTGACGATTCAAGGGTTTATGCGGGCTACTTATTTACTATTTCTTACCTGCTTTACCGGCTTTACGTCTGATATATTCGCCTTCGTACTTAATACCTTTACCTTTATAAACTTCAGGTCCGCGTTTGCTTCTTATTAAAGCTGCAATATCGCCTACCATTTGTTTATTAGTACCGGATACCGTAATTTTTGTATTAGCTTCTACTGCAATAGTGATACCTTCAGGTGGTTCAATGATTACAGGGTGAGAATAACCAAGAGCCATGTTCAATTTTTTACCTTCCATAGCTGCACGATAACCTACACCGTTGATTTCTAATTTCTTTTCAAAACCATCTTTTACACCTTTAACTGCATTTGCAACTAATGTTCTCATTAAACCGTGTAAAGCATTTGTTTTTCTTTCATTGTCATTAGGAATAACTAATACTTTGTTATCTTCGATTTTTACTGTTAGTTCAGGACGAACTTCTACTGTTTCAGTACCTTTTGGTCCTTTTGCAGTAACTGTTTGACCTTCAATTTTAACTTCCACACCTTGCGGAATTTCGATAGGTAATTTACCAATTCTTGACATTTTTAATTTCTCCTTATGGTATAAATAATAACTTTAAGAGCTTTTCTACCAATTATGCTCTACCATACATAACACAATATTTCGCCGCCAAGGTTTTCTTTGCGAGCTTTTCTGTCTGACATCAAACCTTTGCTTGTTGAAATAACTGCAACACCCATACCGCCTAAAACTTTTGGTAAGTTTTTAGATTTGCTGTATGTTTTTAAACCCGGAGTAGAAACTCTTTGTAAGTTAGTGATTACAGGTTTGTGTTTTTCGTCATATTTTAAAGTTACAACGATTTTTTTGAATTTTGCAGAATCATCTACTGCGTAATCTGCGATGAAACCTTCTGCTTTCAATAATTTTGCAAGTTCAATTTTCAATTTTGAAGCAGGAATTTCAACTGTTTCGTGTGAAACCATGTTTGCATTTCTGATGCGAGTTAGCATATCTGCTATCGGATCTGTGTTCATTCTATTTTCCTTTTCTCTTGCGGACTTACATAACACCTGCTATGCAGTATCCATATTGTACTCGTCTCTTTCCGAATTAATGTTGCTCACTTTGAAGCGTGTTTCGGTAGTTAGACATTTGCAAGATGATTCTATAATGAACACATTTAAAAAGCAAGAGGGAGTTTTTATTCTGTTAATAATTCTTTATTTTCAGGCTCCGGCATTTGTTTGTTCATAATAGCACCTAATTCGGTCATTTTTTCTGCATTTGCGATTAAACTATCACGGCCGTCAAGTTGTCTTAATCCATCATCAAGCTTTGCTCTTGCTGAGCGAATATTTTTAACCATATCTGAGAATTTATCAAGCATTTTTGTCGCAAGTCTGGATATTTCTTGTGCGTTATTATTTTGCCGGTTTACCATTAAAAATGCATTTATAATTTTTAAACTTGCAAGTAATGTTGATGGCGAAACCGGCATAATTTTATTCTTCCAAGCTAAATCCCATAGTGCGCAATCTTCGCAGAACATAAGAGAATAACAGCTTTCAATTGGTATAAACATTAATATATATTCCGGTGAAAGATGCTCATCATCAGGCTTGTAATTTCGGCTTGAAAGTCCTGAAATATGTGCTTTGGTTGAGTCTTTAAATGCTTTTAGTGCATTAGCTTTTTCTTCTTCTGTTTCAGCTTCAAGGTATGCTGTAAATGATGCGAGTGAAGTTTTAGCATCAATCATTACACATTTATTTTCGGGAAGCATTACAATGGCATCAGGTCTGCCTTCTGTGGACGTTGCTTTTTGCTGAATCAAGTATTCTTCGTCTTTTCTTAATCCTGAGGCTTCTAAAACTTTCTCTAAAACAATTTCACCCCATTGACCTTGTGTTCTGTTATCAGATTTCATTATTTTTGTTAATGATGTTGTGTCTTGGGCAATTTTTGAGCCTGCTTCAATAAATTGCTTTATATTTTCGTCAAATTTTATAAAATTTTCACTTTCACTTTTAAATTTTTCGTTTGTACGTTTTTCAAAATCCTCTATTTTTTCTTTGAATTTTAAAAAGAAATCTTCTAATTTTTCTTTATTCGTATTAGTCAATTTTTCTGAGCTTTGGTCTAAAATTTCATTAGCCATATTTTTAAAGCTCAGTTCCATTTGTTTAGTAAGTTCTTCTGTTGTTTTTTTATTTTTGTTTCCTGTAAATATAAAAATAACCGTAACAATTACAGCACCTGTTAAAAATCCGCCTAAAAATAATAGTATATCCATGACATAACTCCTATAATGTAATAACAATTATATCATAAAATATGGCTATGACAGATTAGGTCATATTAGTAAAAGTTAATAATTTTTTGTTTATCGGTTGACAAATCTAAACTTTTTGATTAGAATGTTTCTATGGATAGAAACACAAATAACAGAAATACAGAAATAGAAGCAATTTCAAATGCTATTTATAATTTAAAAAGTGAAAATGGCATTTGTAATTTTTTGCTTGATTTATTAACTAAATCAGAAGTAGAAACGCTTTCAAAACGATGGCGTATTTTGACAATGCTTTCTGAGGGTAAAACTCAGCGTGATATTGCGCAGGATTTAAAAGTAAGCTTGTGTAAGGTTACAAGAGGCGCAAAAATTTTAAAAAATAATAAGTCAGTAGTTACAAAATATTTAATAAAGGAGAAAAAATGATAGAAATGATGTCAAAATGTAATATTCAACCTGACCAAAAAGGTTATTTCGGAAAATTTGGAGGTAATTATTTACCTGATGATTTAAAAGCAGAATTTGAAAAAATTACGCAAGAATTTTTAAAAGCGAAAGATGATGTAGAATTTAACAAGGAATTAAATCATTTATTAAAACATTATGCAGGTCGTCCCAGCCCTGTATATTACGCTAAAAATTTATCTGAAAAATATGGTGCAGATATATATTTAAAACGTGAAGATTTAAACCATACAGGCGCACATAAAATTAATCACTCTCTAGGTGAAGCTTTACTTGCAAAAAGAATGGGTAAAACAAAACTTATTGCAGAAACAGGCGCAGGACAACACGGTGTTGCAACAGCTACCGCAGCTGCAATTATGGGGCTTGATTGCGATATTTATATGGGTGCTGTTGATATTATCAAAGAAAAGCCAAATGTTGACAGAATGAAAATTTTAGGTGCAAATATCGTTTCTGTTGAAAGCGGTACTAAAACTTTAAAAGAAGCAGTTGATGAAGCATTTATTGCTTATTCAAAAGAATATGATACGGCAATGTATGCAATAGGTTCTGCTGTTGGACCTCATCCGTTCCCTATGATTATTGAATACTTCCAATCTGTAATTGGCAGAGAAGCAAAAGCTCAAATGCTTGAACTTGCAGGTGCATTACCAAACCATGTTGTGGCTTGTGTAGGCGGCGGTTCTAATGCGATAGGTATGTTCAGTGCATTTTTGGATGATGAAAGTGTAAATCTATATGGTGCAGAACCTTTGGGTAAAGGTATTAAGGTTGGTGAAAATGCCGCAAGTATAACTTATGGTAAGGAAGGTATTAT